>DATFLI010000409.1:0-10343 GCA_035267805.1 Balneolaceae bacterium | reverse complement strand
GGCGCCGGCTTTCAATATTCATCATCAGCCAGTAACTAAGTGATTTTCCGATGACGTTTTCTTCGGCATCAAGAATTTGGAAATCGCGATAAGCACGCAGTCCATCTCCGCTTGAAGGCCATGTTTTTACCGTAATTGTTTCTCTCCAGTCTGGAAATCTATCCATCTTAACAACCAAACGATGGAGCACCCAAGTCAATTTGTTTTCCTGAAGATCCGTAATATCAAAATGCAGTTTCTGGGCGTGATTGCCGGCAATCTCCTGCAACAAGTTACAAATAGCCGGAAGTGTCGCTTTTTGATTAGAGTCAATCTCGGAAGCCCTGATTTTAAAATTCTCTTGGTAGGTAAAAGCGTTTTTGGTCATACTTGGTATGTGGATGATTCAAAAGAACAAAAGTACAACATCTGTTCCGCTTTTGAAATCCAAAGATATGGATATGGGATGTGTAGTTATCCAGGTAGGGCGGTTATCCTTCAATCTATTGATTACGTCCGGCTTGCCAAACACGGCTGCCCCAGCGTTTGATGTCATCGAGTATGAGGTAGATAGCCGGCAACATTATCAATGTAATCAGGGTTGAGAATGTAAGCCCCCCGACAATAGCTCGAGCCATCGGAAAATAGGGAGGACCATCACCGCCAATTTGTGTAGTGCCAAAACATAATGGAAGCAAGCCGAGAACAGTTGTGCCCGCTGTCATCAGAATCGGGCGCATACGATCTTTGCCGCCTTTGATGATTGCTTCCATCCGTGATAGGCCCGACAAGCGTAACTGGTGAATGTGATCGATGAGCACAATGCCATTATTGACAACAATACCCATCAAGATAAGAATACCGATCATTGCCATAAATGAAAAAGTAGTTCCGGTGACAAAGAAGAACCAAAATACCCCGACCACGCCAAAGAATATGGAGGTTATGATACTTGACGGGAAAAGTACAGACTCAAATAGAGAAGCCATCACCAGGTAAATAAGGAACATGGCCAGGAACATATTTACAAGCATCTCGTCCATCGCTTCCTTGTCTTCCTGGAAACTGCGTCCCTGGCTCCATCCATAACCTGCCGGGTAATTAATCTGATCCATGATCGGGAATATTCGCTTCTTGGCCTTATCCATCGTCATGCCGTCCAGGTTTATAGTGATACCCAACGATGTTTGTCGATTCTCTCTCTGGATAGTCCGCGGTCCTGTGCTAATACGGTAGTCGGCCAGCGTTGCCAGCTTTACAGATCTGTTATTCCCGATATTAACAGGCAGCTTCATCAGGTCATCCAAATTCTTTCGATCAGCCTTTCGAAGGGCCAATACCACATCGGTCTCTCCCCGTTCCCCCCGTACCCGACGTAAATTAATCCCACGCATGGAATTGGAAATTAAATCTGCCACTTGCTCGCTCGAAACATTCATACTCCGCGCCCTCTCCCGATCCACAACTACCTGCACTTCTTCGGTGCCCGTTTCTGCTTCGGAACGAACATCGGACAATCCGGGTACATTTTTCAAACGCCGCACGATTTCATTTGCCAGATTCGTAAGTACTTCAGAGGATTCCCCAATGACAAACACCCGGAGTTTGTCTCCCCCCGTACGATCGCGGTATTCAAACGACGGAGAACCAATTGCCAACTTGGGAAGATGCCCGGCGATCTCTTTTTTGATGGTTTTTACATCTTTTTCGGCTTCATCATCATCCGTAAGCAAAATTGTCGACATGGCACTACCGGGTTCGTAATAGGAATATACGGCGTCTATTTCGAATTTCTTTTTGTTGTCATAGAGATATTTTTCAACTTTGCTTACCGATTTTTCAACTCGGTCGAGGGTATAGTTGTCATTCAAATTGTAGTGCAGGTACAGTTCCCTAGATTCGGAGGAGGGGAACATATCGATGTGAGTAAATTTCATGGGTATGGCAACACTAATCAGTGTCCCCAAAATCATAAATACGGAAACATACCGTCGTTTCAGGAGCCAATTCAGAGTAGCTGCATAGACATTTTCCAGGCGGTCGATAAAATGCTTTTTCTTTGTTTTTTGAGGCGGTTTTATACGTGAAGTTAGAAGCGGTATAACCGTTAATGAAATAAGCAGGGAGGCCGAAAGTGCCAAAATGATTGTGATAGCCACATGATACAATTGTACGGCTATCATCGATTGCTTACTGATAATGTTGGGCAGGAATACAATCACCGTCGTAAGTGTGCCGGCAGTTACGGCCATTGCAACCTGTTTAACGCCCAGCTTAACCGCTTCGGTCTTATCATCCATCAGGTTTTGATTGCGATGGATATTTTCGGTAACCACCACAGCGTTATCAACGAGCATCCCTACAGCCAGCATCAATCCCATCATGGAAAGGATGTTGAGGCTAAGTCCCATAAAATAAAGAAGTCCCAGTGTGACGATTAAAGAAAAAGGAACAGCCAGTGCTACAATGAGTGTGGTACTGATCCGTCTTAAAAACAAGTAGAGAATTAAGATAGAAAAGAAGGCTCCCAGCAGGCCGGATTTTAGCAACTCCGAAAGGGAACTGATGATGCCCGCCGCCTGATTGTTCATCTCATAGATATTAATGCCGTGCATTTCCGGCAGCTTGTTCACTTTGTCAATTTCGGCCAGAACGCGGTCGGCCACCTCAACGGTGTTGGCGCCGGATTCTTTATAAACATCGAGTCCGATCGCATATTTTTGATCGAGATGGCGACCGTATTCACGATCCGGTGTCCCGTAAGCTACATTTGCAATATCGCCGAGTCTTAAATGGTGGGGACCTATGATGAGGTTGGCAAACTCGGCAGGCGTGGTAATTTCACCGGTGGGACGGACCAAAAAGCGTTTACCCGAGTCGTCAATTTTGCCGGCCGACAGCGAAAAGTTGCTGCCGCGCAGCGTTTGGGTCAGCTGGTTGAGATCTACATTGTGTGATTCCACTCGCTGCGGGATCAACTCGATACGAATTTGTTTTTTCTCAACCCCATACAGATCTACCTTGGCAACTCCATTGATGCGTTCTATACGCCGCTTGAGATTACGATCCAGCAGGTCATAAGCATTGGAAAGGTCGCGATTACCGGAGATCCGCAAATTCATCATCGGGATATCCTGCGCGGAAAATTTATTGATATGGAATCGCTCCATATCATCCGGCAGTTGATCGCGAATGCCGTCAATTTTCTCTTTGATCTCCAGCGATTTTAAACTGATATCGGTGCCCATCTCAAACTCTACGAAAATACCGGCCTGATTCTCACTTGAGCTTGAATTCATTCGTTTAATTCCCCCGATGGTAGCCAGGGCCTCTTCGATAGGACGCGTGATGGTTCTCTCAACTTCTTCAGGTGTAGAGTTGGTATAGGGTACAGCTATATAAGCGCCGGGATATGAGATATCCGGGAAATACTCCAGTGGAACCAGCCGGCTTGCTATAATCCCAATAACCAGGAAACTGATAAATATCATAATCGTAGTGACCGGGCGACGAAGGGAGATATCCGTTAACTTCATGAGGAACCTCCTTCATCCGATCTTTGTCCCAAAGATACTTCCGGCTGTTTGTAGACTTTGCGGTCCATAATAGCGTATACAACCGGGATGACGATGAGCGTAAGCATGGTTGAAAACACCAGGCCGGATATGACGGTTATAGCCATGGGAGCCCGGAGCTCGGCACCGTCGCCAATCCCGATAGCCAGCGGTAACAAGCCGAGTGTGGTAGTAAGTGTAGTCATCAGGATGGGGCGCAGTCGCGATTTTCCGCCTTCCAGAATAGCCCTGATTTTGTTGGTACCGCGAGCCCGCATCTGGTTGATAAGATCAATCAGCACAATTGCATTATTTACCACGATGCCGGCCAGCAGGATCAAGCCGATGAAGACAACCACACTGATCGATGAGCCGGTAACCCAGAGTCCGAGTATAGCACCAACCAAAGCCAATGGGATTGTAAATAGAATGATAAACGGATGCAGCAGCGATTCGAATTGCGAAGCCATCACGAGGTAAACCAAAAATACGGCTAAAGTGAGTGCGAAAATAAGCGACTTAAACGAAGCTGCCATTTCCTTATTCTGACCTGTAACCTGTGCCATCAACCCGGTTGGAATAGCGGTATGGTCTATAATCTTTTGTATTTCATCGGCGGCCGTAGCCAAATCCCCATAATTGAGATTGGCAGAGACGATAGCCACCCGCTGCTGGTCCACCCGCCGAATTTCACTGGGGCCGGTTGTTACATGAATATCGGCAATACTGGAAAGAGGAATTGGCGATTTGCTGTTCGGATTGACAATTAGATTCTGAATATCAGAAACGGAGGAACGATCTTGCTTTTTAGCACGTACGAGAACATCAATCTTACGGTCTCTCCAGGAGTAACGGGTAGCTACATCACCACGAACTTTACTTACAACCAGATTTGCCACATCGTGGACTTGCAGTCCGAGAGCTGCCGCTTTCGGGCGATCAAATGTTATTTGGATTTCCGGGCTTCCTTGTTCCATCGTGGATTTGACATCGGCAAAACGATTGTTCATGCGCATCTTTTGCATGATTTGATCGCTTACTTTTTTGAGGTCATTCATATTATACCCGGAGACTTCAATTTCTACCGGAGTTTCGAAAGTGAAGAGGGCAGGACGTGAGAATTTGTACTCCAGGCCGGGGATACGTTGCAGATCGGTACGCAGATTATTCATTGTGCTTTCTTCGAGTGATCGCCCGGCGCCTTTATGTAATTCAACATTCATTTCTCCCCAGTTTTCGCCGCCTTCATTGGGATTGGCTGTCATCTTGTTGCCGGTACCGGCCACCGCAAAAGTAGTATGGACGGACTTAACCTGTTCTGCTGCACGTTGAACCGTTTTCAAGGCGCGGTCGGTTTGTTCGATGGGAGTTCCAGGGGGCAATTGAAATTCAACGTTAAATTCGCCTTGGGATAGGCTGGGGATCAGTTCCATCCCTAACTGAGGTACCAGCAACAGAGATCCGAGTAGCGACAGAAAGGCGAAAGAAATTACAGAAAAACGATGTTTGAGAGCCCATTGGAGTACACTGGGATAACCGTCTTCAATCTTGGTATAACCTTTCTCAAAAGTGTTCAAGAGGGGGTTTAAAACAAATAAGATACCTTTGCTGATGCCTTGGAAAATGATTGTGAACAAGTGAATAATTTTACTCGGAATGGTCTCAAATACAAAGATCCTTGAGGCTCGCATCCACCTGCCTACTTTAGTTTTGGGTTCGTGTCGTTCGGTTTTTTCGATGATGGATTCTTTGCGTCCCGCCAATGATGACAGCATAGGGATCAATGTGATTGCAACGACCAGCGATGCCAGCAGAGAAAATGTTACGGTAAGAGCTTGATCCCTGAAAAGTTGTCCGGCAATACCGTGTACGAAAACAAGCGGAAAGAATACTGCGATGGTCGTCAGTGTAGAGGCAATGACAGCGGTACCTACCTCACCGGCTCCGTCTTTGGCAGCTTGCAAAACGTTTTTCCCCATGTTCCGATGTCTTGATATATTTTCCAGTACAACAATCGAGTTATCTACCAGCATCCCAATACCCAAAGCAATTCCACCTAAAGACATGATATTAAGCGTGATGTCATTGCCGTACATCAGGTTAAACGTGGCGATAACAGAAACAGGAATGGATAGTGAAATGATAACAGTCGCCCAGAAATTTCTAAGGAACAGATACAATATGATTATTGCCAGAATGCTGCCAATAATCCCCGCATTGACCACCTCATTGACCGCTGATGATATAAATGTCGATTGATCATATACTTTGGTGATAGCCATCCCTGCCGGCAGATGTTTATTCACATTCTTCATCTCGGTTTCTACATTTTTTGCCACATTTACCGTATTGGCATCACCTTCTTTGTAAATAGCAATTTCTACTGCTTCCTGTCCATTGAGCCTTGTAATGGCCTCACGCTCTTTGTATCCCTGTGAGATATCAGCCAGATCTTTTAAATAGACGGGCGTTCCGTTTCTGGTAGCGACAACCACATTGCGTATATTATCGACGGTCTGGAATTGATTGAGTGTTCGCACTAAATACTGTTGGGTTCCCTCTTCCAGGCGACCGCCCGAAAGGTTCACATTCTCGGCCTTGAGAACCTGCGTAACTTGTTCTATAGGGATGTTTAAATGCGCCAGTCGATCCTGGTTGATGGCCACTTCTATTTCATCTTCCAGTCCACCGCTTATTTTTACGGAAGCCACCCCATCAGCAGATTGCAGCTCTTTCTTGATTTGTTCGTCGGCAATACGACGCAGCTTTTTTAGTTTTTCTATCTGTTCATCTTGGGAATTCTGATCGCTGTAGTTAACCAGATCCACCTTTTGGGCATTATCCGGCTGCTTGTCTTTAACGAAAAAGGCATAACGCATAATAGGATCAAGCGTCGGGTCGAAATGCAAAATCACAGGACGGTCGACTTCGAGGGGAAGTTGAAGGGCATCAAGTTTTTCACGAACATCCACGCTGGCAAAATCCATATCCGTGCCCCATGCAAATTCGAGTGTTACATCCGATTGACCGGCCCTGGAAATCGAGCGAACTTGTTGCACATTCTTAACGACGCCGAGAGCTTCTTCTACCGGTTTGGAAACCAGGTTTTCAACTTCTGCCGGAGCGGCTCCTTCAAATTCGGTACGGACTGTAAGCGTCGGATAGCTAAGCTCGGGAAGCAAGTTGATCTTTAGTCGGCTAAGAGATACAAAACCGAACAGAATGATCCCAATCGTAAACATGCTTACGGTTACCTTGCGCCGGATAGAGAAATCGATCAAACTCATAATTTATATCCCCTTAATAGTTGGTGGATTAATCCGAATTTTTACCTGAAATGTCTTCTAGAAGGATACAACTTCTACCAGGGCACTATCCTGAAGACTGCTCTGCCCAATGGTGACAACCGTATCTGCAGCAGATAGGCCTTTCAGGATTTCAATATCGTTTCCGTTTACGTAACCCGTATTGACGGGTCTGCGGTAAGCCAGTTTCTTGCTGATTACATACACGCTGCTGATTCCATCTTCCGTCATTACGGCATTTTTGGGAATCATGAGCGCATTTTCATGTGTATCGTAAACGATGCGGACACGTCCGAACATCCCCGGCTTGAGTTGTCTTGATTCATCCTTGATCGAGAGGGTCACTTCAAAAGTCCCGGTTTCGGGATTGACGATGGGACTTATCCGAAGAACCTGTCCCCGGAATGTTTTTTCTTGCACAGCGTCTACTTGAATGAGCGTTTGTTGTCCTGTTTTAAGTTTGCTTAACTCATGTTCCGGCACATTTAAAACAGCTAGCAAAGGATCAAAATCAGTAATCTTGAATACCTGTTGGTTTACATCAATCATATTACCGACTTTGATTAACCGATCGGAAATCACACCGCTTATCGGGGCCTTTATTTTGGAATATTCCACCTGTAGTTTCGCCAGCTCGTAAGCTGATTTCTGGGCCTGAAAGTCATACTTAGCACTTTCAAATTCCTGGGCACTGATCAGATTCTTTTTGAATAATTCTTCTTTTCTTTTCAGATCATTATTCAGTCGATCTGTTGTAGCTTTGGCTCTTCGAGCCTCCAGCACCAGCTGTTCGTCTTCCAGGGTAGCCAGAATATCGCCGGCTTTAACATAGTCCCCCTCTTCAACAGCCAAATTTTTGACAAGGCCTTTAACTTTGGCAACGACCATCGCTTCTTGCTCAGCTTCCAACGTAGCCGTACTGGAATAGTATGCTGAAATATTCCCGGTATGCACATTGGCGGCCTCTACCGGGATAGCAGTGGTGGAGTCTTTATCACTCAAGCTTTTAGATTGCATTTCCGAGCTACAAGAAGAGGTGAAAATAACTGTCGAAGATAAAGCCCCCAACACAATCCATCTGGCTAAATTTTTCATAGTGTGAAATCCCGATTTAAAGTTTCACCGGTTAAAATTATTTATCTATCGTTACGTCCGTATAAAAAAAAGGTTGCGATATAGTTCGAGTTAGAAACATATTTTTAGTCAGGATAGCCGTAAAAGTTAATGCCCATGTTCGCATTTCTGATTGGATTAATGGGACGAATAGAGCAGGATAGAATCCGTACTGATTAAACTAGATTGGCTTCTGATACTGAATACCATTATCATTATGGAGTTGAACAAAACGTTAACCTACTGATTTAATACAGGTCCGTATTTCTGATTTTGGAAAACGGTTAAAACGGGAATCCGGTGATCCTGAATTTTTGGATAATCCGGAGCAGTCCCCGCTGCTGTAAACTCTTTGAAGTTTCGATCTTGTCATACCACTGTCCCGATAATTGTCTGGACGGGAAGGAAATCGAAGTTGAGTGAGCCAGAAGACCTGCCTGCATTGATGAGGAAAAGCTTTCGGGAGAAAAGCTGCACCAATGACTGTAAAACGATTTTTCCATTCCCTTTTTTATGCCTGTTTGTGTGTAGGCATTTTGATGTTTGGGACTACTGCCTGTCGGTCTTCATCAAATAAGCAACAGGTGACTCCGCAAAAGATAAAGACTGTTTCTTTTCCGAATCAGGTTCATGCCAAATATGCAAAGGGTTTTCGTATCACCTACCACAAGGATTACAAGCTTCTCGAAGTACTGAATCCTTCACAAAGCCAAATGAATACCCTTCGATATGCCTTGGTCCCAAGAAAATTAACGGATAAGATTAGCGTACCGAATGCTCGCAAGATCCCCATTCCTATAAAAAGCATGATTGCTACCTCTACCACACATGTGGCCCTGACCGAAATGTTGAACGCTACAGATATCCTTAAGGGAGTTGTCGGAGCTAAATACGTATATAATTCTCAAGTTAGGGATATGCTAAAAAAGGGAAAGATCAGCAGCTTTCCGATGGGACAATTTAACAAAGAAGTGGCGTTAAATATGCAACCGGATATTGTGATGGTCCCGGGGGGACAAGCCTCTCAATTGGATAATTATAAGATTCTGAGGGGGACGGGCATCCATATACTGGTTAACGCCGACTGGCTGGAGACCACACCGCTGGGAAAGGCCGAATGGGTTAAGGTTATGGCTGCTTTACTCAATAAAGAAAAAGTAGCTAACGAGAAGTTTTCGGGGATTGCCCAACGATACAACCAATTAAAGGCCTCGGTTGATAGCCTTGGTAAGAGACCGCTGGTTATTGCCAATATGCCCTACAAGGGGGCGTGGTTTGTTCCGGGAGGTGACAGTTATAATGCTACTTTTTTTAGGGATGCGGGAGCCAACTATCCCTGGTCGGATTCCGATCAGACCGGTGGTATGCGCAAGGATTTTGAAGTCGTTTACCAACTTGGTCTAAAAGCGGATGTTTGGATCAATCCCGGCGCGGCAAAGACTAAGAAAGATCTTTTGGCAAAGGATTCTCGCTTCAAAGATTTTAAACCTTTTAAAACCGGTAAAATTTACAACAACAACCGGCGTATGAGTTCTACCGGAGGCAATGATTTTTGGGAATCAGGTGTCGTGCATCCCGATCGCGTACTTGCTGATCTTGTTAAAATTTTCCATCCGGCCCGGCTTCCCAATCATCAATATTATTATTACCGGAAAGTTCAATGAGGGATTCCCAAAAAGAACATATTTCAGAACAAAGAAGAACGGGTATGCGTCCGCTTTATCTCGGATTTTTGCTTGGGGGCGTCATGATCTTTTTCTTTTTAAACCTGATGCTGGGCTCAGTGGATATCCCCGTCGGTGACATTCTGAAAATTTTGATCGGTGGGCAGACCGGACATCTCGCTTGGCAAAAAATTATTATAAATATTCGAATACCGCGGGCATTGACAGCTATTCTGGCAGGCAGCGCGTTATCGGTCGGAGGCCTTCAGATGCAAACGTTTTTCCGAAACCCATTGGCAGGACCATCGGTATTGGGGATTACCTCCGGGGCCAGTCTTGGTGTCGCAATAGTAATGCTGGCCGCCGGTACTATCACAAGTATTTTTGCTATACAACAGCTTTCCGCATTAGGCAGCTGGATCATTGTTGGAGCCGCAAGTCTCGGTTCCGCGGCCGTTCTGTTACTGATTCTGCTAATCTCCCTGAAAGTTCGTGATAACGTCACGCTGTTAATTATCGGATTGATGATCGGCAATATTACCATCGCGATGGTGAGCATCTGGCAGTATTTCAGTCAGCCTGAGCAGATTCGCGACTACCTGATTTGGACATTCGGCAGCTTAGGCGGTGTGCCATTGAATCGTCTGTGGATTTTAGCTATCGCTGTTATCGTTGGTGGAATTATTGCGGTAGGAATGTCGAAATCACTTAACGGTTTGCTCCTAGGC
>DATFLI010000408.1:0-3514 GCA_035267805.1 Balneolaceae bacterium | reverse complement strand
AAGCCGCTTTGGTAGTGGCGGGGGCAGGATTCGAACCTGCGACCTTCGGGTTATGAGCCCGACGAGCTACCAGCTGCTCCACCCCGCGATGTGAGTCACCTATAATAAGGCTTGAAAAGGGTACTTGTCAATAGTAAATTGCGAATTCTTTCCTTGAATTATTTAACCTATAAATAAGTTCAAAAAACAAAGCGAATTTAATCTTTATTTCAACTATGGCCATACATACTAAAGTAGATCCCCAGGAAGTTCACGATGTTCTTAACAAACACATGCTCACCGATGGTTATGACATTGTTCTGGATTTGGAAAAAAGCAACACGGCATATATTTACGATGCCAAAAGCGGTAAGCGGTATCTTGATTTCTTCACCTTCTTTGCATCCAACCCACTGGGGATGAACCATCCGAAGCTGGCCAATGATGATTTTATTCAAAAAATAGGAAAAGCGGCGGTCAATAAACCATCCAACTCTGATGTTTACACCGAAGAACTGGCCGAATTCGTAGAGAATTTCGATCGCGTCGGCATACCTGATTATCTGCCGCACGCATTTTTCATTTCAGGCGGGGCACTCGCTGTAGAAAATGCACTGAAAGTAGCTTTCGACTGGAAAGTCCAAAAGAATTTCGAGAAGGGATATCGCGAGGAAAAAGGCCATAAAGTGATGCATTTTGATCAGGCATTCCACGGCAGATCGGGCTACACATTATCTCTGACCAATACCTTGCCCAACAAAACGAAATATTTTACCAAATTCGATTGGCCTCGGGTCTTGAATCCGGCGATGACTTATCCCGAAACCCCGGAGCATATTAATGCGGTTGAAGAAAAAGAACGTAAAGCAATTGCACAAGCCGAGCGCTATTTTGAAATGTATAAGGATGACATTGCCTGCATCATTATCGAACCCATACAGGGCGAAGGTGGCGACAATCATTTTCGACTCGAATTCCACCAGGCCTTGCGTGAGCTTGCCGATGAACACGAAGCCTTGCTTATCTACGATGAAGTTCAAACCGGCGTTGGCCTAACCGGAAAATTTTGGGCTCATGAACATTACGTCAAACCCGACATCATGGCGTTCGGTAAAAAAATGCAAACTTGCGGAATCCTGGCCGGCAAACGGGTCGACGAGATTGAAACAAATTGCTTCCATGTTTCTTCACGTATCAATTCTACCTGGGGCGGCAATTTGGTTGATATGGTTCGGGCCGGCCGAATCCTGGAAATCATAGAAGAAGAGAATTTAGTAGAAAATGCTGCTACCGTTGGAAAATATCTGCAGGAAAAGATCCATAACCTGACGGATGAATTTGAGTATGTGACAAACCCCAGGGGTAAAGGACTTTTCTGTGCTATTGATTTGCCCGATACCCATTCACGCGACCAGGTTCTTAAAGAATGCATTAATAATAACCTGCTGATCCTGGGTTGCGGTACCCGCAGCATCCGTTTCCGTCCGCCCTTGACTGTTAAGAAAGAACATGTTGATGAAGGTATTGATATTATCGAACGTTCCGTAAAATCGGCAATGGAAAAGTGTCCCGCTTTAAAAGAAACAAAAATGGCTCCTGCCAAGTAGTGTCATAACATTCGGTTGATTTTATAATACTGATTTTATTCACCTGAATTTATTGGTGCTATTGAAGTTATACTCGTAATAATGTAAATAGCAGTATCTTAATTACTGTTACAAATAAATTCAGGAAGGTATATTATGGCTTATATCGAATTAGGAAATAATTTTCCGGGAATTGTAGGACTACTCGAATACAACCCGGAAACAGCTAAACCACTTCTTCAATTGGCAGAAACGTTATTGCAGGGCCCCTCTCCCCTAACCAAAGGGGAACGAGAAACCATTGCCTCTTATGTATCCTATCATAACAAATGCCATTTCTGCCACACTTCTCACGGGGCTTCGGCAGCACATCACTTCGGAGGCGATTTATCATTAATTGATGAAATCAAGAATGACTTTCAAAAGACGGATATTCCTGCCAAGTTGCGGGCTCTCCTCAATGTTGCAAAGAAGGTTCAAAAAAGCGGCAAAGAGGTCACTCCGGAAGACATCGAAAAAGCCCGTGAAGCCGGAGCCACTGACCGGGAGCTTCACGATACTGTACTTATAGCTGCAACATTCTGCATGTATAATCGCTATGTGGATGGATTGGGCACAGAAGCCCCCGAGTCAATTGAAGCTTACGACGAGATGGGGCGACAAATGGCTGAGGAAGGATACCTTCGCGACCGGGAAGGCACCAGCTTCTAGCTGGCTTTATAATTAAATCATTTGATGAGATTCCGGCTGGATAACAACCTCATTCAGCACGGATCCTTCAGGTTGATTGGCAGCATAATATACGGCCTTGGCAACTTCTTCGGTTGACAACATTTTCTCTCTCTGAACGCGCATATCCACGGTAGTAGCATCCCACAGATCCGTATTCACGCCGCCGAGATGCATCAGCGTAAATTTTATGCCGCTCCGCTTGTGTTCTTCAGTGAGAGATTTAGTAAATCCGGTGATAGCAAATTTGGAAGCCGAATAAACAGATGAATTTTTCATGGGATACTTCCCGACACTGCCGGGAAACATGATAACCTGTCCCTTTTTCTCGGTTGCCATATAGCGAACAACCGTTTGGGTCACCAGGAAAGTACCATAGACGTTCACATCCAGCATCTCTTTTGCATCAGCCGGTTTGATATCCAACAGCGGTTGCATAACGGCCATCCCAAAAGCATTAACCAAAACATCAATAGGACCCAAATCTTCTATGACTTCACGCGTCATCTTTGAGACGGAAGCCAAATCCGTGACATCTACTCCTATTACGTAAGCCTCTCCTCCATTATCATTTATTTCTTTAGCAACAGATTCGGCTTTACCCTGATTTCGTGCAGCTAACACAACTTTTGCCCCTGCTCGCGCAAATACACGTCCACAAGCTCTGCCGATTCCGCCTGAACCACCAACAATAAGTATAATCTTGTCTTTCATCATTTGTTTTGTCAAAGATTAGCACAGATCCAAAAAATTGCCGGATCTGTTTATTATTGAATAGCTGTTAATTCGAATGGCCTGAATTTCGTTCATTCTAATAAAAGGCATATAGCTTTCAAGTCATATCAGCAAAGATGCTGAATCAAACCCGCCCCGGTTTATTGTCGGGATTCAACATGAAGCGGATGGTTTTCTCTACTATTTTTTTTGCATCGCCGATTCGATTACGTTGTCATAAATAGCACTCATTTCATCAAGAGACAACTCCAGTAATCCGGTAACTTCCAATTTTGGAGATGGGTTGACCAGACCAATCTCTACATAAGGAACGTCATTCTTCGAAAAATGGGCTTCCAGGACATCCTGCTGCTCAGGATTACATGTGATTACAACACCGGATTGGGCTTCACTGTAAAGCACCTCATATTTATTTTCGCCTAATTTATCCAACGAGACCTCAGCACCTTTTCCTGAAAACATGACCATCTCAGCCAGCGTCGTAG
>DATFLI010000407.1:0-9466 GCA_035267805.1 Balneolaceae bacterium | reverse complement strand
CATTCTCAAAATGGACCTCCGTGGTATCGCTGGAATTCATTCCTAGCTTTTCCATTTTATTCCCCGGTTCTACGCCATCCCAATCACGTTCAACAATAAATGCACTGATGCCTTTCGTTCCTTTTTTGGGATCCGTTTTAGCCAGCACCACATAAATACCTCCTACTGATCCTTGAGTTATAAAAATTTTGGATCCGTTTAACACCCATCTATTACCTTTTTTGACGGCGGTTGTTTTCATCCCGGAAGCATCACTCCCTGAGCCGGGTTCGGTGAGGCACCATGCTCCCAGTTTTTCGCCCTTAGCCAAAGGGGTTAAATACTTTTCTTTTTGGGATTCATTAGCTGCCAAAGCAATATGTCCTGATGCGAGCGAGGTATGCGAAGCAACGGTTAATGCCAGCGAAGCATCCCAGCGGGCAATTTCCTCAATTGCCAAACAAAAACTCACATGTCCCACGTTACCGCCCCCATATTTTTCAGGATGCACCATCCCCATAAAACCCTGTTGGGCCAACTTTTTTATGACATCCAGGGGGAATTTTTGGGCTGCATCCCGTTCTTTAACGCTGGGCGCGACGTGACGTTCTACAAAATCTTTAACACTCTCTCGGATAAGTTGTTGTTCTTCGGATAGTGAAAAATTTAGCTTGGAAGGTTCTTGTAACGTATCAGTACTCATAGAATAGACTTATAAAAGGTTGGGATTTTCTTTCATTAAAATAAAAATTTTTGTGTAAATCATTTCATTAAGATTGGGTTTAAATTGGGCTATAATTTTGTTTTTGAAACCGAATTTATGGATAACGTTAAAAGCACCATGGGTAAGAAATAATATATAAGGACTTCAGACGCATATAAAGCACAATACATTAACACTGCTCTCTCCAAATTAGTTTTGTAGCCCGCAAAGCCAGAAACAAAAAAATACCTTCTCCAATACATAAAGATGAAAAGTTGATTAACTCTATCAATTGAGATCAACAAAAATAATAAGGACAATTAAAAAAACAGAGACAACATGTATTTATTCAAGAAAAAAATGCTCCTTTCAGCATTTGCATTGATTTTAGGAATTGCCATGATATCAAATCAAGCGACTGCACAGGAATCGGATTCGGCTGCAACGGCAACATTATCCGGCAAAGTGGTTAATACTACATCGCAGAAACCCCTGAACGGAATTGATGTTCAACTTCAAAAGGAAGGTGAAACCGCAACGACCGATCAGCAGGGGATGTATAGCTTTGAGGATTTGAAACCCGGCAAATATACGGTCGTAGTAGAGGTGGATGGTTATAAAACATGGACTAAGGATGTAAAACTAACCACAGAAGGTAAAACGCTTGACATCAAGCTTGAGCCTTCGATGGATAAGTAACATTCATTCGCAATTAGTAAAAGGGTCGTCCCAGAGGGCGGCCTTTTTATTTTTTAGGCCATGAAAGGTAAAAGAGAAGTAATCAGCGGTGGAAAAAATCTTGGACCCGGGATTAAATAAACGTCAGTTCGAGATAAGATGATATAATCTTTGATCGCCGCTGCCCCAAAGTCCCTCCTCGAGGAGGGTGGGCCAATTGGGCCCGTTTTCGGACCAAATTGGGTCGGGAGGTGTTTTTTTCCGGGGAGACTTATGCAGGCCATTTCTTATATCAAACACAGGTTAAATTATCTATCTCCGTGGTAGCATCGCTCCCCTAGATCGGCGGTGTATTATTATCCGAAATTCCAATTTACGCCACGACCTGTTTCCGGATCAGGATAATTCCAATCCACCGCACCCTGGTCGCAGGCATACATACACGTGCCGCACTCAATGCAGTCCTCAACCTGGAAATGCACCTTGCCATCATCATCCATCGTATAGCAATTGGCGGGACATACATAAGTGGTACATTTATGTGGGCAAACGGAATTGCAGATATCCGTATCCACGCGGATATGCGGTTTGATTTCTGATTTCGCCTGGTTACGATAGCTGACCAGGCCCAGCCGTTCCGATAGTTTCAATAGCTTCATGATAGATTCTTTTTTTTGAACTAACCTCTTATCATTCTGAACTTGATTCAGCATCCATTTCAGCAGATCCTGAAATGAATTCAGGATGACATGTTTTTAAAGTGACTTTGCCCCTTTGAATCCTAATTTCATTAAATCCCAATAGGAAGAATGTTCCTTAATGGATTCTGAAAGCAGTTCTCGAGATTTTTTCGTCGGTTCATTATCAATTGTGAAAAATTTACGTCCGAAGTCGCAGATTAAATTGGGAACTTCCTTAAACATCTGCGGACTGTGCAGCATGTGCACGGCATCTTGAAAATTGTTGATATCTTTCATCACGTAGCTATCCGCTAAAGCCTGCTTATATTCTCTCATCGTCCGGGCAGAATAATCACCCCGATCTTTTGCTTTAACAATCGTTTCGGCTCCCAGAATGCCGGACCGCATTGCATAATCCATCCCCTGAATGGCTTTACCTGCGTTCATTAACAGGTTGGCCGATTCGCCGCAGAGCAGCAGCCCATCCTTATATAATTCTTTAGGCATCACCCGCTTGTCACCGGAAGAAACCACATGAGCCGAATATTCCACCGCCTCTCCGCCTCGAATCATATCCTGCACAACCGGGTGCGACTTAAAGTGATTCAGAATATCATGAGGACTTTTTTGCTTTTCTCGCATGTCTTTAATGCCGGCTACTAATCCCAGCGAAACCGTGTCGCGGTTGGTATATAAGAACCCTCCACCTTCTACGCCGTCGGTAGCATAGCCCAGGAACTCGTTCGACATTCCGCTGAGTCCATTCAGTTGAAAGCGATCTTCCAGTACCTTTTGATCAAATCGAATGACTTCTTTAATACCGGTCAACAGATGATCGGCAGGCACATAATCATCTTGCAGGCCCACTTGACGTGTAAGTAAATTGTTGACGCCTTCGGCAATGATTACGCTATCCGCATGAAACTCCTCTTCCCCGGTTCGGATTCCCACGGCTTTATCATTCTCCATGAGCACTTCATCCACCTTTATGTTAGTGGCGATGAACGATTCCATGGCAAAGTCGCTGTTGTCGATGGCTTCCTGTACCTTGTTGGCCAACCAGCGATCAAACTTAGAGCGTAGCACAACCACGCCTGAATAGGGCGTCTCATTAAAATGCGAGGATTTAAAGTCAATCGAAAAGGTTGATTGATCATCCATGAAAGTCAGCCGGCGATGATTGATGAAACGTTCCCAACCGCCGTCTTCTTCCTTCCAGTATTCGGGTACGAGTTTGGCTAGGTCGCTGCCCCAGAGCACTCCACCGGAGACATTCTTGGCCCCGGAAAATTCACCCTTCTCGATGAGCAAAAACTTCATATTATTGCGAGCCAGAATCATAGCTGCTGCCAATCCCGCAATACCGGCTCCCACAATTATACAGTCAAACTTTTCGTCCATAAGTTAGAAATTTTGAATGATCAATTTTGAATGTTGAATTCGGTTCTGCATCAAAAATTCAACATTTAAAACTCAAAATTAATTAAGATTTTATCTTCTTCAGTTCTTCAATAAATGGTGGTAACACCTTGTAGAGATCGCCAACGATACCATAATCCGCAATCTCGAAAATCGGTGCATCGGGATCTTTGTTGATGGCTACAATTACCTTACTGTTCGACATGCCTGCAACATGTTGAATAGCCCCGGAAATTCCAATGGCGATATATAATTGTGGTGATACAACCTTACCCGTCTGGCCAATTTGAAGGCTTGGGTCCACAACCCCGGCTTCGGTCAGAGCGCGTGAGGCACCGACGCCGGCATTCAGCAGGTCGGCCAGCTCGTGGACCAGTTTTTGGCCTTCTTCATCTTTGGCTCCACGCCCCGATGATACGATAATTTCAGCTTCAGAAAGATCAATCTTGTCACCTGACGAACCGAGAATATCCCGAAGTGTCGCCTTTATTTTGCTTTCATCAGCGCTGTAGTCAATGCCTGCCACTTCGCTTTCCGTTTTTGATTCATCCAGGTCGTAAGAACCGGATCGAACCGAAACCAGAATTCGTTCACCCGTAGCCTCGTTTTCGGATAAAATCTTGGCAGCCATTACCGGTCGGGTCGCTTTTATTCCGTCATCCGTTAGTTCAAACGCCGAGACATCGGATAGCACGGCCGCATCATGCCGGGCCGCCAGCGCTCCCAGGATATCTTTTGTGCTTTCGGTGGATGCAAAGGCAAACACATAGGGATCAGCTTCCTCCATCACTTTAGACAAGGCATCGATCACCGGAGCGTTTTGATGGTTTTTGAAAATAGGATCTTCAATTGTATAGATTTTTGCAGGTCCGTAGTCTTTGACCTGTTCTACATAATCGGATGGGTTCGTATCGATGATCACTGCTTCGACTGTATGACCATGTTCCTGGGCCTGTTTGCGCAGGTGTGATAGGACTTCCAGCGATGAACGCTTAATTTTTCCGTCACTGATGGCGATGTGAGTTAGTAGGGTGCTCATAATTATTTGCTAATATTTTTAGTTATATCAATTTCCAAAATGGTGATTCGTAAAGAGCTTAGCGATAGCAGTCAGCAACCAGCTTTCAGTACGGCACTGATAGCTTACGGTTGAAAGCTGACAGCTTATATTATATTTGCTTCTTCATCAAGGAGATGGGCCACTTTTTGTGCAAGCTCGTCCGGTTCTCCCTCGAATTTTTGTCCCGGCTCCCGCTCCGGTTTTTCTTTATAACCTGTTACTTTTGTCTTAGGCTGAAGCTCATCCTCAGAAAGTCCGATCGTGCCGAGCTCTACAGTTTCCATCGGCTTGCGTTTGGACTGCATAATACCTTTTAGGCTGGGGATACGCGGTTCGTTCATATCATTCGAGCAGGTTACCAGGCAGGGGGTGGGAAGGGCAATGATCTCCTGGCCGGAATCGCCCTGACGTTTTACCACCAGGTTTCCGCCTTCGATCTCAAGTCCTACCGCATTAGTGGCATAGGGCAGGCTAAGGTGCTCCGCCAGCATGCCGCCGGTCAGCCCCGCATCGGTATCCTGCGACTGCTTGCCGCACGAGATGATGTCGTACTCTTTATCCTTGAAAAAATTTGCAAGGATTTTTGCATATGTAGCAGAGTCATACGCTTCGTCGCCGGCCGTTTTAATATGTGTAGCTTTGTCTGCGCCCATGGCCAACGCTTTTCGGATCGTCTCTTTTGCTTTGTCCGGACCGACGAGCACAATCTCAACTTCTCCACCGTTATTTTCGGTCAAAACCAGCGCTTCTTCAACGGCGGAAGCATCATAAGCATTAAGGACCATGCGGTCGGTATCCTGGATAAGGTTGCCGTCTTTGATCTGTATGGGTGCATTCACATCCGGCACCTGCTTAATACAAACATAAAATTTCATATGATGAAAATTTTTCAGTTAGAATGGAAATATTTTAATAGTCTGTCAGGCGATGAATATACAAAACCTTTGATAAAATATTCAGTTGAACAAAGGAAGATTAGCCGTTATCAATGATGACCAATTGACAGCAAGTTTTACAAATTTATCCTTATGATTCGTATTTAATATATCGCGTTACCGCGACTCTTTTGTGTGGATTAAATCTATAAGATAATCAACTTCCAGATGTACTTGTTTATAAACCAAGGGCAGCGCTTTCTCATATTCAACAAGTAAATCTTCGCGCTCAAGCTCATAATGAAGGCAGTAAGAATTATTTTTGATAAATAGCGTGAATTCGAGATAAAAATTGACCGCATAGATTACAGCTTCTTTATCATTTAGTTTAGGGTGTCATTCCGAACGCCGGGGAGAGATCGTTGTAAGTAGGATTCGTCCTTTTCACCAAAGATCTCTCATTCCGCAGGCTCCATTCGAGATGACAGGGGAGCTAAAATGCGTCACGAAGTTCATAGTCCCTGCTTTGCTTTGATACTCTACAGTTTTCAAACTCATAAGTTTTAACCGTTAAGGCCATTAAGAAAAATTTATCTGTGAGATTGTGATAAGCATGTAGAATCTTTTGATTGATAATCTCAGTGAGCCTCCGCAGTTACCTAAAATTTTAATCGGGCTTCGAAACCAACTTCACTGCGACTGTCTCCGATAATCTGATTTAACCCACTGCCAATCACCTGCCGGTCTTCATAAACCGTAATCCCAAATTTTCCCCACAATTCCAGGAAATGGAACGGTTGGTAGTTTACGAGCACGTACATCCGCTGACCTTTACCATACAACGCCTGACTGCCAAATACATACAGCAGATCGTTTTCAAATTCATAAACACGTGTCGCATAATTTTTTGTATCAAACATTGCCAATCTTGCATCAACACGGAGTTTAGTACTTATTAACAGCCGCAAATCCTGATAAACCAAGTACCCCAGCTCAAAATGATTGCCGGCTTGTTTATTGCGGACGATCTCCCCGCGTGTTCTCAAGCGCGCCTGGGGATTAACCCAGTATTCAAGGTTGGCCCGGAAACTGTTTCGTTGCGCTTTATCCAGCCGGTTAAGACTTCTGCCATAAAGATCTGTCGTCTCATATTCATCTTCTTTAATCTTACTTCGAAGCTGCATATAGAAATCCAGGTCGGAGGTGATTTCCACTTCTACTTTTCCCAGCCAGTCATATCCCTGCGTGGGTTGATTGATTCCAAAACGTGCGCCTGGAAACCGGTATTGATCGATATAGGCACTAAGCGTAATACGATTGCCAAGGGTCTGTCGTAATCCCAGGTACACTCCATTCTCATTTTTGGGCTCACCTGAGCCTTCCCCAAAGCCATTTCCAAGTATCGATTGAAATGTTTTTTGATAACTACGATAGGCTATTGTCATTTCAGTGTTTTCGCCGATAGTACTTTCTATACCCGAAATAAGACCGTATCCGCCGTTTTTACTACGTCCCGCCTCACCAAAAATAATCGCAGGCCCCACAAGAAAGGTATAATCGACGCCTAAAGCGGAATTCGATCGTCCCTCAAAATCATATTGGGCATAGGCTTGATCGCTTGCCTGAATATACTTGTCAAACGTGGTCCGGTAACCTGTAACGCCTACGATTCCGAATGGCAGCTCCATCTGGATATGGCCGCCATACAGCGTCTGGTGGATATCATGTCGTTTGTTGAGCTCTTTTTTTGTACGATGATACCCATCAGTGCCGGGATAGCGTACCGTATCAGTATTGATAATGCTGGAACTGCGCGGGCGGTGCGAAAAGAAGCCGGTTACTTGAAGCTTACCGCCATAGGTAATAGCACCTCCGCGATAATAATTTGTCTCCTGTGCCGAAGTATAGGGATGGATCCCACGCCCATTACGATTTACGCCTCCAATGACATCACTGCCTTTGCCGAACGCTGCCCCGCTCCACAGTACTAAGCCCTGTCCAAATGATAGACTATAGTCACCACCGACGAGCATCTGTAATTTTCCATTATCGCGGAGTGCCATATGGTACGATTGATGATCGAACTTGTTCGGTGAAGTCAGTTGTTCACCCGGATCTTTTTCCTGGGTCAGGTTCATCGAAATATGATCACTCCGGTAACCCAACCGCTGGTAATACTTGATTCGACTGCCGGTATAACCCCCGTTATCGGGTGACTCGGTGAAGCCTTTGGCCTTTTGGATGTCCTGCTGATAACGTGAAAAAGCCTGTAAATGCCCATCATGGGTCCAATATTTAGGATTCAGATACAGCGACCGATCTAAACTAAGTCCCCGCCCCACGGTTACATAGGGATGTACATTTTCAAGTGTTACACGACCGATACCCGGCACTTTTTTAAGCTCCCGAATGGTTTCAAACGGCTTCACATCCGAGCGGAATTTGATGATCGCCCGCGCAGTTTTCAGGTTGAGTGCAGGTATGTGCAGCAATTCATTAACCCCGGCTGTATTGATATTTACCGGATGGGCAGCCAGTTCCTGCAAGTATTGAGCAAGTTGTTCGCTGCTGACGTCTGCATTTTGGGGATCGAAGACTTCCAGTGCCTGTTCCAGATCATTTTCCACCTCCGAACGGGTGGAGTCTCGCTGCTGGCATAAAGCAATTGCCGGTGCAAAAACGAAGAATATCAGTATATAGATGCCTAATCTGTACATTACCAGCGCAAATTAAAATCGATGGCGGGGCTGTACCCCAACACACTGTCCTGATGACGTTGCACCGCAACATTGGCGCCCCAGAATGAATTGCGGTACCCAAATCCCGCTGAAAAAGTTTGTGGCTCTGTAGTGATGCCTGCTCGACCCACCAAGTCACCAATCACTTTTACTTCCACGCCGGCACGGTACGTGATCGGGAAATCCACATCCTTAACAATATCCGTGGAGAACAAGGCAATATTTGAAAGTTGATAGGAAAGGCCAACGCTCAGGAGGCGTGACAACTTTTCGTTGTTTAGTGAACCGTATTTCGGCTGATTGATATTCGTTGCGTGGGCTCCGATCCATAATCCCGAAACAATAGGTGCCGCCAGCCCGACGTCTACGCCAAGCGCTCCGGCCGAGCCATATCCTCCGCCTTGTACTATATAGCTGTAATTGAGAACGGCGCCGAAATGAAATCCTAAAAAAGAATTTTTGTATCCTAATCTGAGGCGGCTCTTATTGAATAGATCGTATCCATATCGGTGCATCCCTGCAGCAATTACGCCCAAGTTTGTGGGATAGGTTAGGGCGGCAGCCATATCGGTAATCTCGGATAATCCGAAATAACGCGCGGCATAAAAAGCGACCGACTTTTGATCTTCAGACATCAGGGCCGGATTAGAAAAGACGGCCCATTGTGTAGAAGGCAAGGCGGTGGTTGCCTGCCCCATGCCCAGTTCGCGAGCACCCATCACAGCCTGTGCCCGTACGTTTTGAGTAGTGGTGAGAATCCCCAGAACAGTCAAGCATAAAAAACCCAACAACTTTCTGTGAGATTGCCAAAGCTTTCGTATCATATATCTCTCTTGATGTATTATTTATTGGCAGTAAACTATGGAATCAAAATGAATATTTCTCATTTTTTTAAAAATCCGGTCATATGGGCAGTATTGCTGGTCCTATGGACAACATTGCCAACGCCGGCGGCCGCCCAGGAAATTGACGCGAATGTGACGCTGGATCGGAGTCAGGTCAACAGCACTTCACTGGGCTTTTTGGATAACTTTCCCCAGCAGCTGGAGACTTATATCAACCAGTACAACTGGATCGATGCGAATTTCGAGAAGGAGGAAAAAATTGGCGTTGATATCCAGGTCACGCTCACCAGTATGGATGACAACTACAATTTTGATGCACAGGTTATTATTCGATCCCGCCGTCCGATTTATAATACTACGCAGGAGACAGCCCTTTTCTTTTTTAATGATCAAAACTGGAATTTCAGTTTTACCCCCAATCGCTCGCTGGTCCATGATGAGCTTCAATTCGACAACCTGACCAGCCTGATCGACTTTTATGCGTATATT
>DATFLI010000406.1:0-3097 GCA_035267805.1 Balneolaceae bacterium | reverse complement strand
TTGATTTCAGACTTAAAAAATATTGAGTCTCTCGACTATGAACATCAAAAAGCTCATATCTGAACTTAAGCGGCGTAATGTTTTTAAAGTGGCGACCGCCTATGCTATTGCCGGCTGGCTCATCATCCAGGTAGTGACTTCGGTTTTTCCTGCTTTTAAATTTCCGGTCTGGACTACCCAGTTTGTGATTATCCTGGTTCTCATTGGTTTTCCTATTTCCCTGATTATTGCCTGGGCATTTGAGCTGACTCCTGAAGGTATTAAGCGTAGCGAAGAACTGCCTGCCGTACCCCCCTCTGGCAGGAAAATCGGCAAAAACCTGAATTATGCCATCATGATCATGCTTGTTCTGGCCGTTGTTATGCTCGCATATAAGGTATTTTCAGGTAATAATATTAAAGGGGAATCTCTTCATTCCGGAAAAATATTTACTGATAGTACAGCCATCCCGGCAAAATCGGTGGCTGTTTTGCCGTTTGTTAATATGAGCCATGACTCGAGCGATGATTATTTTAGCGATGGCATTACCGAAGAGATCCTAAATGCCCTTGCCCAAATACCCGGTTTAAAAGTACCCGGCAGAACATCATCTTTTGTTTTCAAGGGAAAAAATGAAAATCTCAGCAAGGTTGGCCGGGATTTAAATGTGGCATATGTGTTGGAAGGGAGTATTCAGCGGGCAGGGGACGAAGTACGGATCACCGCTCAACTCATCAACTCGAGAACCGACTATCATATTTGGTCACATTATTATGACAGGAAACTGAAAAATGTGTTTGCCATTGAAGATGAAATCAGCAAGGCCATTGCTAATGAATTGAAGTTAAAGCTTAATGTTGGCAACAGGCAACAAGAAGCAATTAGTGATCCGGATGTAAAAGCCCATGATCTCTATTTACTGGGCCTCCACTATTGGAATAAGCGAACACCAACGGATCTTCGACATGCTATCAGTTATTTTAAACAGGCCATATCTCACGACTCGACTTATGCTACTGCATGGGCAGGTTTGGCCAATGCTTATGCAGTTCCGGCAGCCTGGTATGATACACTTGAACCATCCAGAGCCCTACCTTTAGCTGAAATAGCGGCACGTAATGCACTAAAGTTAGATCCAAAACTTGCTCAGGCCCATACAGCCCTGGCTTACACAATCATGAACTATGAACATGACTGGACAACCGCACGAACAGAATTTGACAAGGCTTTGAAATATGATCCGACTTATCCAACAGCCTATGAATTCCTGGCCGAATGGTATGCTACGCAGGGAGAGACAAACAAAGCTGTTCAAACAGCAAAACATGCCGTTGAACTGGATCCTTTATCCATGATAATCGGATGGGATTTAGGACGACAACTTATTTTCGATCGGAAATATACCGAAGCAAAAAAACAGTTTAAAAAAGTTCTAAAGCTGCATCCCCATTCATTACAAAACTATGAGTCTCTTATACGCATATTTGTGCTCGAAGGTGATAGCGCGGCAGCGATGAATGAGGTCAGGAAGTCTTTAAAAATTTTTAACAGGCCGGATTCTGTTTGGACCAATATTAAAGACTCTGTAAAAAAATATGGGATTGACAGATTAGATATTACTGCCAGGTTTGTTCATGATAAAAAATCATTTTACACAAATGCTAACCAGATGATCGATACTAAAAATTTAGGATATCTGGCAACTGATTTGGTCGCAAGTCCGGAAATGGATCCACTACGGGAAAAGTCTGGATACAAGAATATTTTAAAGCGGTTGAATCTTGAAGAAGCCGGAAAAAGGATGATGCAATACATTCAATCATTAAATTGAATGATGACGTAACCTAATGAATTTCAAGAAACTCGTATCCGAACTCAAACGCCGTAATGTCTTTAAAGTAGCTACGGCTTATGCTATTGCCGGATGGCTGATCATCCAGGTGGCCACTTCGGTATTTCCGGCGTTCAAATTTCCGGCCTGGACGACCCAGTTTGTCATTATCCTAGTGCTGATCGGCTTCCCCATTTCCCTGATTATTGCCTGGGCATTTGAGCTGACTCCTGAAGGGTTGAAGAAAACAGATGAGGTAGCCGAAGCTGAATCAATGACGGCCAAAACCGGTAAGAAGTTAAACCGGGTGATTATCATCGCTCTATCGCTGGCTGTTATTTTTTTATTGGTAGATCGTTTTTTCTTCCTTAATGCAAAAGCCAATGATACAGAACAAACTCAAGCTACTGCGGTTGCAGATAAGTCCATCGCGGTACTCCCTTTCGCCGACTTTAGTCCCAAGGGTGACCAGGGTTGGTTCGCGGACGGGCTGACCGAAGAAATTTTAAACGACCTGGTACGCACTCCAGATCTTAAAGTAGCTTCACGAACGGCCTCATTTGCGTATAAAGGCAAAAATGAAGACATCACAGAGGTAGCAAAAAGCCTCGGTGTGGCTTATATCCTGGAAGGTTCGGTTCGCAAAGCCGGTGAAGAAGTCAGGGTCACCGTACAGTTGATCCGGGCTTCGGACGGAATTCATTTATGGTCTCAATCCTACAACGGGGTTGAAAAAGATATCTTTAAGATACAGCAAGACATTGCTGTCAAAATCGCCAATGCCCTGAAAACAGCGATGAAACCCGAGGCGTTAAAAAAAATGGTTCAGGCCGGAACGACCTCTGTGGAATCATATAATGAATATCTGAAAGGCCTTGCTTCCCAGTACGTGGATCCGTTGAATGCTTACCACCATTTTGAAAAAGCAAGAAAAATAGACCCGGAGTTTTCGGAAGCCAGCTACAATGCTGCTTTATTCTGGGGACTGCAGCTTTCGACTACAACTATGACCTCCGGACTAACGGATAAAAGTTATTCGGAGCAAATGGTGTTGTTTAATGAATGTATCAAACAGGCCATTGCCCACTCCAATCCGGTGGATAAGTTAAAATATCAATCGCTACAGGCGTCCCTCAATCTTCAATTTGGGAAAGCTCTTGATTTGATAGAGCAATATGACAATAAACGCCCCAATGATATTTCGTCATTATTTTTAACGTCAGAAAATCTGGTTTTCCTGGGAAAATATGCAGAAGCATACAAGTATGCACAAAAAATGGAAATGGT
>DATFLI010000405.1:0-25580 GCA_035267805.1 Balneolaceae bacterium | reverse complement strand
TTTCGCTCGCAGCCAATAAATTCAACTTCAACTCGCTTGCCAATATGGTGATGGGAGATGGATCTTACATAGGGAGTGCTTTTTATTTAAGAAGTCCGCGTTTATCTTTTTTTAAATAAACTTCCATTTTTAATCTACAGGCAGAAATGAATCGCAATAGTTCGTGATTTTTCTCATCGATTACTTGCCGGCTTCACATTTATTGTTAATCTTATATTTATAAACAAATTCAGCTTGAGGAATCCGGCGGAGCAGTTCCAAAAAAAAGTGGCACTTAACAGTACCTGCAGTTTATGCAGGGCTCTAAGTGGTTTAAAAGTATTTTACAGTTATTTAACTAATCCGGGAATAAAACAATGCATCGGGTATGTATCATTGGTGCTTCGGGAAAGCTTGGACAGTACATGATTCAGCATGCCCTGGATCGGGACTATGAAGTAGTTGGCGTTTGCCGAGAGCAAAGTGTGGGAAAGCTAAAACGATTTCAGGATCAAATCACAATCGTTCCAGGGATGACAAACGATCGTAAAGTCATTAAAGAAGCGGTCAAAGGTTGTGACGGAGTACTCACCGTTTTGGTTCCCTGGGGAGTCAACAATTATTCATCGGGGACCGCTCAGGCCGTACTTGACTTTGCCGAGCCTAATGCCCGGCTCATCTTTTCCTGCGGATGGCATATCAGTCGTGACGGTAAAGATGTTTACTCGTGGAAACTGAAATTTATCGTAAATGTTGGGGGCTGGATAGCTAAAAAATTACGGTATGTGGATATAGATGACCAAGAAGAAGCATTCCGAAGAATATTTAAAAGTGATAAAAAGTGGACGGTTGTACGGGCAAGCGATCTTGAGGAAGGCGAAAGTCAGGGCTTACCTGTATGGAGCGAGCATGTCGGTGATCCCATTCTTGAAAGCAATCTAACAAGGAGAATAGATTTTGCGCTTTTCATGGTCGAAGCGCTTGAAAATGACGAACTCATTCAAAAAGCTCCTGCAATTGTTGGCCGCCAAACACCTTCCGCACTCGCTTACAAGACAAAGCCCTAGCTTGGAATTTGGGAGGTACTGAACTCATGCCTTAAACGGCTCTGCTCCCGCTACACTGATTTGGCAATACAAGCTTTTTACCCTTCCAAAAAATAAAAAAAGGCAGCCTGTTACCAGGCTGCCTTTAAGAACATTTGTACCCATCAAGCAAGGTATACAAATTAGTCCAGTTCGAATCGATCCAGGTTCATAACCTTGTCCCAAGCTGATACGAAGTCCTTAACGAATTTTTCTTCAGCATCTTCAAATGCATAGACTTCGGCAACAGCCCGCAACTCAGAATTCGAACCGAAGACCAAGTCGACACGTGTGCCTGTCCATTTGACCTCACCAGTCTTACGATCATGCCCTTCAAAGACTTCTTTTTTATCCGACTTAGCCGACCAGGTTGTACTCATGTCGAGAAGATTAACGAAGAAATCATTGCTCAATGTGCCGGGCTGATCGGTAAAGATACCGTAATCCGAACCGTCATAGTTGGTATCCAGCACGCGCATTCCACCAACGAGCACCGTCATCTCAGGAACCGACAAGGTTAACAGCTGAGCCTTGTCTATTAACAGTTCTTCTGCCGTAGCATTTCGCTCTGTATCAAAGTAGTTACGAAAACCATCCGCATCAGGCTTGAGCCATTCGAATGATTCTATATCAGTTTGATCTTCGGTAGCATCAACGCGTCCCGGGGTAAATGGTACTGTGATATCATGACCGGCTTTTTCAGCCGCCTGCTCAATAGCGGCACATCCTCCCAAAACAATCAAATCGGCCAATGAAACCTTTTTGTCGCCTGACTGAGAGTCGTTAAACGAATCCTGGATTTCTTCAAGAGTGTCCAACACTTTCGATAATTGTTGGGGATTGTTGACAGTCCAGTCTTTTTGGGGAGCAAGACGTACACGTGCACCGTTGGCACCTCCCCTTTTATCAGAACCGCGGAATGTCGAGGCGGATGCCCAGGCGGTAGAGACCAATTCTGAAACCGTCAATCCGGAATCGAGTATCTCAGCTTTTAATTCTGCAATATCATCTTCGTTGATGAGTTCATGATCAACTTTGGGAAGCGGATCTTGCCAGATAAGATCTTCCTCAGGAATTTCCGGTCCGAGATAACGTGCTTTTGGTCCCATATCCCGGTGAATAAGCTTAAACCAGGCACGTGCAAAAGCATCTGCAAACTCATCGGGATTTTCATAAAAGTGTTTGGTAATCTTCTTGTATTCGGGATCCACTTTTAACGCAAGGTCCGTAGTAAGCATCATAGGTGCATTTTTCTTATCAGAATCGTGCGCGTCGGGAACCGTGCCATTCCCTGCTCCATCTTTCGGTGTCCATTGGTGCTTGCCGGCAGGACTTTTGGTCAGCTCCCACTCGTATCCGAACAGGTTATCAAAAAAGCCCATGTCCCATTCAATAGGCTTGTTGGTCCATGCTCCTTCCAGGCCGCTGGTTATCGTATCGGGACCTGCGCCCGTACCGTAGTCATTTTTCCAACCGAGGCCTTGTTGTTCAATAGGTGCTGCTTCGGGATTCGGACCGTTATGTTCTTCAGGAGCCGCGCCGTGAACTTTACCAAAGGTATGTCCCCCCGCAATAAGTGCGACTGTTTCATAATCATTCATAGCCATCCGCTTAAATGACTGGCGAATATATTTCGCAGCCTTTTCGGGATTCGGCTCAGCATTTGGTCCTTCCGGATTCACATATATAAGTCCCATGTGATCGGCAGCAAGCCGGCCTTCAAGATTTCCATCATCATCATGGCGTTCATCCGCAAGCCATTCATGTTCCGGGCCCCAATTAACATCTTTTTCGGATTCCCAGATATCTTCACGACCGCCGCCAAAACCGAAGGTTTCAAAACCCATCGATTCCAGGGCACAGTTTCCGGCTAATATCATCAGGTCTGCCCAGGAAATTCTCTTTCCATATTTTTGCTTGATCGGCCAGAGCAAACGACGGGCTTTATCAAGGCTTACATTGTCAGGCCAGCTGTTAACGGGAGCAAAACGCTGATTGCCGGTACCTGCACCACCCCGGCCGTCTGCCACGCGGTATGTACCGGCATCATGCCAAGCCATACGAATAAAGAGCGGACCGTAATGTCCCCAGTCGGCAGGCCACCATTCCTGGGAGTCGTTCATCAACTCAAACAGATCATCCTTAACAGCCTGATAGTCGAGTTTTTTAAATTCTTCAGCGTAATTAAAATCTTCGCCCATCGGATTAGACTCAGAACAATGCTGTCGAAGAATATCCAGATCCAGCTTATTTGGCCACCAGTCTCTATTCTTGGTACCTCCACCGGCTACTTGCCTTGTTGCGCCTCCATGAAATGGACACTTGCTTTCGCTATTGGAATTCTTAGCTTCGGTATTATTTGATGAGTTTTTATCTTTTCGATCCATTCTATGATTGTTTTATCATTTTTTATTAATCAATCTTAAAATTAACTAAATCATTTTATGATATAAATTAATCTCTGATAGATAATGCTTATGACATTTATATTTGTTCACTTATGACATTTAGCAAAATTGTATTGACGGTGATTACATTCCATAAATTCTGAATTAGTATTTTTTGTCTGCATTTATGCCCTTTAAAAAGTCTTATTTATTCAGCTTCGTCAAAAAATCTTCCAAAATTTTATTTATACTGATATCATTCTAATCTCCAAATAAACTTTCATTTTATAAATTAATGAAAAGAAGTCTGGGTTTTTGGCGTTCTTGGTCGCTCGTTGTCGGAATAATGATTGGAAACGGCATTTTTATGCTTCCGGCTGTGCTGGCTCCCTATGGAAGTCTGAGTCTGTGGGGATGGCTTTTTGCCGGCGGCGGTACTCTTTTTATCGCACTCATGCTGGGATCACTGGCTAAACGAATCCCCAAGGTAGGCGGCCCGTATATCTATACCCAAACAGCTTTTGGAGACCTACCCGGTTTTCTTGTTGCCTGGGGATACTGGATCTCACTCTGTACCGCAACATCGGCCGGAGCCATTGCATTTGTGGGATACTTCGGCGTGTTCATGCCTTCGGTTACCAGCATTCCGCTGGCCGGGGCAATTGCGGCCCTGGTGCTTATCTGGTTACTGACCGGCATCAATGTAGCAGGCGTTGAAACGGCCGGCATCGTTCAACTGGTTACTACCCTGCTCAAGCTTTTGCCATTATTTTTAATTGCCGGAGGAGGACTTTGGCTCGGCAATGTCACACTGATACCTGCCACGAATCCCAATCACGAATCTTTTCCCGTACTCATAGCAGGGCTTATAATGCTCACGATGTGGGCTTATGTAGGTGTTGAAGGGGTCACCATTCCCGCCGATGACGTCATTGAGCCGGAAAAGACCATCCCCCGCTCGTTAATCGCCGGTACGCTTACCGCCACAGTCGTCTATATCATCGCTACCTATGGCGTGATGGCGCTGATTCCAAATGCGAAACTGGCGGATTCCACCTCTCCTTTTGCCGACGCAGCCCTGCGTATTTTCGGTCAATGGGGATCCGGACTGGTAGCGATTGGCGCCATTATTTCTATCGGGGGATCTACCAACGGCAATATTCTGGTAACCGGTATGATACCGCGAGCGGTAGCACTCAACAAACTGTTTCCAAAGCGTTTTGCCGGATTGAATAAAAATGGAGCACCCGGCTTTGCTTTGATTATTTCAGGCTTGATCTCTTCGTTTTTGGTGGCCATGAATTATTCCAAGGGATTAGTGGGTGCCTTCAAGATGCTGATTTTGCTTTCTACCCTGACCACACTTTTACCGTATGCCGCTTCTGCCCTATCCGATTTAGTTTTACAGAAGCGAGAAGCCGACAAAGAAGGCATACATTACAATTGGAAATCCGTTAGTATTGCCGTTGGAGCTTTGATCTTTTCCCTTTTTACAATTATCGGTTCCGGCCTGGATGTGGCCGCTTACGGATTGATTTTATTGGTCTCGGGGCTGCCTGTTTACTATTGGATCAAAAGCGGAAAAAAATCCCAAGTAACGTAATTATTCAAAATATTGGCGGGATCGGCTCCCTTCCTTGCATTTGCCGATTAAATTTTGTCAGTTGACCAATAAACATTACCGTAGCAAGCGGTATTGCTGTGTATTGTCAAATTATTCGGGATGAGATACCAACTACTTGGCACTACTCTACTACTGCTATTTTTCGCCGGTTGCGCCGTACAGAGTCCCATGAGTGAAATGTTAATGTTTCACAAAAAGAAAGCTCTCAACGGCGAAAAATATACGGCCCGGTATAGCCATGCTGTTTTAAATATTGCCTCCGATTTGTATCCGGCCCACGCGGTAAATACTTATACTGCTCAAAAAGAACATCATAATACATCGAGATACCGGTATTCGAATTATCCGACGATTATGACCAATGCTATTTTTATGGCTGCTAATAATGATAGAGTGGCACTCTCTGTTGGTGTAGGTAACAACTTTGGAGCCGATGCCACCCTTCGCCTTTTGGGGCAAACCTACCTTACGGGAACGATCGATGCTTATCGACAGGGACAAGTGATATTACAGGAACGTCTTTTGGATGGGAATTTCCTTGGGTTAAGCCTGGGAGCTAGTTATATAAGAAATTATCAATATGTAGAAGAGGATATCGACACCGACTGTACTCTCTGTTTCCCGCACACAGAATATTATACACATTCTTTTGGGATCCGGGCTGTGGGACTTTTTGCCCCGCCCGCAAATTACGGCAAAAGTAAATTTTTCATTCATGTCACCGGCAGCATCAATTATGATACCGGCATAAAGGTTGTTTATCCAAGAATTGGCATCGCTTTCGGGGTTTATTAAAGCGGAACTTTTTAATACCGGACAACTTATTTGCAGTTGACGCTTTCCCATTGAATATTATAGCGTTGTCGATAAAATTTTTTTAACCGTTTATTTACGCTTTCATGAGAAAAGGCCTGTTCGTTTCTATTTTCCTGTCGCTGGCAATTGTTTTCGGGTGCAGCAAACAAAATCCGCAAACAGATTCATCTGACCATAACATCAACAAAAAATGGTGGAAAGAAGCCGTTGTCTATCAGATTTATCCGCGGAGTTTTAAAGACAGTGACAGTGACGGGATCGGAGACTTACAGGGCATCATTTCGAAACTGGATTATATCAAGAGCCTGGGCGTTGATGTGGTTTGGCTGAACCCCATCTATGCCTCACCCAACTACGACAATGGCTATGACATCAGCAATTATCGCAAGATTATGGATGAGTTCGGCACCATGGATGACTTTGACCAAATGCTCAAAGGGATGCACAAGCGCGGTATCAAGCTGATGATGGATTTAGTGGTAAATCATACCAGCGACCAACATCGATGGTTTAAGCAATCACGCAGTTCCCGGGACAACCCGTACCGCGACTATTATCACTGGTGGCCGGCCGAGCGAGGCAAACCGAATCCCCGCTACAGCTTTTTCGACGTTAATAACAATGCCTGGAAATACGATTCCCTAACGGACGCCTGGTACCTGCACTACTTTTCGGTTCACCAGCCCGACCTAAACTGGGAAAATCCCGAAGTAAGACAGCAGGTTTACAAGATCATGAAATTCTGGCTGAATAAAGGGATCGACGGCTTTCGCATGGATGCCTTTCAGTTTGTAGCTAAAGATACCACCTTTCCCAAATTACCCAAGGGCTACGAAAAAAATATCATCAAGTATTATGGCATGGGGCCTCATCTGCATGATTATATCAAAGAGATGTACCGACAGGTGCTAAGTCATTACGATGTGATGACCGTAGCTGAGGGAGCCGGCAGCACTTTTCAGGATGCGATATCCCTGGTAGCTCCTAAACGCCATGAATTAAACATGGTATATCATTTTGATGGAATGGATATCGGCAACAGTTTGGACGGGTATAAATTGACGGATTTTAAAAGAGTTTATACACGCTGGGACAGCGCCATGGCCGGCAAGGGATGGTTGTCTATTTTTCTGGCTAATCATGACGTCCCGCGGATGGTCAGCAAATTCGGGAATGACAGTCCCGAATATCGTCGCCACTCTTCGCAAATGCTAACGACTTTTATCCTGAGTATGCACGGAACTCCCTACTATTATAACGGCGACGAGCTGGGAATGACGAATATTGATTTTGATGATATTTCCGACTACCGGGATATCGCAGCAAAGAATGGATATGAGAAGGTCAAAGAAAACAATGGGGATTTACAACATTATATGAAGCGACTGAATTTCTTGTCTCGGGATAATGCCCGTACACCCTTCCAGTGGGATACGACCGCCAACGCCGGATTTACCACCGGCACGCCCTGGATACAGGTTAATCCGAATTACAGAAAGATTAACGTCGCGGTAGAAGAACAGGATCCCAACAGCTGTCTGAATTATTTCCGGCGGATGATGGCGCTGCGAAAACAGCATTCGGTGTTGGTTTATGGAGATTACCAACTGCTGCTGCCCAAAGATGAACAGGTATATGCCTATACGCGGACACTGGACAGCCAAAAAATGCTGGTGCTGCTTAACTTTTCAACAGAAGAAGCCACCGTCGAATTGCCGGATTCTATATCCACCCACAAGATAATGATTAACAATTATTCTTCGGTTGATAGACAAAATGCGAGCATAACCCTGAATCCTTACCAGGCGGTTATTTATTCTTTGAACTAGCAATGAATATATTTGGGATAACTGCCTGACGAAACTATCCCGAGTCCAGGAACCCGGAATCGAATTCACTTAAAGTTGATCTTGCCCAAACCCCCATTCAGTTAAAAAGGCAATTGGCTCATTTCCCGGAATATTTCAAAGATTGACAATGCTTTGTGAGGCAAAAGCTGATAATGATTGCCGTAGATTACCCCTCCCCCGGTAATGGTATAGGATTTAATTTATCTGCAGTTGTTATTTAAGTAAAAGCGCATGCCCGAACTTCCCTTTACGACTGAGCAATTTTTAGAAATTTTTCGGTCCTATAACCTTGCAATATGGCCGGCACAAATTTTTGCTTATCTGTTGGGGCTAGGTGCAATAATCCTTGCCATCAGGAAAATCCAAGTATCAGACAAACTAGTCAGTTTTATATTGGGAATATTCTGGCTTTGGATGGGAATTGCGTATCACCTGCTCTTTTTTAGCCGGATAAACGAGGCAGCCTTATTATTCGGAGGCATCTTCATCATTCAGGGAGTCCTTTTTATAGCATTTGGAATGCTTACCAATAAGCTCCGTTTCCATTTTCAAAATAATATTTACGGTATCGCCGGAATTCTTCTTATAAGCTATGCCATGATCATCTATCCATTCATTGGCACCTTGTCGGGACACGGCTATCCATATGCCCCGATGTTCGGCATAGCGCCCTGCCCTACTGTTATTTACACCTTTGGCCTGCTGCTCTGGACACAAGGAAAAGTACCCGCATGGTTGCTCGTCGTTCCGGCTTTGTGGTCGTTAGTTGGCTTCAGCGCAGCATTACAACTGGATATGCCTGAAGATTTTGGCTTGATCGCAGCCGGAATCTTTTCTGTTACAATGCTGACCTATCGAAACCACATCCACCGTCAGGGAAGCTCATTGAGAATGGTAAAATAAATTCTGCGGATTTTTCAGATTGATCTACGAAATTTCTGTCATCATTTTTAACAATCCAAAACATTTCTAACTTGTAAGGTAATTTAAACACAATTGGAGGATTTATGAGGGGATATATTTTTTTACTAACGGGATTACTGCTTCTATCCTGTTCACGGAAAAACGATTCGCAAAGTTCTGCCGATAATTATTATCAATACGAAGGGGCACAGAAAATGAACGGCGGATCAAAAATGGTGGAAATTTCGACACCGGACGGCAAGTTTCACGTTTGGACCAAACAGATTGGCAATAATCCGGATATGAAAGTACTGATCCTGCATGGCGGTCCCGGGGGCAACCATTTTTGGTATCAAAGTTTTAACAGTTATCTGCCGGCGGCCCATATTCAGTACTTTTATTACGATCAGCTGGGCTCATGGTTTAGTGATCAACCCCGGGATACCAGCTTATGGAATACCGACCGGTTTGTGGACGAAGTGGAGCAGGTACGCAAAGCATTAGGTCTGGATAAATCCAATTTTTACCTGTACGGACATTCGTGGGGAGGAATACTGGCTATCGAATATGCTTTAAAATATCAACAACATTTAAAAGGATTGATCATATCCAATATGATGTCCAGCGTTCCCGCATACAACCGATATGCCGAAAATGTGCTTTCAAAACAGATGGATCCTGATGTTTTGGCCCAAATACAACAATTCGAGTCGAATGGCGATTATGATAATCCCCAATATATGGATCTGCTGATGCATCATTTTTACAACAAACATATTTTGCGTATGCCGGTTGAACAATGGCCGGTACCGGTTACGCGCGGACTCAATCACCTTAATGAGCAAATATACGTTCAGATGCAAGGACCCAGCGAATTCGGTATCACAGACGACGCAAGCCTGTCAGATTGGGACCGGACTGCAGATCTTTCTAAGATTAAAGTCCCAACACTGGTAATCGGGGCCAAATACGATACCATGGATCCCGAATTTATGAAGATGATGAGCGACAGTCTGTCCGACGGGCGATACCTCTATTGTCCGAACGGCAGCCACATGGATATGTATGATGATCAGCAAACCTACTTTAACGGGTTAATCAAGTTCATCAATGATGTAAATACTCATCAATTCTGATTCCATAAAAAAATGGCAGCGCCTCTAAAGACGCTGCCATTTTACTTATGATATTTAGATACTAGCGAGCAAAGCTACTCAAGGCTTTACCGCTGGTCGACAATCCGCTTAAGAGCGTCGAAAATCCCAGCGACAATAGTGCAATCATCGTCAGAATCATGGGAGAAACTCCTGTCAAGCTAAGAATACCAAGGGTAATAGCTCCCAAACCAACAATAACCTGGGCTCCTGAAGCAGCATTCACCGCTTCTCGAGCAATTTTCTGAGCGGTATCATTTGCATCTGAAGTCATTATCTTCAGATCATTCAGCCGGGAAATCGTACGGCTGCTTAAGGCAATGCCGCAACCCAGGACAATACCAGCTATGGGCGTCAATATCTGGGGTACCACAAATACCAGCGAAAGGATACCCAATCCGATACCGATTCCCCCGGCCGTGATTTCTATACTTAATCCACCGCCGAGATTCATGCTGTGCAGTTCTTCGCCTCCGACCTTACTGATAAGATCGGAGTATTCAGCTGCGATTGCCGAGCCCTGGAAAAGCAGTCCGACACCCACTGCTATCGTTGCGATAGACAACATATAAACAGGGGCAATATTCGACAAACCCAGAATGGTTAATACTATCGCGGCAGCACCGCCAATTGCTTCTGTGGCCGTACCGCTGGAAATAGTTTCTAGCGCTATTTTTTGCTGTTGCGTCATTGATTCAGCCATAATATAATACCTCCTTTAACTCATTAGAGTGTATATTTAAAACAGATTAACAGGGGGCTGAATTCGAAATAAAACAATATATATGGACCTAATTCGCCTTTAAATCGATTTAAAAGGGGTTTTTATGAATGCTTATATATCTTTGTAAAAAATATTTCATTTTTGTTCGAGCTGCTTATCAGGTGTTTTAAAAGATCTCTTGTTACTAAATCCTCAATTAGTTATCGTAACTAATATTTTAATCAACCGTTTAACTATGTTTATAGGACATTTTGGTGTCGGACTCGGAGCTAAAAAATCGGCACCCAAGATTTCACTCGGCACGCTCTTTTTGTCAGCTCAATTCTTGGATTTGCTCTGGCCTACTTTTCTTTTGTTGGGATGGGAACATGTAAAAGTACAGCCCGGCATCACCAAAATGACGCCTCTTAATTTTACCGACTATCCCCTGTCACACAGCTTGGTAATGGCCTGTGTTTGGGGCATTGTGATCGGTGGAATTTATTTCCTGATCAAACGAAAATATCGCGGCGCACTTATACTCGGATTATGTGCTGTCAGTCACTGGATTCTGGATTTGATTGTCCACCGACCTGATTTGCCCCTATATCCGGGCGGATCCATTATGGCGGGATTTGGATTATGGAATTATCCTGCGGCGGAGATTATCGTTGAGGGACTCATCTTCTTCATCGGGTTATGGCTTTATGTTCGATCTACCGAATCCAAAAATAAAGTGGGCACCTATGGATTTTGGGGACTCATCATCTTCCTGATTCTGGTCCATGCCGGCAATATATTCGGCTCCCCGCCTCCGAATGCCACCGCGATTGCCTGGGTCGGAGAATCGCAGTGGATTCTGATCATCTGGGCTTACTGGATAGACCATAATCGCTCAGCCGCTGTATCCGTACAGCCCCAACCGGCATCCGATGACTGAAGTCCGGCAACCGACCGAAAAACTGTCGAAATTACAATGGATTAACCTGGCCCTTCGGGGATTGATGGAGACGGGTATTGTACTGGCCTTCGCTTTTTGGGGATACCGGATCGGCGGAAATAAAAGTATGAAGATTCTGCTATGTATTGCCGTACCGCTGGTCGGTTTCGGATTCTGGGGAGCTGTTGATTTTAGCGGTATGGGAAAGCTTTCCGAAACACTGCGCCTGATCCAGGAACTGGTTATTTCCGGACTGGCGGCCCTTGCTCTGTATGTAACCGGTGCACATGTATGGGGAATCGTACTTGTCTCCATTTCGATCGTACATCACGCCCTTGTTTATTCGCTTGGAGAAACCCTGCTGAAGAATTGATGCAAGAACTTCGCAACAAATTTTGCCGCCTTGCGTAAATCCGCATCCTTCATATTTAATTGAGAATATTCCCTGATCGTTTGTAATGAACGAACTTGGAATAAATATTAAGCATACACATGAGTAATTTATTCCCCTGGATGCGTATCATCCTGGCCGTGGGCATCTACATCATCTTTGCATTGCTGGCTTTATTTATATCCGCCAAAATGAAAATCAGCATACAAAAGATGGAAAGCCGCACGTCCGGCCCAATCCTTGCGATCGGTGCTATTGCTAACCTATGCGTATTGGGTGCCACACTTCTATTACTAAAATTTTTAGACGGCCGACCTCTAAGCACGCTCGGGATTTTGTTAAAAAATGAGGATCTCTATTACACCATTGCCGGAATAGCTATAATATTTTCCACCGCAGTTATATTGCTCTTACTCTTGCGTAAACTTAATAATACAGTCCTAAATTTAAGGGAACCGGCTAAAAATTGGTCTGAATGGGTTAATCTGCTGGCCGGGATTGGTGTACTCTTTATTGTTGCTTTGCAAGAAGAAGTGCTTTACCGGGGATATGTAACACTTAATCTCATCCATTACAACCCCCTAATTATTGTCGGTGTAACGACCATTCTTTTTACCGTCATCCATCTGATCACCAATAAGGGAGGTTTTTATCAAGTTATGAGCTGGCTCATGGGCGGTGTACTCTTCTCAATAATTTATCTAATAACCGGCTCAATTTGGATCCCGGTACTGCTGCATTTTGCAATAGATTTGAACAACTTGGTAACATTCAACATCACCGGCAGATTTTCTTTTTTCGAACCGTCGCCCCCATTAACCAAAAAGCAAGTGGTTGTCTACAAAGCAATTTCTTCGTTGATACTGATTATAATAGTATTATCATGGTACGGGCCTTCCGTTAAGTTACATTAGGCTTTTTTTTAATGACTCTATAAAATGTATACACAAATCAAGTAGTAAAACAGCCTATCCCCGGTATCAGCGAGCCACTAATTAGACTCACCCTAAATACCATTTAAAAATACTTTTTTGGAACAATTCCAATCTCATTTAGTACTTCTTTATAAACGGTCGGGACCCGTGGTCTAATTCACGACATAGACTAAGTATAAATTGCTATTTCCTTGATTTATAAAGGCTTATAATACCCATTTTTAGTAGATTTTTATTGCCGGCTACATAAAAACTGTAGCTGAAACGGGGAGAAATGACAAAAGGACGAATATTTACTTCATTAATAATTTTAATTTGGCTGATTTTGGCCTTAAGCCCACTGGTGTGGGGATGGAGTTACTATATCACACCATTCGTTCAGCGCCCCTATCACCCGCTGCATGATCTTTTTAAACCGACCGGCCTGGTGGGCCATGGTCTGGGAATTTTAGGCAGCTTATTCATTCTTGTAGGGGTTGCGACCTACAGCCTCCGGAAAAGAGTTAAGATATTTCACCGGTTCAGCAAGCTTAATTACTGGCTCCATTTTCACATTTTCCTTTGTACTCTCGGGCCTTTCTGGGTATTGTTACATACCACTTTTAAATTTTCCGGCATCGTGTCGATTTCATTTTGGAGCATGATGCTGGTCGTATCAAGCGGCATATTCGGCCGATATGTCTATGCTCGCATCCCTAAAACGCTGGATGGCGTTTTTCTGGACGATACTGAAATTGAAAAACGGCAACAACATCTGATCGATCGGCTGGGTACTCTGACCGGCCTAAGTGGAGAAGAACTGAAATTGGCAGGAATTAACCTAAATCCCCGGAAGAGTTATTCTATCGGAAAGGCTTTGGTAGCTACCTTAAAGTTCGATATGTCACAGTATAATCCTCAGTCATTAGATGAAGCCTTAAATTTTCAAAAATTAGACGGGTATCAAAAACAACAGGCCCGGCAATTGACCAAGGAGCTGGCTTGGACTTCCAGTCAGCGAGCTATAAAAGAACCTTTCCAAAAAGTGTTCGGCTACTGGCACGTGTTTCACATTCCGCTGACAGCAGTCATGTTTCTCATACTTATCGTACATGTGATTGTAGCCATTATGTTCGGTTACACATGGATTTTATAACAGGAGCAAATTATGAAAAAAATATACCTGATCGTCTTACTTCTAATCGGAACCTTAGCAGCTTTCGGCATTTATGCGGAAATGTTGCCGGCGAAAGAAGAAACGCCGTCTTGGAATGGTACGCAAGCCGGATCCATGATGGAAACACCGGACGTGCCGGGAGCTGAAAACGTATCCGACCAGTATAAAACCCAGGTTGAACAGCTCAAAACTTATCTCGCCGATAACCCCAAAGATACCACTCATCTGCTGCGTCTGGCTCGTTTATATCAGGATGGACATAATCCGGAGTCGGCAGCTGTTTACTATGAACAATTATTACAATTAAAACCAAGCGATCACCAGTCCTGGCTGGATTTGACGAACTGCTATGCCACCGTTAAGAATTGGGATAAAGCAAAAGCAGCGACGTTGAGCCTGCTTAAAAATTTCCCTGAAGATGAAGAGGGCCGGTACAATCTCGGTGCTATACAAGCCAATACCGGAAATACGGCTGAAGCCCGAAAATTATGGTCTCAACTCACCAGTTCCGAAAATGAAACTATAGCTGACCTGGCAAAACAATCACTACAAAAATTGGATCAACCGGAAATAAGCCAGAATGATAGCCCGCAATGACATATTGAAAGTTGCATTTTTCCTTCTGCTCTCAATTCCCGCATTCACGGAACCTGTCTATGCTCAATTGATTTCGCCCGGCAAACTGTCGGAGGTCCACAAAAACCTTGAGGGAGTTACGAATTGTACCTCATGCCATGCACTGGGCAACAAGGGAATTAGTAACGAGCGATGCCTGAACTGTCATACGCCTTTAAAGGCGGAAATCGAAAAAATGTTGGGATACCATGCCAATGCATCGGTTATCAATCAAAATTGTGCCAACTGCCATAAAGAGCATTTCGGCCGGACGTTTGAAATATTAAAATGGGATACCTCCAAATTCGATCATGACGAAACGGGTTACACGCTCATTGGAAAACACCGTAATATTAGCTGCACCGGTTGTCACAACCGGAAATTTATCACTGCCCGGGATGTCATTAAATTTAAAGGAGAACACAATGCCCTGAATCATACCTTCCTGGGATTGGATACCAACTGTTCCACTTGTCACGAGGCTGACTCCCCGCACGGCAACCAATTCGCGGGCAAAGATTGTCAAAATTGCCATACTTCGTTCAACTGGAAAGATCTCACTGCTTTTAATCATAACAATGCACGCTTTAAATTACTGGGCAAACATATCGACGTTTCCTGCAAAAGCTGCCATCAGTCCGTTACGCTCGCCAATAATAAAACAATAGTCCGGTACACCGATTTGAAATTTGGTCGCTGCCTGGATTGTCACGATGACCCGCATAATGGCGCCATGGGAACGCAATGCAAAAATTGCCATTCGGTTCAAGGCTGGAATAAACTTGCCAACTTTTCGGAGAAAACCTTCGATCACAATACCACCGGCTATCCCCTGCTCGGTAAACACAAAACGGTTGCCTGTGTATCTTGTCATAATCCAAAAAGTTCTGTAGCCGGCATTCAGAGGACTTTTGTACGTTCCACTTTAGGATTTTCCTATCCCCACCCAAAGTCCGATCGCTGCGTTTCTTGCCATGAAGATTATCATAACGGGGCATTTGGCAATGTTAAAGGAGGCATTGATTGTGCCAATTGTCATACTGTTGACGGATGGTTGCCTACTTCATTTGATATCAAACGTCACAACCAGGAATCCCGCTTTGCATTGACCGGCGCTCATCTGGCGATTCCCTGCAACCAATGTCATCAATCCCCAAACCAAAAAAATTATACCTTCCATTTTAACAGCCTGGATTGCCAAACCTGTCACGATACTGACAATCCTCACGGGGATGAATTTAAAGATGCTTCCGGCAAGACGGTCTGTGCCAACTGCCATGATACCAATTCATGGACTGCAAAGATTACCTTTGATCACCGTAAGACCAAATTTCCGCTTACAGGAGCCCATCAGCTCATTGCTTGCAGCTCCTGTCATCAAACCGATAAAAACGTCCATATCGATTTTACATTACAGTCGGGCGGTTTGCCGCTGGATTGCGAAGGATGTCACGCCAAAGACGATCCGCACCACGGACAGTTTGCTCAATCGGCAATTGGCAGCAACTGTGATGACTGCCATAATACCGATTCCTTCACGATGAAGAATTTTGATCATAGCCGAACCCGTTTCCCGCTGGAGGGTGCCCATGCCGATGTTGCTTGCGTTTCATGTCATAAAACGGAGACCGGAAGCGACGGCAAGCAATTTATCCGATTCAGACCTATGAAAATAACCTGTGAGTCGTGCCATGCGAATAAAAACTAAAGATCTGAAATATCTATATGCAGGAATAAACCTGGGGATATTCCTGCTCATTATCTCTCTTCCGACACGGTTGTGGGCCCAGGAACAGACAGTTACGAGTCCTCATGGGAAATTTACGATAGATATCGATTGTGCAGCCTGCCATACCACGGGGAAATGGGTACCGGCAAAGAAAAACATGGATTTCAATCACAATACCGATACCAACTTTGAACTTCTGGGAAAGCACCAGAATGTTAGCTGCCAAAGCTGTCACCTCAATCTTAAATTCAATGAACCGCAAATCAGTCCGGACGATTGCGCTTCTTGTCATGTGGATGTTCACCAGGGAAAATTTACCGAAACCTGTGCCACATGCCACAATGAACAATCCTTCCACATGCTTGAAGGCCAACGAATTCACGCCACTACCCTGTTTCCCCTGACAGGAGCTCACCAACAAATCAGCTGCAGCAGCTGTCATCAAAATGATGCTCATGGAGCATTCGCAGCTTTGGATCCTGACTGTTTTTCCTGTCATGAGAAAGATTTCAACAATGCTCAATCCATCGATCATCGAAAACAGGGATTCTCTACCGAATGTCAGAATTGTCACTCTACAACTTCCTGGGGACCGGCAAAATTTGATCACGTTCAGGCATCCGGTGGTTTTGCCCTAATTGGGGCACACAACCGCATCACCTGCAACAGCTGCCACCGCACGCCGAGTTTTGAAACCATCTTTCCCGCCACCAGCGAAAATGACTGTTATACCTGTCACGAGTCAGATTATAATCGTGCTCATTCCGGCAGCGGTTTTCCGACTACCTGTCTGAATTGTCATGGTGTGAACAATTGGGAAGGAGCCGATTTTGATCACGCGGCTGTAGCCAATGGCTTTGCCTTGATCGGGGCCCACAATCAAATCGATTGCAGCAGCTGCCACCAGGGACCTAATTTTGATCCGATCTTCCACCCTTCCGGGAACAATGATTGTATCACCTGCCATCAATCGGATTATAACCAGGCTCACAGCAACACCGGCTTTTCGACGAAGTGTCTCGACTGTCACGACCAAAATAGTTGGGATGGAGCTGAATTCCAGGCTCATGACAGCCAGTATTTTCCGATTTATTCGGGTCGGCACCAAGGCATTTGGACCAGTTGTGCTACTTGTCATACGAGTACTTCCAATTATGCAGAGTTTACCTGCTTTAATTGCCATGAACACAGCAAGGCCAACACCGATCCACACCACACCGATGTAAACGGTTATATTTACGAAAGTTCAGCCTGCTACAGCTGTCATCCGAGTGGGAGGGCCGAAGATGATTAAAGGAAAAGTAAGGATGATTCGCCTGTTTATGTTTAGTCTCTTTTTAACGGGCATCCTTTATAATAATGTACGAGCACAACAAAAAGAACTTACCACCCAGGTAACCCAAATAGCAGGATCTGTCATTTACCTGTCAGCCGGCTCGGACGACGGTATTGTACAGGGCGATACCCTTTATATTTATCGTGAAAAAACCTTGCTGGGCAGTTTGGCAGTGCAGAGCGTAGCTTCCAAAAGTTTATCAGCTGAATTTGCCTCTAAACCTTTTGCACTAACCCGGGGACAGGTCATTTCGATACGGTTTGAGAAGCCAATATCCACTATTGCGGAACCGAAGCAGGAAACGAATCCCCAGGAACCCAAAACTTCTATTTTTAACACTACTGCTTCCTCAACGAAAGGCCGGAAATCCCATAAACCCCAAATAAGCGGTCGGATATCTATTGGGGGGACGGCCAACATGTCTACAACGAAATGGAATAATGTGCAGAACCGGCATACCAACCGGATGTTTGTGACGCCCTATACCAATGTTTCCGCTCTTGTAAGTAATTTGCCGGGCGGGTTGAGTGTTGATGCTTCGATGGCCTATTCATACCGCTATTCCAGCTATTCGAACTTTACTCCGGCAAGCTGGGCACGATTTTACCGGATGAATGTTGAAAAGGAATTTACCGGGGTTCCTTTTTCTATCAAGGTGGGACGATTTTATAACCGCTACGAAATATTCTCAGGTTTTTGGGATGGTGTTATGGCTAAAATCGGGGATCGAAATAATGGAGTCGGATTTATTGCAGGATTCGAACCTATTCGAAGCAATGAGGGATTCCAGACAGACCTTCCCAAATATTCTGCTTATACCTACCAGGAATTTCAGTATAAAAATTTCAGGAGTTCGACCGAACTGGATTTCACTGCCGTAACGCCAAACATCAATCTCGACAACCATATTTTTGCCGGCGCCTACCAGCAATTTCTGTTGGGTAGAAACCGTATTTCTGTTCGTTTGCAGACCGACCGGCATCCGCAGACAAAAAAATGGAATTTTTCCCAGGTCATGGTCCGTGGTGCTTTTCAGCTTACGGATGCTTTTGAATTGCACGGAGCCTTTAACCGACGACGTCCCTACTATATTTATTCTGTCGACCCTCTCGGCTACTTGCGAACACAAATTACAGGCGGTGCAAGGCTCCGGATGAATGCCGGAAGTATTGGCGGGGATCTTACCCGTATTACCTCTGAATTAAGTCCGACAGCCTACTCTGTTTCGGGATATGCCCAAACCTATAGAACACGGCTGTGGAATCTCGGATTTTCAATCAACGGGCAGTACTGGTTCAATGACAACTACAATACCCTTCGACTAGCGCCGGAAATAAATCGTGATTTTAATAGGCTCCACCTTAGCCTGGGTTATGAATTCTACCGGAGTGATTTTATAAGTGAGCGTTATATCACCCATACGGCGGATCTTTCGGCCATGATAAGCCTGGGTCCCAAATGGTACTTCCAAACTAATTGGCGCACCAGTTACGGACAACTTTTCCTCAATAACACCCTCCAATTTAGCATTTGGAGGTCATTTTAATGGATATCTATTCCGTAATAATATGGTCAACAGCGATCATCCTATTCCTGCTTTTCGCCATCCCTTTCCTCAGAAGTAAAAAAGAAATCGAAAGGCGGACCGATGAAGCTGAAATTGAAGCACTCAAATATGGTCTTAAAGAACCGGTTTCATTGCATCCCGTTGTAGATCCGGATGCCTGCATCGGGTCAGGGAGTTGCATCGCGGCTTGTCCGGAAGAAGATGTCCTGGGGTTGCGGAACGGGCAGGCTGTACCGGTCGCCCCCGCCCGCTGTGTGGGACACGGACTCTGCGAGCGGAGTTGCCCGGTCGATGCCATTCAATTGGTATTCGGTACCGAAAAACGCGGAGTAGACATCCCACGGATACAAGGGAATTTCGAAACCAATATTCCGGGAATCTATATTATTGGAGAACTCGGGGGGATGGGACTCATCCGTAATGCATTCACACAGGCCAGGGAATGCATCGGGTATATCATCAAAGAGAAGCATAAACAACGTGATTCCGTACTTGATGCAGTGATTGTAGGTTGCGGCCCCGCAGGACTCTCGGCAACGATCCACTGCAAAGAACATAATCTTGACACTGTGACACTGGAACAGGAGGAGATCGGGGGCAGCATTCGTTCGTATCCTCGCAAGAAAGTAGTCATGACCCAACCGCTGGAAATCCCGGGATATGGAAAAATTCATAAGCATGAAATTCAAAAAGAAGAGCTTATGGAAACCTGGTTTAATGTCATTGATCAGCTGGACCTGAATATTAAAACAGGAGAACGGGTAAAGCATATCCAAAGGCTGGATGAGCGATTATTCAAAGTGATAACCAATGAATCTGAGTTTATTACCCATCGGGTACTCCTTGCTATCGGAAGAAGAGGCACACCCAGGAAGCTTGGTATCGAGGGAGAAAATTTGCCGAACGTTGCCTACTCCCTGCGCGATTCCGAGCAATTCCAAGATAATAGAATTACCGTAGTGGGCGGCGGAGATTCTGCCGTAGAAGCAGCCCTATCGCTGGCCGAGCAACCATCAAATACCGTGCGAATTTCCTATCGCAAAGAACAGTTCTTCCGAATTAAACCTCAGAATCATGACCGAATCGAGCAGGCTAATGATGAAAATCGTATAGAAGTAATATACAACAGCGAAGTGGTAAAAAATACGGAAGACCGGATTTACATTCGTGAGGAGGGAGAGGAAACTTACAGCCTCCCCAACGATTTCCTGTTTATCTTCATAGGCGGTACCTTACCCATGAAGCTGCTGGAAGAGCTGGATGTGCAAATTGATACCAAATTCGGAGCACCTTGATAACTGTTTCAGGGCAATTTATTATGAACCTCAGGGAGCTGCATCCAATTCGGAAAAACGGATTTCGTATCCATGGATCTGCCCATGAAAGGATTTTTTTTATAATTCCTATAGCGATTTAAGATAGCATCAACATATTGGTAGGTTTCAGTTCCGTTACAGTAGCCGAAACGGGCATTTCGGTAATATTTTCTCTGCATTAGTTGCAACAAGGATTCAGAGACATATTCCCACTGATTTGGATCCAGATTTGAATCCATCGTCAATCGACGGGCATCGCGAATATGCCCTATACCCGCATTATAAGTAGCCAAAGCAAATGACCATTTATTAACCGGATCCATATAGTCATAAAATTGCAAGTACTTCTTTAGTTTTCGGACTCCTTCTTTGAGATTGATTTCCGGCTCAAACAGCCGGTCAATATCAGATACCTGTGAGTAGCGTGGTAAAATCTGCATTAAGCCTACGGCACCGGCCCAGCTCTTTGCCGATGGATCAAAATTCGACTCTTGGGCAACTATTGCTGTTAACATGACCCAGTCAAAATTTTGTGAATGTGCCACAGTCCTAATGAGGTCATGATAAGGAGACTTTCTCTCAGCCTTTAGAGGAGATAACTTGGAACCGGAAATAAAAAAATCCGCAGATGAAATATTTTCGGCTTCACTAAACTCAGACGAATTGGTAGTCGTCAAAGGCACCGCTGTATCTATATTTAGCGCGCTAAGATCAACGGAAGTCGCAATTAGAATTATGATAAGTATTAATTCACTAATGCGACCCATCCTGGTATTTATTTTAAAAAAACTTCTCCTGATGCGTGACACATCTACAACTCTTTGCATATCTCCCCCTTTTATGATACTGACCTCCCTCGATGCAATGCTATTAACTACCATATAAAAAGCAATTTTCGTGCCTTTTAAATCACTGGTAAAGTCAAACCGCTGAATAACAGGCTGAAATCCATCAAATAGTCAAATATTTGATGCTGCGGCAAGACTTAATGTAGAAGGGTCCCAACAGGTTGGACGGGAATTAAGAGAAATTATTACACACTGCTATAATCTCTTCTACGGAAAATACATTAGTATTTTATAGGTAATTTATTTATCTATAAACATTTATAAATTATAAGTTTAATCGCATATATATGAATAAAAAAAATTATAGTTGGTGTATTCATGTATTCATCTGTGCCATTGCCTTTCTAACACTGCTCGGTTGCAATAACCAATTGAAGCCGGGGGAAGGACATGTTCAGGTAACCGGAGGGCGTGTTTGGTATAAGGTTGTCGGAACCGGGGATGGAGTTCCGCTTATGGTACTACACGGTGGTCCCGGGGTTCCACACAATTATATGAATCCATTATCCGCGCTGGGCAAGGATCGACCCGTAATTTTTTATGATCAACTTGGCGTCGGCAAAAGTGATCAACCGAGTGACACTACTCTGTGGAACATACCTGCCTTTGTGAACCGGCTGGAAGAAATAAGACAAGCTCTCGGATTAAAAAAAATGGATATTTACGGGCATTCCTGGGGAACTATACTCGGAACTGAATATACGCTAAAATATCCACAAAGAGTAAATTGCCTCGTACTGGCAAGCCCGGCCCTGAGCATCCCCAGATGGATACGGGATGCTGATAGCCTAGAGACTACGCTGCCAGATTCGGTTCAACAGGTAATCCGTAAAAATGAAGAGGCCGGGACATACGATTCGCCAGAATACCAAAATGCCATGATGGTTTATTATGCCAAATATGTAGCTCGTAAAATGCCATGGTCGGCAGATATAGACACCTCTTTCGCAGAGATGAACCCGGAAATATATAATTATATGCAAGGTCCCAGTGAATTCACTTTTACCGGAACACTTACGAATTATGATGTTACCAACCGTTTGGGACAAATTACCGCACCCGTATTATTTACGGCAGGGGAATACGATGAGGCACGTCCGGCGACCGTACGTTATTACGAAAGCCTGATTCCGGGTTCAGAAATGGTTGTGATTCCCAACGCCGGCCATCTAACTATGCAAGATAATCCGGAAGCAAATAACAATGCTGTTGGGGATTTCCTAAAAAAGCACGATCCCCGGTAATCCGCATTTTCACCAAATAAGTTGCTCTGCCTCGTTAGTCATTAGATATTGAGGACAAGGAATCTGCAAGCGATAAAATACATGCCATATTTTCAAAATATGGCATGTATATCCCGATCTAAATTAGAAATTTTAATCTTTTATCCCGTCGCCGAGACAGAAATACGGGCTAACTAATACTCCACGGCACATTTGCCATAACATAAAGGAACCAAATCAGAAATGCGGCTCCCGCTAATGCCAAGTCTTTCATAAAATGGATCTGATCGTTTCTTCGATCCATAGGATCTTCCACTGTCCAAAAATTGTGCATTATAAATGCAGTAGGAACCAGAAAGAGAATTAAAAGCCAGGCCCCTACTTTTACCCACAAGCCAAGTAACACGCTTACGCCGCCCAGCAATATCATGATGCCCGTAAGAAATACGGCGATTTGGGGAAGCGGCACTCCTTTGGTTTTAGCATATTCTCCCATCTGTGCCGTATTCATTATGTGTCCTATGCCTGATTGAATAAATATTGCCGAAAATAATATCCGTGCCAAAAGCAAGAAAAATCCCATAAAATCAGTTTTTTCTTAATATTTAAGCATTTTTAAACAACATCGAACATTCCTGCATTTCATGAAAAAATCATCTTCCCAACGATTATATTTATTTACTGTAACTCATTTAAATAACACTTTGCAAAGCCGTATCAAGTCAAGGAATAGTCCGTGAACGAGCAAAAGCAAAGGATACTGAAACAGGACTGCCCCGAATGCTGACGTGGTTCAACAAGACATGGAAGGAGGATTTTCAAGACGACTCTAAAAATTTTAATAGAATAGCTATGAATAAAAATAGAATCGAGGCATTCAGTGACGGGGTCATTGCTATCATAATCACCATTATGGTACTTGAACTGAAAGTACCTCACGGCGACACTTTAAGAGCGCTCTTGCCGCTATTTCCGATATTTTTAAGCTACGTACTTAGCTTTGTTTATCTGGGGATATACTGGAATAATCACCATCATATGATACATACCACGAGCAGAGTTACCGGTCCGATACTGTGGGCCAACCTGCACCTGTTATTTTGGCTTTCGCTGGTGCCATTTGCTACCGGCTGGATGGGCGAAAATCATTTTGCATCCGCACCAACAGCCATTTACGGGGTTGTTCTACTCATGGCCGCCATCGCCTACTTTATCCTGCAACATGTTATCATCAAATCCCAGAAACCCGACTCCCTGCTCAAAAAAGCCATCGGCAATGACTGGAAAGGCAAAGCGTCACCCCTGCTTTATATCCTGGCTATTCTCCTGGCATTCCGGTGGCACTGGTTTTCTTTGGGGATCTATACGCTGGTTGCCCTTATCTGGCTGGTGCCGGATAGGCGGATTGAGCGGATTCTCCTCAATAAAAGATAACTTTTTATAGTTAGACACATGTCCGAATGCTTTTAGCTAGTTAAACGTGAATTCGATTTGAAATTCTACCAATCATGGAAATTACACTTACTTCGAAAGTATAGCATCATAAAGCCCCGATTTTTATAAAAATGAAATCTTCTCATATCGTCGCAAATTGAGAACGGGGTTGCAGTCGGCAGCTGACACCTCCCGCCCGACTTCCGAAAAACCGCGGAACTCAGGCACTCTCCGCAAGGAGGGATAAATATCATCTTCCCTCAAGGGAAGTACTTCGAAAGTATGGTTTCCAGAAATATTCTTATATTTAGGCAATTAAGAATAAGAGAGAGTTATTTATGGCTTTGGAACTTAAAAGTACGGCATTTGAGAATGGAGAATTTATACCTGCCAAATACAGCTGCGATGGAACTAATGTATCTCCGCCGCTGGAATGGACTGATGTCCCGGCCAATACCAAATCATTCGCCCTCATTGTAGATGACCCCGATGCGCCTTCCAAAACCTGGGTTCATTGGGTACTCTATAATATTCCGGTTGACAATCGTAAGCTTATAGAAGATCAGCCGGAAGGGAAAAAACTTACTAATGGCACGTTGCAAGGTAACAATGATTTTCAAATAACCGGATACCGGGGACCTTGTCCGCCGGGCGGCACGCACCGCTACTATTTTAAATTATATGCATTAGATACGATTCTAAATATCGCTCCGGCAGGCAGCAAGCAACAGCTTTTATCTGCTATGAAAGATCATATGATTGAACAAGCTGAGCTGATGGGCAAATATACACGGCAAAGATAAGTTTACGATACCGCGAGCCTCCATAATTGTGATATCGTAAATATAAACTCTTACTCGTATCGTAACGCATCGATAGGATCAAGCCGGGCGGCTCGTCGGGCCGGGAAAAACCCAAAAATGATCCCAACTGCCCCCGAAAAAAGAAAGGCAATGAGAATAATCCCCGGATTGATAATAAAAGGAACGCCCAAAAGCGGTGCCACAAAGGCCGCCAATCCAAGGCCCAGAAGAATCCCGATAATTCCACCAAAGAGCGACAGCATAATAGCCTCGATCAAAAACTGCAGCAACACTTCTCTTCCCAGGGCCCCGATTGCCAGCCGTATTCCAATTTCACGGGTCCGCTCGGTCACGGAGACCAGCATGATATTCATGATCCCGATACCTCCTACCAGCAGACTGATGGCTGCAATAGCTCCCAAAAAGGTCGTCAGGATACTCGTAGTGCTGGCTACCGTTGTAGCAATCTGGGCCATGTCATTCACTTCAAAATCATCTTCGGCGCCGGATCGAATGTGACGACGCTGGCGCATCAGCTTAGTGATATCCTCCTGCACTTGTGGCGAAGAAGCCCGACTTTCAGCTGAAATATAAATCGCTCCGACATCAGTATTACCCAAAATCCTTCTATGAAGGGCCTTAATCGGCATCAGGATAAAATTATCCTGGTCCATCCCGAAGGTCGACTCCCCTTTGGAAGCCAAAGTCCCTATCACGGTACAGCTCACCGACCCCAGTCGAATACCGGCACCTATGGGATCCAGATAACCGAACAATTTTTCCACA
>DATFLI010000404.1:0-5087 GCA_035267805.1 Balneolaceae bacterium | reverse complement strand
CTTCAACCTATCGTGGTGACACGGCGGACAATTTATCTTCCTGCTAAAAGAGTACAATACCATTGTCGTTGTCACCTCGGATCCGTTTTACGGGCAACATGACGATGAAGCCTGGAAACACGAACGGGCGAATATAAACCTGGTAGGCAAGTTTATTAAATCATTACCCAAAAAATAATTTTAATGCCTGCAACTAAACATGAAAAAACATACAACTGAAATTCCAGCTCCGGAATCGCCATTCTAATCGGAAGTAACCCTAACCACTAAACGAACGTCAGAATTACGCAACAAAAAAGGTTATTACCAATCCCATCACCGACCGGTAATAGTGTAACTATCACAGCCCACTTGGTACTGACCGTTTTTTTATATGGTATTAAGGAAGACAAATAAATTAAAAAAAGCCAGTGATTTTCCTTTCGCCGGTACAACCCGGGTCAAGTTCAAGAGGTATAATCTCAGTTCCGACCGAATCGGAACACCCTCAATCACTGGCTTTGATGCCGGTACTTTTCAGATACCGACAAATTAGACCGTTACACACTTATTGCTCTTCGGTAAAGAAGTGATAACAAGAAGCCTCGGTCATTATTTAAGGCTTATTCCAGGAAGCACCGTAGCACAACCCGGAACCATGTAAATTTCAATATTTCAAAGAATCTCTCTCTTGATTCAATAATAAGGTAATAATGACTTATCAATTTATTTGTAGGGGTTCTATCGCCGAACACTGTAAACTTTTCACCTACACGACAACCCGCCATGTTATCGGAATTGCAATACTGTACAATCTTTGTAGCTTTAGCATAAATATCATCAATAAAGCCCTCTACAAATCGAAAATGACATGATCAACTCAGTGATATGCTTTTGCGATCACATATCCTTCGAAAACTCCTAATTCTGGGGAATCGCACTTGCTAAAAAATCCTTAATCGCCTTCAGGCTTCGCAACTTGTCATACTGCTCTTCCGGGATGTCGACATGCAGCTCTTCACTAATTCCCACCATGATGTTATAGAAGTCCATGGAGTCTATATCCAGTTGGGTTCCCAAGTCATCGGCAGGCCGCAATTTTTCAAGATCGGCTTCCGGAGCCACTCTATGCAAATGCTTCTTTATAATCGACAAGTAATCAATTTGATTCATACTTTCTCCGGATGTTGCAGTTGTTCGTTCAGTTTTTCGAGGAAACGCGACCCGGTATGGCCGTCGGTTGCCCGGTGATCCCCGGCAAGCGTGGCACTCAATACCGGCCGAATGCCTATCAATCCATCCACAACTATCGGTTTGGGGGATATCCGACCGAAACCGACCAACGCTACCTGGGGCGGATAAATCACCCCGAAGACTTTTTCAGCCCCACGCTCCCCTAAGCTGGTAATGGTAATCGTTGCACTGCTTATCTCCCGGCTTTTAAGATGCCCTTCCCGGGCCCGCATGATCATATCTACGAATTCGGTTCGTATTTCGTCCAGCGATTTCATATCCGCATTCAAGACCGCCGGGATCACCAATCCACCCTGCCGCAACGAAATAGCAAATCCGATATGGATACCTTCTTCCACATGCATGACTTCATCAGTCCAAAAACCATTGAGCTCCGGCACTTCGGTCAACGCATTGGCCACAGCCTTAATCAGCAACACAGGCGGCAAGATTCGTTCATTGACTGCCCGCTTGCGGTTGATTTCTTCCAGCCGGTCCATAGCTGCCGTCATGTCAATTTCCGTTTCCAGATAATAATGCGGTATTTCACGATTCGACCGACTCATTGCTGCGGCAATCGATTGACGCATGCTTTTAGGTGCCTTGGCCTCGGTTGCGGCAGATACATGCGCCGCCATCTCGATTTCTTTCTTAAAAGTCTCTTCACCTTTGGTTTCCCGGGCATAAGCCTCCACATCTTTCTTGTGAATGGTACCTTCGGGACCCGATCCTTTTACCTTACCCAGATCGACATGTAAATCTTCGGCCACCCTGCGAGCCAGGGGCGAAGCTTTCATACGATGCACGGGCGGCCTTTTTTCTCTGGCGCTAACAGTCACTTCCTGTTTACCGTTTTTCTTGATTTTCTTCTCTTCAGCAGGCACCTCTTTCTGTTGGGCCGCTGCTTTATGCTCCTTATCTCCGCCAATAATTGCCATCACAGATCCCACAGGAATAGTTTCTCCTTCTTTGGCACGCAGCTCCGTAATCGTCCCATCCTCAAAAACTTCAATATCGATCAATCCCTTTTCGGTGTCAATCTCCCCGATGATATCTCCCTTCTTAACCTTGTCGCCCGGCTTAACGTGCCACTGTACCAGTTTGGCTTCAATCATTTGAGAACCCAGGCTCGGCATGACGAAATCACCCATAAATGCCTCCCATCTTCTTTACGCGTTTTACAATATCTTCCGTTTGAGGCAGAGAAGCCTGTTCCAAATGTTTGGCATACGGGGCAGGCACCTCCGCTCCGCAAACGCGTTCGACCGGACTATCCAGATCGTAAAAAAGGTCCTCTGTAATACGAGCTGCAATCTCAGCGGAGATTCCACCGCTATGCCATCCCTCGTCTACAACAACGGCCCGACTCGTTTTTCTTACCGACGAAAAGATTGTCTCGTTATCCAAGGGGCGAAGGATGCGCAAATCCACAATTTCTGCACTGATACCATCCTTAGCCAGCTGTTCCGCTGCTTTCAATGATTTGTGTACTCCAATTCCATAAGTGATGATGCTGACGTCGCTGCCTTCCCGTCGAATCTTCGCGCGGTCTATATCCACCGTTGTACCATTGCTGAAAAATTCACTCTCATAATTATACAGCAATGTATTTTCAAAGATCAATACCGGGTCTGGATCCTCAAGGGCAGGCCCAAGCATACCGTAGGCATCCTCAACCATGGCAGGCGTCAGGATTTTCAGGCCCGGGATATGCGCATACCATCCTTCCAGGCTTCGCGAATGTTGTGCCGCCAGCTGCTTGCCGCCACCCGTCGCGATACGAATGACTACCGGCACATTAAACTGCCCGCCGGACATATACTTCAAAACAGCAGCCGTATTGATAATTTGGTCAGCGGCCAGCAAGCTAAAATTAACCGTCATAATCTCCACGATGGGACGCATTCCCGCTACGGCTGCACCAATCCCGCACCCTGTAAATCCCGATTCCGAAAGCGGTGTATCGATAATGCGATCCTCTCCAAATTCCTGCAACATTCCTTCGCTCACATTAAAACAGCCGCCATAACGCCCTACATCTTCGCCCATCAGGAATACCCGTTCGTCCTTTTTCATAGCCTCACGCATTGCATCCCGTACAGCCTGCCGATAGGTAATGGTTTGTTGTGCTATCTTATTCATCGGTTATTCCCTCTCATTTATTCTATAAATCCTGAATAGATCCTAATTCAAGCTCAGGACAACAGGTTCAGGGTAACATTTTTAAGTGTTTCTAATCGCTATCGCTGTACACATACTTCGTAAGATCCTCTACCGGTTCCAGCGTGCCTTCCTCGGCAAACCGGACAGCATCCTCGACTTCTTCGGCCACTTTATCATTGAGCTTTTTCCATTCCGCATCTGTCAGCACTTTTTCTTTCCTGAGTTTATCTGAAAATGTTTGAATGGGATCTTCTTTTTTCCATTCCTTCACTTCTGATTTCTTACGGTATCGCTCCGGATCAAACATCGAATGCGCCCGAAACCGGTACGTCTTGCATTCCAAAAAATAGGGCTTTTGGGTTTTGCGGATATAATTCATTGCCTTCTTCGAAGCTTCGCGCACGCCCATCACATTCATGCCATTTACACTTTCTCCCTCTACATTGTATGCCTTAGCCTTCGAAACCAAATCCGTTTCAGCCTCGGCTAACTCGAAAGGCATCCCCATGGAATAAAGGTTATTTTCACAGACAAAAAGCACAGGTAAATCCCACAAAGAAGCCAGGTTCATCGATTCATGAAATTCCCCTTCATCGACAGCACCTTCTCCGAAGAAACAACAAACCAGGGCATCTTTTTTCTGCCTTTTATAAGCGAAAGCAACCCCTACTGCCATCGGCAATCCATTACCGACGATTGCAGAACCTCCAAAAAAATTGGTTTCCTTATCATATAGATGCATAGACCCCCCGCGCCCGCCACTGCAGCCTTCTTGCCTGCCAAACATCTCCGCCATAATCCGCTCCATCGATACGCCCCGGATAAGCGCATGTCCGTGCTCCCGATAAGTAGCTACGATGCTATCTTCCCCGGTTAGATTCTCGATCACCCCGACAGCCACGGCTTCCTCACCGTCATAGAGATGCAGAAAACCGCGTATCTTTTCTTCCGTATAAAGCTCATACGCTTTTTCCTCCATCCGGCGGATACGCATCATTTGGTGAAGTAAATGAAGCTTCAGCTTGTTGTCAGCTTTCTTGGGACTTTTTTTTATGGTTTTCTTTGTAGCCATTTCTTTCCTGTTGTAATTAATCAGCTTTTTTTCCGGCTTTTTCACGTTCCTGATCCCGCAGCAGCCTGCGCATGATTTTTCCGCTCCGGGTTTTGGGCAACTCATCTGCAAATTCAATTTCCTTCGGTGCAACAGCCGGACCAAGCCGCTCCCGGGCAAAACCCTTTAATTCCAGGTTCAGCTCATCGTTCGGTTCATAGTTACTTTTCAACGCAATGAATGCTTTTACCAGTTCTCCCATCACCGGGTCGGGTTTTCCAATTACGGCCACCTCAGCCACAGCAGGATGCTCCATCATCACATTCTCTACTTCAAAAGGACCGACCATATGTCCCGCTGTCTTGATGATGTCATCAGCCCTTCCCACAAACCAGAAATACCCATCCTCATCCCGACTGGCCAAATCACCGGTTAAATACCAATCACCGGCAAAGCATTTCCGGTACCGATCCTCCTCATCCAGATATCCCCTAAACATTGAAGGCCAACCGACCTTTAATGCCAGCTCTCCATCTTTTCCGGGACTTTCAACCAACTGAATTTCGTTGTGTGATCCATTCTGTTTGACAATCGCGGCTTTAACTCCGGGCAGTGGCCGCCCCATGGATCCCGGCTTTACCGGCATGGCCGGGTAGTTGGC
>DATFLI010000403.1:0-3843 GCA_035267805.1 Balneolaceae bacterium | reverse complement strand
GGAATGACTAACAGGGTTAACATGGTGGATGTGACCATACCACCGATTACGGCTATACCCAATGGCTGACGCGTTTCCCCACCTTCACTGATAGCCAGGGCTACAGGGACCAGCGCGATAATAACGGATGCCGCTGTCATGAGAATCGGCCGCAATCGCAACCGGCCCGCGGTTATGATCGCCGATATCTTATCATCACCCTTGCGCCTCTGCTGATCTGCCAGGTCCACAAGCAGAATCGCATTCTTGACCACCAGGCCAACTAACATAATAATACCGATGAAGGTGAAAATGTTTAAGGTGACACCCGTTAAGAACAGCGCACCGAATACTCCGATCATTGTTAATGGTAATGATACGAGAATCGTGAGCGGATGTATGAACGATTCGAATTGAATAGCCAATACCATGTATACAATCAGAATCGATATTTCGAGAGCCTGCATCATGTAGCCGAACGACTCAACCATGTTTTGACTCTGTCCGCCCAATTCGGTAGACCATTTTCCGTTTTTGGGTAAATATTGTTTGACCACATTTCGTACGATATTCAAACCGGTACCGGTTGATATCCCTTTGGTATCCGCATAGATTGTTACCGATTGCATCCGGTTATACCGGTTAATTACGTTTGGTCCTTTACCAACCTGATAATTGATGAGGTTAGCTGCTTTCATGAGGTGTCCATCGGCTCCGCGAGTTTCGATCTCATCGAGGTTGGATGGTTTATCCCGGTAATCGGGTTGAGCCTTTACTCTAATTTTATACCGATAACCGTCGTGTGTATATTTGGCAACGTCCATTCCGCCAAAAAGAGCGTAAATCTCATTTGAAATAGAACGGACATTAACGCCAAGATTATAGGCTAAGTCACGATTAATATCTACCTGAATATTCGGTTTGGAAAGTCGCAAATCGGTATCCAAATCCACAAAATCACCTTTGGATTTTAAATTCTTGATCACTTGCTGACTGATCTTTCCAAGTTTCTGGACATCGGGTCCACGGATAATATAGGTAATATCGGCCTGACGACCTCCTCCACCTGCGTTCGATACAGGGGAAACCGCGATCGTCATATTCGGGAATTTTTTGTTGAAGAGATTACGGACTTTGGCCATCAACTGTTGCTGACTAATATCCCGTTTATCTTTGGGAACCATATTGATTCGGAAGTTACCTTTGTTTACCTCTTGACTGGCGCCGCTACCCACCGATCCAAAAACCGATTTGATTTGTTTATCTTTGAATAACAATTGTTCCATACTGTACATTTTCTGATTCATCTCGTGGATGGATGTACCGGTAGGCATCTCAAAACTAACCTGAAACCGCGATTCGTCTGATTTGGGTATAAATTCGGTACCAATAAAAGGCAGGAGAGACAAACCGCCAATAAACGCTGCCAGTGCAATGCCCATTACAGCGCCGCGGTGACGAATACCCCATTTCAGGGTTTTTGCGTAAAACTCTTCTAACCAGGTAAAAAATTTCTCAAGTGTATTATAAAACGCATTGTGTTTTTTCTCGTGTTTCAATAATCGGGAACACAAGAATGGGGTCAGTGTGAACGAAACGAATAAAGATATGATCATCGTGATCGCTACGGTCATACCGAATTGGTAGAAGAATCGACCGATTATTCCTTTCATAAACGCTACCGGCAGGAATACAGCCACCACTGTAGATGTAGCGGCTAGAACGGCAAAACCTACTTCTGTTGTACCGACACTTGCCGCTTCCATACCTTTTTCACCCATCTCGACGTGCCTGAAAATGTTTTCAAGCACAACGATGGTATCGTCAATGACCAGACCAACGGCAAGGGACATTGCGAGCATTGTAAGGTTATTAACTGTGAAATTCAGGGCGTTCATAATGATGAAACCACCAATCAGTGAAATCGGGATAGATACAATACTGATGAGCGTAATCCGTAGGTTACGCAAGAACACAAACATGATGATGGCTGTCAGGATGACTCCGAGTATGATATCGAATTGTACACCGCCAATCGATTTCTTAATGAAGTTTGAGTTATCAGAAGCAATTTGGACATCGATACCTTTCGGTGTATTCGCCTTTAACTGTTTGACCTTTGCCTTAATCGCGTTGGCTACAGCAACGGTATTGGCTCCGCTTTGTTTACGAATCCCTAAGCCAATCGTGGGAATTCCATTAAAGTGAGCAATCGTCCGGTAATCCTCCGTTCCTGTCTCTACTTTAGCGACATCCTTTAGATAGGTCGTCTGCCCGTTATGAGATTTTATGACGAGATTACTCAACCCCTTCGGAGTGAGATATTCTCCCTGCACCTTAATAGTGTATTCTTTTTTCTTCTCTTCAATACGTCCGCCTGGAAGTTCGAGGTGATTACTTTGGATGGCATTGACCACATCCATCGACGTTAAACCGCGGGCGTATAATTTTTTGGGATAGATCCAGACCCGCATCTCCCGTTGACGCAATCCGGCGACTTCAACATTACCTACACCGCTTACGGTTTGTAACTGTTCCTTCAGTGTTTTATCGGCGTATTGAGAAAGCTTCAGATAGGGGACTTTTCCGGATACCGAAATCCAAACAATAGGACTTGATGCAATATCCAGTTTCTGTACGATTGGTGGGTTAATGTCCTTAGGTAAGTTTTGTCTCGCAAGGTTTACTTTGGCCCGAACCTCTTCGGATGCGACATCCGCATTCTTGGAGAGGACAAACTGAACAGCGATATTAGACAGCCCATCATAACTTTGGGATGAGATGGTTTTAATACCACTGATGGTATTGATCTGTTCTTCCAGCGTGTTGGTAACCTCCTGATCCATTACATCCGGACTGGCACCTGGCAGGGTAGTCGTTACTGTTACAACCGGAAATTCAACTTCCGGGAACAGATCGACCCCCATTCTGGAAAAGGCAAGATAACCGAATACCAGAAGGGCCGCCATAATGGTTATGGTCGTTACGGGTCGCTTAATGGAAATATCTGTAATTCGCATGATTAAATATCAAATAGGTTCAATATTCTCTGATGAGATTAATTCTCGTTTTTAACAGCTTTGGCTTTTAACTGACCGGTGGCTTTTAACAATTTCAGATGGGCCACTTTATGCTGATAAATACTGTTGTAATAGGAAAGTTCTGCCTGTCGTAAAGCCTGACGCGAATCCAGTACGGAAACCTGGTCGAGTGTTCCGTTTCTGTAACCGGCCTGGGCCAACCGTAATCCTTCCTGAGCCTGTTTCAGCGTCATTTTCTGCGCATTTACTGATTGCGCTGCATTCCTGATTCCTAATAACGCGCTGTGAACGTCATATAATATCTGTTCTTTATCATTTAGATAGCTGATTTCCTGCTGACGATATTGAGATTTATTCTGTATGATCGATCCCTCACGATTCAGGTTAAAAATATTCCAGCTTAGTGTTAAACCGGCATTCCAGGCATAACCAAATTTGTAATAATCGGAAGGATTAAAAGGGGATCCGTGTGGATTCGGATTATTGTAATCCTGATTCAAATAAGCACTTACGGTTGGTAAATACTGACTGTATCCGGCAAGCACATTCTGACGCTGCAACCTGACTTGTAATAAGCTGCTGGCTAAATCCGGATTGTTATGGAGAGCAAGTCTCACTTCTTTACCTTCATTCGTAGTAAGCTGGTTATAAACTAATGAGTCTTGCAATTGAACTTCGCTGCTTTGCGAAACGCCCATGAGATTATAAAAAGCAGCTTGCGCCTGTTCCAGATTATTTTTGGATTGAATCATCTGCGTTTTTGCATTGGCGACATCAACTTTCGCTCGTAAAACATTAAAATGAGTAGCTGTTCCAAATTTGG
>DATFLI010000402.1:0-5170 GCA_035267805.1 Balneolaceae bacterium | reverse complement strand
TGAGAGGTTAACAGTATCCGGTGCGCTGACTTGCACGGAACTGATATTGGAATTCGAAATTCCGTAGTTCAATATATTGGCTGCCGAATCAGGATTCAGGCGCTCATCAAATCCAAGAGCTATCATATTATCCGTACGGATATTAAAATAAGTGAGTTTGGGCGAAGCGGTATCCGGAGCAATTTCGTTGGGAAACCCCGGAGTGCCTCCATTGATATTGGGAGAATCTCCCCAGTTTTCTCTATAGGTGGATGCCGTTGTTACCGATCTTCGTTCCAGGGCAACACTTTGTCCACCCCATTCCGGCCGGTAGGCAAGCGAATCAACAAGTACGCCGGTAGCTGTTAGGATTCGTACGGCATCCCCACCGTTATTTAATGATGGGAGGTTGTAGGGCTGCCAGTAAGATCGGGGGCCGTAAGAATTGAAAAGTGCGGCGGTATCCGCAGAAATAACCAACAGGCTATGGGGATTCAACGGAATGGAAGCGGAATAAAGAATGTCGTTGCCGGAATCATCTCCGATTTTCCAGTTCGACAGATTGAGGTATTTGCTGCTGGTATTTTTAATTTCAATATATTCGGACTGATTGCCCGGCGGATCATACATAAATTCATTGATTTTGACATCGCCATCCGAATATTTGCCAAATACAGTAAATGTCTCTTGATCATTTGTCAAAATTTGATTTCCCGACTGATCGCTGATCCCACCTACCGATAAAACATACCGGTTGGAGGGCAATGGCTGATTGTATGTTATTCGAGCAGTATCGGGGGCCGGAAAGCTGATTGAAGCAGGCGTTCCCAACCCATTGTTCAACGAAAAATCCCCGTTGCTGACAGTCGTTTGGTCGACAGAACGGTTGAAAGCTATGTCTACCGATTGGCCGCCGGATAAATTAGCCTTTGTAGTAACGAAAGGTGGCAGGTCGATTTTGAAGTCAAAGAAAAATTTATCGGCCCGGGTGGATGTGAAATTGACTTTCGGTCCGAAGAAAGAGGCGGACGTATACGTACTGTCGGTGCCGGTGTTGCCGGAATTATGCAATGGTCCGCCGTATCCCTTGCCAACTTCAAGCTGCCAGGTTCCCGTTTGGCTGCGGGTGGCCTTTATGGTATATCCCATGCCTCCCTGTACCACAGTGGTATCGGTCAGGATCGTAGTGGCTTCGGAACCGTTATCGTATCGAACAATCTTGAAAAAGTCGTCGCCGCTCTGGCCAACTTGAACGGAGTAGCCATTTACATTACCTGTTAAGTTGGCAATGTCGCTCATCAGAAAGATATTTGCTTGATTTGAGCCCGAAGGTTCAAAGCCTCGAAATTCTATATAAAACTCCCAGCTTCCAATAATTTGGGATGAAGCCGTAGACAAGTAGGCTGGACTTACGGAGGCATTAAGCTGGAGCAGATAATTTGGATTTTCATCGACTACAGTAAACTGATTGGTATCGCCATTCCAAGCGGGATTATTAGAAAAGTCGCCATCTTCAAATCCATCCTGAAAATTTACACTTTGTGCCTGTCCGTTACCGGTTACCGCCAGGCATAGCAATAACAGTACAATGCAAATAATGTAGCCTCTCATATTTTCTCCCCGATAAATGATTAGTATAAGCGGGAATAGAGAGGAACTTGCAACAAGTTATAAAATAAAAGAGGTGAGATGGCTATCGACCAACTCACCCCGGAAGGACATTTGATATTGCTCTCTATTTCAACGGCTTATACGCTTTTTACACGTTTCTGGTAGTAAGACCCCTGAGAAAGCAAATCCTTACAAAATTTTTTAAATTTTTTTATATCATTTGTTAAAACGTCACTTATACAAATATGAAATATGACTTTGAATAATAACCAATCGGTGCCATTTGAAATTTCTGAGGTATCCCACGGGCTGCAAAAAGCCCAGGGACTGTTACGACTAAAAAAGGAGGGACTTGAATTTGAGTTTGAAGTAGAGGATAGTTTTATCGGCTATTTCAAATCCGGAGTAACAACATTACTCATTCCGTTTGGTGATCTTGAAGAGATTACATTCAAAAAAGGATGGTTCAGCAGTAAGGTGATTTTGGAAGGCACTTCGATGAAAGCGTTTGAGAATTTGCCGGGGACAGATGTGGCCACCTGCACGCTCAAAATTGAGCGGAAGGATAAAAAAGAAGCTGAAGCGCTGATTTCCAAAGCGCGAATGCTTCTTTCAGAATATCGCCTTAACCAAATGGATGGAGAGGATTAAAAAATTAAAAGATATGGCCTGTCGAAAGGATGGACCGAATGACCGATGAACGCATGGCGAAGTTTCGGTGGAGCGCCAAATTCGTTCATCGATCTATTGTAATTTATTTGCTGTTGATCAGCTAATCAACTCTTTAGCGACGAGTAATTCTGCATTTAGGATGGCTCCGCCTGCCGCCCCACGGATGGTATTATGTGCCATGGTTACATATCCCAGATCCATGACAGAACCTTCACGGAGACGTCCCACACCGGTTTGCATACCATTTTCTCGGTCGGCGTGGAGTCGCGGTTGCGGGTATCGATTTTCGTCGTATAGCCGAATAGGTTTCGCCGGAGAGGAAGGCAAATCTAAATCTGCAATCGGACTTTCCCACTCGTTAAATGCTTTCTTCGCTTCATCGATAGATGCCAGGTTGTCTTTCAGTTTCACTGAGACCGAGAGCAAATGTCCCTCGATTGTAGGAACGCGAACAGCCGTAGCTTGAATTGGAAAATCCCCAAAAGTAACGGAGTCTCCATCTAGGGTACCCAGCATTTTTGTTGATTCGGTTTCGACTTTATCCTCTTCGCCGCCGATATAGGGCACAACATTGGCCACAATATCGATGCTTGGAACGCCCGGGTAGCCGGCTCCCGATACCGACTGCATGGAGGTCACGACCACCGAATCAATACCGAATGCATCGTTAAGTGGTTTGAGTGACATTGCCAGCGGTACCGATACACAATTCGGGTTGGTGACGATCCAGCCATTGCCATTACTGCTGAATGACTGTTTCTTGATAAGATCAATGTGATTGGGATTTACCTCAGGAATTAGAAGCGGCACCTGGTTGTGCATCCGGTAATTTTTTGCATTGGATATCACAGGGATGCCGGCTTGGGCAAAGTTCTTTTCGATATGTCCGGCAACGGACGAATCCAATCCCGAAAAAACAAAATCTACTTCTTTAAAATGCAGAGGATTGCATTCATCAACTTTAATATCTGCCACGGATTCGGGTAATTCTGTTTTCTCAATCCAGTGGGTGGCCTGTTTATATTTTTTACCGGCGGATCGTTCCGAGGCACCCAATTTCTTAATGGAGAACCACGGGTGGTGTTCAAGTAAACGTACAAATTTTTGTCCGACAGCGCCGGTTGCGCCAAGAATACCTACCTGGAAAGAATGCATGAATCTGAGTTATATACTAATTTTAATGTTTAAAGCTTAAAAATGGAACGTTGCAAACACCTGCCATTTTCTGACTCTTCTGAGTCAGGCGCCTAAAATAGGCATAAAAGTGATATTAATTAAAGGATATATTTTTCCTATCTTTGGACTTCTTTAATTTCATCATTCTCAAAAACTTATAGAAGCTTAATGTCTGTGACCGAACTTGATAGTTTAGATACCATTGTTTCGCTGGCGAAAGCACGTGGACTCATTTACCAGTCATCGGAAATTTACGGCGGACTCGGAGCCGTCTATGATTACGGACCACTGGGAGTTGAGCTCTAGCGCAATATACGCGACTTCTGGTGGTCGGCGATGACTCAGCATCATGATAATATTGTAGGACTCGATTCCGCAATTTTTATGCATCCCAAAGTATGGGAAGCCAGCGGACATGTGGGGGGATTCAACGATCCCATGATTGATGACAAACAGTCGAACAAGCGGTATCGTGCTGATATGCTTATTGAAGGCCATATCGCAAAACTTCGAAGTAAAGATAAGGAAGAGGAAGCCGATGAAATTCAGCAGCTGCTGGATACGGCGGGATCACGAAAGGGGGTGTGTGATGATCTCTATGAAATTATTATGGATAACGAGATCCGGGCTCCCGAATCCGGAGCTTTCGACTGGACCGAAGTCCGCCAGTTTAACCTGATGTTTAAGACCCAGTTTGGTGCTACTTCTTCGGGACATGATGACGATGATGTAGTCTATCTGCGTCCAGAGACAGCCCAGGGGATTTTTGTAAACTTTAAGAATGTGATGGATACGGCGCGCCAGCAGGTTCCGTTCGGCATTGCACAGACCGGAAAGGCATTTCGTAATGAAGTGGTGGCACGTCAATTCGTCTTCCGTATGCGTGAGTTTGAGCAGATGGAGATGCAATATTTTGTTGAGCCGGGCACGGACGAGGAAAATTACGACCACTGGCTAAATGAACGTCTCGAGTGGCACAAAAAACTGGGTATTCGTTCTTATAACTTGCGCACAGAACCGCATCCCAAAGATAAATTAGCGCACTATGCTGCCGCCGCTGCCGATATTCAGTATGATTATCCTATTGGATGGCAGGAGGTGGAAGGCATCCATAATCGAACCGATTTCGATCTGACTCAGCACCAGGAATATTCCGGAAAAAAACTGGAATATTACGACCAAGCTGAGCAAAAACGTTATACACCTTATGTAATTGAGACTTCTATCGGACTCGACCGTGCGGTGTTGATGGTGTTGTGTGATGCGTATCGTGAGGAAGAAGTTGACGGTGATACCCGAACGGTGCTGAAAATGAATCCCAAATTAGCACCGACAAAAGTGGGTATTTTTCCGCTCATCAAGAAAGATAAACTTCAGGATTTGGCTCATAAGATTGAGCAGGATCTGCGGGATGATTTCACCGTGCTGTATGACGAATCCGGATCTATAGGCAAGCGTTATCGACGTCAGGATGAAGCAGGCACGCCATTCTGTATTACGGCAGACTTTGACGGCGTTGAGTCGGAAGGAGAAGATACTGTTACCATTCGCTATCGTGATGATATGACCCAGGACCGGGTGCAAGTAAGTCGGCTTCGGGAAGTCATCAATGACAAGATGAATAGCTGGAAGCCCGAGTAAGCATTGGTAAACAGTAGACCTGCGAAGTTTCAAAAGCCCGGCATATTTTTGATATCATCGCATTTTATCTGGAAAGGAAAATAAGCTTTTT
>DATFLI010000401.1:0-6264 GCA_035267805.1 Balneolaceae bacterium | reverse complement strand
AGTCTATAACTGCCTCATACAGATCGTCTTCCAGAGTAAACCGGGTCCGTTCCCAGTCACAAGAGGCGCCCAGCTTTCGCAGCTGCTGCAGAGTAATTCCTCCGTGCTCTTCGGTCCATTCCCATGCGTGTTCTAAAAATTCATCCCGGGTGAGGTCCGCCTTGGTGATTCCTTCTTTGCGAAGCTTCTGTACGACCTTGGCTTCGGTAGCAATGGAAGCGTGATCGGTTCCGGGTACCCAGCAGGCATTTTTCCCTTGCATGCGGGCCCGGCGAACCAGCACATCCTGAATGGTATTATTGAGCATGTGTCCCATATGCAGGACGCCCGTCACATTGGGAGGGGGGATGACTACCGTATAAGATTCCCGGTCGTCGGGTTCGGAATGGAAAAAACCATTATCCTCCCAAAAGCTATACCACTTATCTTCAATGCTGTTGGGATCAAAATGTTTAGGGATGTCTTGATGGGCCGTCGATTTATCCAAAATTGCTGAATACTCGGTTTACGGGTTGAAAGTTAAATTTCTTAAGATCGGGAAGATACGAAAAAGGAAAGAAGATGTAGAGCGATTTAGTAAATCGATTTTGCGTGATGCATTTTCTTCAATTGAATGTTTAGGCTATTGACAGAAATAGCGATTAACTTCAGGTTATTTATGAGATAATTTGATAAAGTCTTTTTTTTTCTAAATATAAAAACAGATTTTAAAATATAAATTCATCAAAACACGCTATGAAAACAAAAAATGTATGTTGGTTGTTCTTAGTTTATTTTGTTGCACTGCTTATTTCGGGATGTACCACCTCCAGTAATAATCCGAACGATCTTAATGATGACGTCCGAATGAATATTTCATTTGTGGACCAGAACGGTAAGGATTTATTGAATCCAAAGCAGAAGCATGCCATAACGGAACAGAATACTGATATCTATTATTTAGCTAATGGAGAGAAAAAAAAGGTTTTTGATAATAACTTAGATCACCCCAAACATTTCTATATATGGTATGCAGAAGATCTTGATACCTACTTTATGACCCTTTTCCCTAACAGAGCATTTAAAGATAATGAGAGCCATTCTTCGGTGACTTATATAAAATTCGCAGATGGAACCATGGATACGGTAAAAGTTAAAGCAAAAAAAGCTGATATTTGGGGCGTTACCAAAGTTTGGTATAATCAGACGCTAAGATGGGATATTAGCGACCAGCAACCGAGAAAATTTACTATCGAAAGAGATATTACTGAGAATTAATGAATAAGAGGGCAGTGAATATCAAGAATCTAAATTTTTATATTTAGAATACTAAGAAATAAAGAAGATGTAGATTTTATTTGTTAGCAGTTATTGGCAAATGGATTACAAATGAACAATAACCACTAACAAATTAACTTTTAACTGCCTTAAGCTGTCCGTTTTAAACGTACGCCAAAGTGTCCGTCGCAATCGTGACGATGGGGGAAGGTCTGGTAACCGAATGCCCCGTCAACCATCACCTCTTCGGGCACGTAGCCTTCAACGGTCTCCAGCTCGTAATTTTCATGGCGGTCGAGGAAATTCATGACCTGTTCCATATTTTCTTCCTCCTCGAGAGAGCAAGTGCTGTACACCAGTCGCCCTCCTTTTTTGACCATCTTGGCAGCAGAATCCAAAAGCTTGGCCTGAAGTTCAACGGAATTTTTCAGGCTTTCTTCATCTCGACGCCAACGGAGGTCGGCGCGTTTGCTAAGAACGCCTGTTCCGGTGCAAGGGGCATCCAACAATACAGCATCGGCTTCATCCAGTGTAAGTTTTGTTACGTCAGCCCGTCGCACGCGGATGTTTTCAGCGCGATAGGAGAGGGCACTTTCGGCCAGTTTTTCGAGTCGTTCAGAGGAAATATCTACCGCCAGGATTTCTCCTTCGCCATTCATCAGGTCGCTCATAAGTACACTTTTGGTACCCGGCGCAGCGCAGAGATCATACACGGTTTCGCCCGGCTGGGGATCCAGCAGAAAAGGAGCAAAGCCCGCTGCTATATCTTGCACCTGGCAAAAACCTTTGGCTAGCCAGCCTTTTTGGATGAAGGGCGCTACGCTTTCAACCCGAAAATAACCCGGAAGCCAGTCGCTTTCCTCAAACTGAATGTCGTTCTTGGTCATTCTAAGTTTAAAATTCTCTGTTTTTGTTCGCAGGTTATTGGCACGCACATAATAAACAGGCCGACGATTATTAGCCTGCATCAATTGAAAGGCTTCGCGTTCCCCAAATCGCTTCGTCCATCGTTCAACCAGCCATTCGGGATGAGAGAAGGTAGTAGCAACAAGCTTCGTTCGGTCTTCGAACGCCGGCTTGGGCAGGTTCTCGATATCCCGCTGTAAATTTCGCAGGATGGCGTTTGTGAGATCGCCGGTACGGGATCCCAATGAATATTTGGCAATTTCGACCGACTCGTTGATGGCCGCATAATCCGGCGTACTGTCCATAAATACCATATCATAGACGCCCAGTCGTAATATATTTTTCAGGCTGGATTTCATTTCATCGATCTTCACATTGGAAAATTGATCGATCAGAAAGTCAAGATAAGAACGTCGTCGTAAGATATTCTGTACATACTCACGAACTTCAGCGCGTTCACGGGATTCCAGTTCATCCGCACGCGAATAATCAAGGACACCATTTTCATCAAAATCGATTAATATTTCTACGCTGACAGAACGAGCAGATGCTTCAGTTTCCAATGCAATATCCATTTAGGTTAAACTTTCCAGTAATAATAAAGGTAAATAATGATAAATAGTTCGCCCACCGACCGTTAGGACGTTCATTCATGTTGCCTCGTTAATTTCGGAAATTTGGGCAGAACTGCTTGGCAAAAATACGGGATTAGCACGGGAGTTGCTAATGGAGAATACGGTTCTTTGGAGGAAATTTTAGTAATCTGCTTTGTGATGCCTTGAAGTATGCCGGGACGTGGAAACTAATGTTGTATTCTTACCTTTTGCCACGTAGTAGATGGGTATTCCCAAGAGCAAAATTCCAATGCCTACCAAGGAACCCCATCCCGTAAAAACAATACTTGAGTAAAGTAGGTATAGGCAGACCATTATAAACAGGATGGGAGTAAGTGGATACAACGGAACGCGAAAGGCTAATCTGTCGGGCTGAAATCTGTGCCTGAATATAAACAGCGAAGAGGTAGTCAGCAGAATGAAAAGCCAAAAAACGGGGGCTGTGTAGTCTACCATTGTGGAGACAGCTTCGGGCGTAAAATTGCCCATGAGAACTAATCCTAAAGCAATACTGCCTTGTACTACAAGAGCTTGAATGGGGGTATTGTAGGTACTATTCCAACGTCCGATATATTTTAGAAGTCGAAAATCTCTTCCCAGTGCATAATTGGTGCGCGCGCCGGTGATAATAGTAGCGTTGGCCGTTGAAAGAGCGGATATGATGATTACTATTGCCATAACTATGGAACCGCCGGAGCCGATAAGCTGATTGCTAAGCCTGACTCCGATAGTGTCGGTCTGGCGGAGTGTCTCCAATCCTAACACATGCAGGTAGGCTAAATTGATCAATACATATATCAGGGTGATAATGCCAAGGCCGGCCAATAAGACACGCCACATATTTTTACGAACGTTTTGGATTTCTGCAGACAAATAAACGCCTTCATTCCATCCTCCATAGGTTAGCAGCACAAATATCATGGCCGTGCCGGCGGATCCGTATGAAAACGAGCCGGTTGAATGAGCGGTGGCTGACGGAACCGGATCCGCAAATAATCCGGCGATGCCAGCCAAAATCAGGATTCCGGCAACAAGGGCGGCGATAAATGTTTGGACTTTTTTGGATGGATGAGTGCCGCCAATATTTAAGGATGTGAGTCCGACAATGGTAATTGCTGCATATATTGATGAACTGTGCGAACCGAGATTGTAAATGACAGTGGCATAGTCGCCCAGAATAAAGGCCGCAAGTGCAATTGAACCGGTTTGTATGACGGTCATTCGTCCCCAAGAGAATAAAAATCCTACCGCAGGTCCGAATGCCCGGCGCAGGAAATAGTATTCACCACCGGCATCAGGGTTGTTGGAGGCCAGTTCGGCATAGCATAGTGCACCGATCACTGAAATAAGTCCGCCTAAAACCCAAAATCCAATATAGTAATAAACCGTCGGCGAATGCTGGGCAACCATCTGTGGAAGCCGGAAAATGCCGATGCCGATTACAATACCCACCACGACTGCGATGGCACTTAAATTATTGAAGGTTGGCAGTGGCTGACCGTCGGTATCAGGGCTGGTATTTTGTGATTGTCTTTTTTTCAGGAATTTCACCATTAACTGTTATAGCTAATCTTCAATTTTAGTAGCTTCCCAGGATTCAAAATTTTTGTCATCTCCGTTATGGTTTTGCAGAATACCATGAATATGATTTTCCGCTATTTCTCCACTGAAAACATAGTTATGGGTTCCATTTTTAGCCCAAATTGAAATTCGCTTCCCCTGAAGTAATGCTTCTTTAATGTTATAGCTGGAGCCGCCGTCATCGGAAAGTGTTAGCGAAATATTCTGAAAATTTTGTCTCGCCGTCATCGAAAAGTTTATCCCATCAGAAGACCACTGCCAGGTTCCTTCAACCTTTGCAGGAATTATCCAGTAGTAAATTTCGTGCATACTCCCCCCATTATCGTCCACGGTAACTCGTTTGTCAGGTTCCCATTCGCCCATATCGAAACTATGTGAGACGATACGTGTTCCGGGCTCCAGCCGGTCAAGGAGCTTGGTGCGTATTTTTTTGTTGACAGATGGGAGCAGGTACATAGTTACCACGGTCGCTTGGCTAAAATCCGTGGTGAATATATTTTCGCGCTTGAACATCACGTGATCGGTGACACCGGCATTGGCGGCATTTTCCCGGGCTTCTGATATTCGTTCAGGATCCAGATCAATGCCGTGAGCAAAAGCCCCGCGCTTAGCGGCAGCAATTACAATTCGCCCGTCTCCGGATCCCAAATCAATTACATAATCACAGGGTTGTACATTTGCTATATCCAACATGCCCTCAACAACTGCTTTTGGAGTTGGCACATAGGGTACGTCAAGGTTTTGGCATTTAGTCAGCCCGGGAAATAAAACGACGGCCCAAATTGCCACCGGAATCAGAAGTCGAAGTCGGTTGATGTCTATTTTCAATCGATGCATAAGTCCCTCCATAGTAATAGTGAATAGGTTGGAGCCGGCTCTCTCATTTTGCCGGTCAAAAAATAGTCTATGTATTTAAGTTATTTATAAATAGTTATTTATCCATTTTTAATTTGATTTTTCTGTCAAGTTGTTATCTCTTGTCTTTTAGAGCTCCAAAAGCGGCAAAACAGGAATTTTTATGCAATATATCCACCCTGCCAAACCCGACCCTTCGAAGCATATCAAGTTGATAGGTAACAGGGCGGGGCGAATCCTCCTTATCTATATAACGAAATACTTTATTGCGATACGCAGGTCCGCCCCGGGATTCAAGATAAGTCCCGTATCGGTTCCACATCATTTGAAGGGTCGCATTAATTTCATGACTTACCATGTCCGTAATCCACACGCTTCCGCCGGGAGCAGTTAAATTATAGATTTTTCTAAAAGCTTTTTCCCAATCGCTGTCATCCCGGAGATGATGCAGCACCGCCGCAGCAATGATGATATCATAATGTTCGTGGGGAAGTCGGGCATCCCGGAAATCCGTTTGAATTAAACGAGTATTGCCGTTATTGACCGCTGATATTCGAGAATAAGCCCGTTCCAGCATTGGTTTACTGAGGTCGACCAGATCGCAGTTCAGCGGATTTATCTGCTCCAAAAGTTTGAGCGTATTATTACCGGCACCGCATCCGATATCGAGCATATTTTTTGCTTCGGGATTATTACTTGCGGCTGCCTGTGTGATGAGTTCCATAGCCAGCGGGGCATCAATGGTTGCCTGTTGACCGGTTTCTAAATTTGAAAAACGTTCAACATCATTATCAAAACGTTCTTTAATCTCTTTAACGGAAGATTTCTTATGTAATGGGGTATCCATGCAAAATTATTAGCTTAACAAATGATTAAGATCATTTTCTTGGCCAGAAGTTGTGATTTTAAAATCACAAAAGAAATATATGGGATAGGGCGGGTATGGCACGCATATTAAATCATGAGAATCATGGCCAAAAGTAATTTTTTCCTTTCATTTGCTTAGGAAAAATCCTAACTTTTGCCGCTTCCAGAAGCATGGAACATTTCG
>DATFLI010000400.1:0-2285 GCA_035267805.1 Balneolaceae bacterium | reverse complement strand
CTCAAAAAACAGGTCCATGGGGGCATCTTCAAAACCATAGGTAGTACCGACAACTCCTCTTAGATCTACATCATCTTCGACGTTTTGGCTATTGAAAGTTAGTCCTACACCACCGCCATAATATAGATTCAGAGAAGCAGGCATAGGATTTTTATTTGAAAATAAATCCTTGGAATGAACTTCAACATCAGCTTGGGTGTAGAACGAATCGAGGCCATCGCCAAAGGTAAAAGAGAGAGCTCCCCCTATAGCAACTCGCTGGTCGATCCATGCTTTATAGCTCAAGCCTGTTGGTCCATTGATTACAGCACCAACCCCGAAACCGCTTTGTTGAGCATAAGTTACTTCCGACATGAGTATAAGCGTCAATCCGATTAAAAAAACAGCAAATGATTTTTTCATGATTTATTCCCTCAATAGTTTGAAATTAGATTTTGCTACGGACTTGATTGTTTAACATTCTGGCAGAGGGTAAGTTACAATCAATCCCAAAATTTAAAAAGTATTAAAGTAGAATTGCGCCCTCGTGCTTGAGAAGGAATCGTTTTTTCGAGATCCCTCCGGCATAGCCCACCAGGCTGTTATCAGCCCCGATTACACGATGGCAAGGAATAATGATAGGAATAGGGTTACTGCCATTTGCCTTGCCTACGGCGCGCACTTTATTTTTATCACCAAGCTTTTGAGCCATTTCGCCATAGGTGCTTGTTTGTCCGTAAGGAATCTTCTTTAATTCTTCCCAGACTGTTTCTTGAAAAGGCGTGCCCTCCGGTTTTACCGGGATAGAAAACTCTTTTCTTTGACCATAAAAATATTCTTTTAGTTCGTCGGTAAGCCGACGTGTAAGATCATTCTCTTGGAAAGATGAATTGGGCTCTGTATCCAAGAAGTGTATTCTTTGCAGGAAATCATCGGTTGCAACGAGTTCAAGCCAGCCGATAGGGGAATCAAAATAACTTGTCATAATCCTGTCTGATTTGTTTTGATAGGTAAGGTAAAATTTTTTTGTAACAAATAAGATTCTCCAGACTCTTGAAAACAGAACGCACTATTATTGTCTCTCTAGACCCTATCTAGTTAGTCAACTAGTCACTCCTAAATGCTGAAACCTAAAGCACGGGGCCTCAGGACGGATACTCCTGGGGCCTTTTTTTATCCAATTTTGATTATTAATTGTTGATCCGGGATAAGCCTTAAGATCGGTTTGAAACACTATTACTCCCAGAATTCCGAGAGGAATTTATCCCATCTACTTTTATTATTCTCAAAAACACGTTCCAAATCCAGAAGGATATCCTTGAAATCCTGATTATCTTGCAGATGCTTCCAGGCAGGATTTTCCGCTATCCAGGGGTAATTTTCATATCCCAGGTAGATGGCTTTTCGCAGCCAATGCAGCGCTTCCGATATGTTTTCCTCCACTGCGCAATAAGTTGCCAGACGATATGCCATTTCACAATCTGTAGAAGCAATCGTTAGCAATTCATCTGTTATAAGTTCCGAAGCTTTATCCGGTTGTCCGTTGCGGACATAACACATGGCCAGGGTAGGATAGGTGACACGACGAGTGGGATCATCCTCAATTACTGATTCCAAAATGGGAATTGCTTTTTCATAACCGCCTTCACGGAAATATAAATAGCCTTCAGTGGTCCTCAACAAAGAATGCTTGGGTTCAAGTGTAAGGCCTTTGTTAACTTCCAGCCAGGCAAGGTCCATTTGTCCCAGGTAGTGGTTTAGACGTGCACGCCGGTTGTAAATCTGTGTAGCAGCCGTAGGATTATTTTGCAGTGCCATCCCCAGTAACCGCAGGGCCTCTTTATGCAAGCCATCGAGTTGAACGATTGTGCCGGCTCCCAGAAATACATCGGCATTGCGATTTGTATTCTTCAACAAATATTGTATTTCGCGACGCGCCTGGTCTTTTTCTCCCCGCCATAAATAAGTATAAGCCCGCTGTAATTTCGCCTCGATATTTTCGGGATCCAATTTGAGTGCCGTTTCGAGATGACGCTGTGCCGCCATAAAATGAGTGGGACCGCCAAAGCCATTTACTACATAATTCAGATGCGTACGGCCGAGCCCGGCGTGAGCTGCCGCAAAATTAGGAGCTTGTTCAAGCACTTCTTCAAATTTCTTTTTGGCTTCCTCAAGGTCTTTGGGATTATTGGATCCCCACATAAATCGCGAAAATAGTCCCTGGGCCTCCAAATATTGTTCTGAAACTTCAATCGGCAAGTCCTCCATAGGTGTTTTCTGTTGTCGGGCTTCCAATTTTCCGAGAT
>DATFLI010000399.1:0-2866 GCA_035267805.1 Balneolaceae bacterium | reverse complement strand
GCCCTGGCGGCCAATACTGAGAAATTGCACCTGATCGGTGCCGTTCATCCCGGACAATGGAACCCGGGTCCCATAGCCAATTTTATGGCAACTGCCGACCGGATTAGCAATGGTCGCTTCCATTTGAATGTAGTAAGCGGTTGGTTTAGAGATGAATATACTCGCTTCGGAGAGCCGTGGCTGGAGCACGACGAGCGGTACGAACGCAGTGAGGAGTTTATTAAAGTATTGAAAGGCTTGTGGACCGAAGAAACCTTTTCTTTTAATGGAAGATTTTATCAAATCGACAAAGCGCCGTTGGAACCCAAGCCGGTAACGCCACCCGCTATTTTCCAGGGAGGAAACTCCCCTAGGGCACTCAAAATGGCAGCTCGTGTTTCGGATTGGCTGTTCCTGAATGGAGGCAGCCTTGAGAGGCTAAAAAAACAGATCCGGCAGGTACGAAGCTACGCTAAGGAATTCGGAACTCAACCGCCCAAGATTGGCGTCAATGCGTTTGTAATAGCACGGGACACCGAAAAAGAAGCCAAGCAGGAGCTTGAAAATATCATCGGGAACGCTACCGAAGAAGCCGTAGAAGGCTTCAAGGAACAAGTCAAGCAAGCAGGAAGATCCGCGCCGGAAGGTGAGGGTATGTGGGCCGATTCCGACTTTAACGATTTGATCCAGTACAATGATGGTTTTAAAACCGGACTAATCGGTACGAATGAGCAAATCGTAGAACGCATTCGTCAGCTCGATGCAATTGGTGTAGATCTTGTACTTGCAGGATTTCTCCATTTTACGGATGAGCTGCCCAAATTCGGCAGAGAAATCATCCCGGCCGTCAAACAAGCTAAATCTCTCAAGCGATCGGAAGTGCTGGTCGCCTGATTGGATCGGGTATCCGGGGGATGAAGGGATTCATTTTTCGGATACTCACTATCATCCTAATGATTAAAAAAATCAATTTTTATGAATACCCTTTTAGGAATTGTGGGCAGTCCTGCAAGTCCGTCAAAAACGAGAACGGCAGTCGAGGTAGCGCTTCAGGCGGCTGCGGATGAATATGAGATAGAAACGGAAATTCTTCATTTGGCAGAGTATGATCTGGATATCGCCGACGGACGAAAGGTCAGCGAATTTTCCGGCGATACTGCCCGAGTTGGTGATCAACAGCGATGCGTTCCTGATAGGTACGCCTGTCTATCGGGGAAGCTACTCCGGTGATCTGAAAAACCTTTTCGATTTGATTCCAAGAGGCAAATGGCAGTCTCCCAAAGCTCCACTGGAAAATCGACCGGTAGGCCTGATTGCCACCGGTGCAACAGATCATCACTATCTCTCGATCGCGCAAGAAATGGGGCCGATTATTTCTTTCTTCGGCTCTTACCAGGTGGGCGGTGGCGTATACGTTAATTCTTCCCAATTCGAGGATAATCAAATTATCGATAAAAAGATCATCCGGCGCCTGCAAATGCTTGCAAAGGCAACCGTAGAATTGGCTCGGTTAATTGATAAGAGTTCCTATTTGTCAAAGCTCGGACCGCAGTTTTAATTCTACAAATCTTTAATTGTAGTGTCGCAAGACGCCAGACTTGTGACATTCGGAGGCTATAGTAAACCAATCAAACAGTTTTTTGAACTTATACCACAAGAAGATGGAACCTTCAAAAGAAAAAAATGCAGAAGCATTAAAGAAAACAATGCGCAAACTTCCTTTTCCGGTTGCAATCGCAACGACTGCAATTGGGAAAGAAAAACGTGGGGTCACAATCGGTTCATTTACGAGTCTATCGATGGATCCGCCACTGGTTTCCTTTAATATCGATCGCAATTCGCAAATGCATGATTTGATATCACGGGCTACACATTTTGCAATACACCTGCCGGACTACGAGCAATGCAGGTTATGTGATCATTTTGCTATTCCCGGGCAAAGTGGTGAAGAGCAGTTTGGGAAAGTCGATCATTATCGAAATGGTTATGGCAGTCCTATTTTAAAAAATATATCTGCTATCATTCAATGCAGGGCATATGAGCAGTTTAAAGCCGGCGATCATAGCATCTTCGTTGGCGAAGTTATTGAAGTTGATCACAGAGAAAGCGAACCAAGCATTCTATATTATGATCAAAGTTATCGATCAGTAGGAGAAAAAGTGCCCCAAATGGCCAGAGTACACAAAAGTGCATGAGCAAGGCGCCTTCACTCAAATTAGCAGAGCCAACAATTTTATTGCGCTCATTGATAAAAGCCTTATATGCGGTTTCAAGATGGTAATAGCCTATCAGTTTGAGTTGATCGGCAAATTTTGCGTCAGCGTCACCATTTTCTGTCCACCCGTTTGGGTTTTCAAGAGAATCTTATAACGCAATGTTTTGAAAAGACAGAGAGCATCGGCGCCGTTTTCACAGTAGTAAGCATATACATCCAGGTGCAATTCGGGATGAACTCCCGTTGCTTTTACAGTGATGGACTTCGGAAAATCGGCGCCATCGTATACTTTTTGTTGTTGTCCATCAATAGAAATGTTCTTACCCGAGGCAATGATTTTATTTGGCGCCTGCTCGTTAAAGTGATAGGGGTCAGGTACTTTCAGGGATACTTTGAAGGTTCCGCCATTGCTGGAAATTGTTTGCGTATCCAGAGTGACAACCTTTTCCGGTGAAGAGGTCTCCGTTTCCATCTTCAGATTTTGGATTTGCTTAAGCATCAACGTGCCGACTTCTTTGGTTTTTAAATTAACGGTGCGGATGAGGTTGTTGTTCGTGTCGGCAACATACAGTGTGTTGTTGGCGATGCTGAGTCCTCCCGGTTCATTAAAAGAGGCCTTTCCGGCAGATCCGTCTTTATATACACCCTTGCCATTACCGGCCCATGTTTCGG
>DATFLI010000398.1:0-2318 GCA_035267805.1 Balneolaceae bacterium | reverse complement strand
GATATAGACAAACTTTTCAAGGCTGAGCGTCTGTCCGTCGACTTCCACCTTGTCCGTACGCTGCACCTTCACGCCCATCTGGGTAACGACTTCGCCATTTACCTTCACTTTGCCTGCTGCAATATAATCATCGGCATCCCGACGGGAGCAAAATCCACAGTGGGCAATATATTTATTTAACCGAATTTCCTCGTCTTTGCTATAATCCTGTTCAATTTGGTGGGAAGGTTCCCGTCTCTTATTCTTCTTCCTGCGTGCGGTCATCTTCTATATCTTCTTCTTTAGTGGGATCAAATTCATTTTCAGATTCTGCTTCATCGCTTTCTTCCTCATCATCAAGCAATAACTCCTCGGCGGTATATTCTTCCAATTCCGGCACTTCTTCTTCGTCGATATTTTCAACAGCCTCAATTAACGACAAGGCGGTCTCTGCCGTTTCTTCATCATCCACTTTTTCCTGCAGTTCTTTTAACTCAAGCTGCCGATCAAATAAAAACTGACGGTGCTCGGCCATATCGTCATCCTTAAGGATTTCCTCAATTTCACGAGGCTTCGGCAGCTCATCAATCGAATTGATGCCAAAATGCTTCAAAAAGTGCTTTGTAGTTCTATAGAGCAATGGTTTGCCCGGCGCGTCCAAGCGTCCGGAAACTTCGATAAGCACTTTTTCCAGCAGCTGGCGTAAAATATATCCCGAATCGACCCCTCGGATATCATCGACCTCAGGTTTTGTAATCGGCTGTTTATATGCCACAATAGCCAGCGTTTCGATAGCAGACTGCGAGAGTTTGCGGTAGGCATTTTCATGCTGAAAAATGCTGAGCCAAGGTTCGTATCGCTTTTTCGTAGCAAACGTATACCCGCCGGCTACAAACTCAATCCGAAAGGCCAGACCATTCTCTTCGTATCGCTGATTGAGTTTATCCACAAAAGGTTCGACGGCATCGGTTTCCAGCCCCAAGTTCTCTTCTCCCTTAGCAATAATTTCGCAAATTTTATCTTCCGATATGGGCTCCGGGCTGGTAAATATCAGCGATTCAATCACTGATGACAAACGGGTACCGTCAACAAATTGATAATCTTCCATAAGCACATTCCTGTTGATGGGAATTTCTCCTATCCTAATTCTTGCATCCTTTAGCCTGTGAATAGCATAAGGGATAATGTATTCCAAAGCAGGTTAAAATAACAAAAAATGTCGACTGTATTGCCAACCAGTTATTATAAAGTAGTAATGGGCAAAGTCTGCAACTCAACCTAGGACTCTTCATCCTTTTTCTTTGATGATAAAAAACCCGTCATTGCCCTGACTTTGATACAATGGCATTAATATATAGCCATCGCATTGGGCCACGATTTTTCCATTTTGGTCACTGGCCAGCCATTCCCCTTCTTTTACCGGCTGAAAATTTTTGAATCCGGGACGCATTTTAAACTCGTCACCGGTCTCGATGATATGCTGATAAACCAATTCGGTTTCAACAGGCAAATTGCGGGTATGCCACTTTAGATCTTTCTCAAACTTCCTAATTTCCCGGACATGCTTGTAATCAATACATCCCGAAGCCTGCAGTAGCAGCATCAAGGAAGCCATCGTGTTCTTGGCCGTAAGTTCATTTTCATGCTGCCCGCCTTCCAATCCGAAAGAAATAAATCCCTGATCCTGGTAATAGCCGAGCGCCGTGCCCCGAAGGGTCTCTTCAATCCCAAAAACCATGGGTACATGCAAGTTGGATAGCAGTCTGCGCTGGCGGGGCTCGGAACTGGTGATTGAAAACATCCATCCCTCGGCCGAAAAGGTATGTACGTCCGCTAAAACAGTCGGATACTTTTCTTGGGGCTCGATCTCATCCAAAATTTGGAGCAGTTGCTTTATCTCTCGCCGCTCGCTGGATTCCAATTCATCGACAGAGGTTTTGCGGATCTGTTCCAGGATAGCAGGAAACCAAATTCGGTTCATATCCTCATCGATATACCGCACTTGTTGTTCCAACGCCTTCATATTTGCCCGCAAACATAGCAGTCGACCATGAAAATGCGATCGGATCTCCTCATCCTCAAGCGTCTTTAAAACCCGAGCAACTGCATCAACACCTGCTAATTCATTCCCATGCATTCCAGCCAGCAAGATAATCGTAGGGCCATCCAGGCTTCCCTCGATGGTCCCAATAATTCGGCTGTCAGATATTGTGGGTTTAGCTGTTACCAGATTGCTCATTGGACTCATTATTCAGGTGCAAAACTTTTAACAGTCGTCCTGCTATTTTCATGTAATTTTGTTCCGTAATAATTCCAACCAGCTGGTTATTTTTCACGAC
>DATFLI010000397.1:0-5769 GCA_035267805.1 Balneolaceae bacterium | reverse complement strand
CAAAAATATGTATGTTGATCGGACGCATTCCGGGGATGTCAGTTTTAATGATAAATTTCCAGGTGTTTTAAAGGCGCCGCTGCCAACGGACGATGGGGAAATTAAGCTACATATCTTTTTGGATAAATCTTCGGTTGAAGTTTTCGGAGATAATGGAAGAGTAACACTGACAGACCGGATTTTCCCTTTTCCTGATAGTAATGGGATCAGTTTATTTGCCAAAGGCGGCCCCGCAGAGTTGATCAGTTTAGATATTTGGCATCTGAAGTCAATTTGGAATAGATCACAAAATAGTAGAGAGTAACTGAACCAAGATTAAAATTAAAATTTTGAGGATGTAGAGTAATGAAGAAAGACAAAACAATTTTATTTTCGGTGCTGGCCGCTTCGCTGGCCGGTTTCTTGTTTGGCTTTGATACGATTGTTATATCCGGGGCTGATAAGCCATTACAATTGTTGTGGCACACCAGTGATCTGTTCCATGGCGTGTTTATTATGTCGATGGCACTCTGGGGATCGCTAATCGGTGCACTTTTCGGGGGCATTCCCTGTGATAAGTTTGGCCGGCGAAAAACGCTATTTTGGATTGGCGTATTGTACTTTCTGTCCGCCATGGGATCCGGGTTGGCTACCGGGCCTTATATGTTTTCCATTGCCCGATTCATTGGCGGGTTGGGTGTTGGTGCATCAACAGTGGCAGTGCCCATCTACATTTCCGAAATTACCCCGGCGGGAGATCGTGGTCGCCTTGGCGCTTCCTACCAGTTCAATATCGTTATTGGTATCCTGGCGGCCTACATTTCCAATTATCTTATTGGCCTGTATTTTGATGCCAATGCTTGGCGTTGGATGCTGGGTGTGGAAGCTATTCCCGCTTTAATTTACTCATTGATGGTGATTGGCGTGCCCGAAAGTCCACGCTGGCTGGCCCTGCGTAAGGATGATGAGGAAGGCGCCCGCGCTATTTTAAAGCAATTGAATCCCAAAGAGAATATAGACAAGCTGCTTAAGCAGATTCAAACCTCGGTAGATAAGGCCTCGAAAAGCAAGTTCCTTTCCAAAAAATTCCGGTACCCGATCATATTAGCTATGCTGATTGCCTTCTTTAACCAGTTTTCGGGGATTAATTTCGTTTTATACTACGCCCCGCGCATTTTTGAACAAGCCGGGATCTCTGCCAGCGAAGTACTGGGAGCTTCTATACCACTTGGAATCGTAAATTTATTTTTTACGCTATTGGGAATGTATCTGATCGACAAAGCGGGACGCAAGCAGCTTATGTATGCAGGATCGATAGGATATATTTTGTCGTTATCCGGGGTGGCTTGGGCCTTCTTTACCGGTGCCGAAGGCTGGTATGTCATCGCTTTTGTCAGTGCTTTTATTGCGGCGCATGCCATTGGGCAGGGGGCCGTTATATGGGTCTTCATCTCGGAAATATTCCCAAACTCCGTCCGCGATTACGGCATGTCGTTGGGGGCCGGCACTCACTGGACCTGTGCCGCCGTCATCACCCTGTTGACACCGACCGTTTTGAGCGCATTTTCCGGGGGTGCCATTTTCGCATTTTTTGCCTGTATGATGGTACTGCAGTTGCTATTCGTCTGGCTGTTGATGCCGGAAACCAAAAACAAGACGCTGGAAGAACTCGAAAAGGAATTACTGCCTGCCGATGTAGATATATCGGAAGTGCGTTTGAATGATTGAATTGAACTATTTGAAGAAAGCAGAGTTTACTTTTTAAAAGCATTGAGTCAGAATTATGAATAAGCAAAAGAAAATATCATGCATCGGAGAGGTGTTGTGGGATTCGCTTCCTATGGGACTTTTTCTGGGTGGAGCCCCGCTGAATGTCAGCTTTCATCTCGGCCAACTTGGTGAAGAAGTAAATATTATAAGCCGGGTTGGTAATGACCGGCTGGGTAAGGAGGTTCTTCGGCGGATTAAAGGCAAGGGGCTCCCTACGGACTTAATCCAGCAAGACGAGGTATTGGAAACCGGAATTGTAGAAGTGCAGCTCGACAAGCAGGGGAATCCTGATTACAATATTATCGAGCCGGTGGCGTGGGATAAGATTGAAGTGACGCCTGAGATGGAAAATGTGGTTGGGGAGTCCTGGGCGATTGTTTTTGGGAGTCTGGCCCTTCGAAATAACCGATCCCGCGAGACTATCTACTCGTTACTGGATACCGATATCCTGAAAGTGTTTGATATTAATCTTCGAGCTCCATTTTATGACAAACAAATTATCCAGGGGTCGCTGGTAAAAGCTGACATCCTAAAATTGAATGAGGATGAGCTGAATCAATTAATAGACTGGTTTTCGCTTCCAAAGGAGTATCGAAAAGCTGTTGAGACTGTTGCTGAACGCTTTGCTCTTTCGTTCGTTGTTGTTACGAAAGCAGCAGACGGGGCTATTCTTTTTAATAATGGGAAATGGGCAGAGCACGGTGGTTTTAAAGTTGATGTTAAAGATGCCGTAGGTGCGGGTGATGCCTTCTTAGCAGCGTTGTTAAAGGGCATCCGCAGGGAAAAGGCAATCGATGAGATGTTGATATTTGCCAATGCGGCCGGGGCGTATGTGGCTTCGCAATCCGGGGCAACCCCGGAATATGCCTATGGTGATATTGAGGAGTTGGTTGAAGGTTACAAATTTGAAAATTGAAACTGGAAGATTTGTTAGCTTAACGTCAGTTCGATATAAGAATTATCTGGAACCGAATAGTTTATGCTTTTAAAGAAGGGATAAATCCAATCCCCCTCGAACCCTCCCGGCACCTTAAAACAGCTCCGGGACGCCTCGAAGACTTTTAATGCTACAGAAATAGATTCCGGATTTTTTCTCCCTGCGGGCAGGGAGAAATCAAAAGAGGGTCACCCAGAGGCTTCATAAAACCAAGTTGGCTACCCCCCTAAACGCAACTTGTTCCACTGCAGTGCCATTGGCAACGACGGCTCCTTTTTGACCCACCCTTGTTTCCCTCCCTGCGAGGCAAGGAGGGAGACTTTTATATGAGCTGCCGAATCGATTCAGTGAGTCTTGCGTTATCAATGAGGCCAATCTTGGTTCAGCATCCTATCAAACATTATTAGGCGATGAACCACATCCCTCAATTGAGCATTATCGAATACAAAGCTTAGTGCTTATCTAGAACTCAGGTTAGCTTAAAAAGCGGAATCAGAATTCAGTTAAGAGAAAGGCAATATAATGTGAAATGATGCGCCACTACCGGGACTATTTTCAAATTTTAAATCCCCGTTGTGAATTTGTGTGATGATATCATAGCTGAAACTTAATCCCAATCCGGTTCCCTGTCCGGTCGGTTTCGTTGTGAAGAACGGTTCAAATATTTTTTCTGCAATTTCCTTTGGTATGCCCGGCCCATTGTCTGTTATATTAATTTCTACATTTTCCCCAATTTTTCGAGTACTTACTTTAACTTCAGGGATATAATGACCATTAGATTTCGCTTTTTGCTCCCAAACCGAATCGAATGCATTCTCGATAATATTTTGTAATGCTTGTCCTATCTTAGAAGGGATTAATTTGATTTGAGGAATCGTATTATCAAAATCTGTAATCAAAGAGATCTGGAGTCTCGTCTTATCATTATTTTTGAGATTAAATGCCAGATCGCAATAGGTACTTAGAATGTCGTTGATGTTTGCCATTTCAAAACGAGCTTTACTCCCTTTAGAATTTTTCATCATTGCATTTACGATAGAATCGGCGCGTTTGCCGTGTTCTTCAATTTTCTGAGTATTGGAACCCAGATCTTTCATGATGAAATTGATTTCATCCCAGTTTTGATTATTAATAGCATCCTTCAATTCATCCACGAGGTCTTTAGACAATTCTGCAAAATTATTAATAAAATTCAGTGGGTTCTTCAATTCGTGAGCAATGCCTGTTGACAAGCGTCCCAGCGAAGCCATTTTTTCTGCCTGGATGAGTCGATTTTGTGTGTTTTTTAATTCATAGTAAGCTTTTTCGAGCTCCCGGGCTCTTTCCAGTTCTGTCGCTTTTAATTCATTTTCAGCTTGAAGAGCTTTGGCCTCAGCTTCAGCAGCCTCGGAGCGGGCAATAGCCGTTTCTGTTTTTAATTGGTTTTCACGTATTATGGCATTTTCTCTTTCTTTTTTGATCAGTCGGGTACGCTGGATGCGATCTACTGCGAAAACACCGCCACAGAACACAATAAAATAGCCTCCAAAAGCCCACCATCGTAGCCACCAGACAGGCGTAACTGAAAATTGATATAACAATTTGTTTTTAGACCAAATACCACTTTCATTAACCGCCCTAACTTCAAAAGTATAGGCTTTTGGGAAAAACCAGGCTGGGAGGTTGGTGAAGTTTGTTCTGCTTTCTGTTTTTTCAGAAGACCATTCGTCATCAAAGCCCAGCAGTCGCGTCTGGTATCTTATTTGATGCTCGTTTGCATAGCTGAGAGCGGCATACTCAAAACTGAATTCATTTCTTTTTCCGGGAGTTTGGTCTGATAAGACTTTGGTGAGCCGAATAATTGGCGGCGTAGTATTAGCCTGGTCTTGGGACGGATCATAAATACTCACCCCTTTTGCTGTACCGAAATACACTTTGCCGCTATCATCTACTTTTACCGATCCATAAAACCAAACCTCATTATCAACAAGTCCATCATATTGAGTAACAGTTTTGAGTACCTTACCGGATTCGGGATTAACTTCAGCCAAGCCCCTATTAGTGCCTACCCATAACGTATGAGTAACAGGAGAAGAGGCAAAGCTCGTGGCATTATTTGCTTTTAATCCCTCAGCTTTGGTAATCTTGTGCACAACGTGCATAGTTTTATTATCCACTGCAAAAAGTCCCGAGGGCGTGCCGATCCACATTTTTTGTTGGTACCAGAGAAGATTGTCAACCTGGTTTGTTGGGGCACCTTGTTCAGTCGACCACCACGGTTCAAAAAGAGGTTGGGATTTGTTTTTTATTCGTAGCAGGGTTTTCGAAGTGAATGGTTGTTTTGTCCTATAAATGCCACGGTCTCTTGTTGCCACCCATAGATAGCCTTTGTCGTCGAATGAAGCCGCATTAAAAATAGTCGTTGGAAGTCCGCACGTTTCATCCAGTCTGATGAGTTTATTATCCACCAGAACATAAATTGCGTGATAAGCGGGGAACCAAACACTTTGGATATGTTTGTCGCTATTTGTATCAGCAGGCATCTGTAGATTATTAACCGCCAGGATGCTTGGCGAAGGGTAGTACCACAAATCTGCTTGTTTACCTGCTACACGTATTAGATGATGGGTAGTATATCCGTTTATTGGCTTTTTCCCTCCGAAAGTGAGGCTATTTATCCCCTTGGATGAACCGATCCAGAGACGTCCGTCCTGATCATAGCTCATACCATATACCCAATTGGCTGCGAGGCCGTCTTGTTGCTGAATAAAGCTGGATTTAAAATCATTATCAAAGCAGGAAATGCCACCTTCGGATGAGCCCGCCCAAAAAAGACAGGGATCAGTGTCAAAGGATGAAGGAAGTACGGTGTTTATCGATGGTGAAGGAAGTGATGGTTTTTCTCCGGGCAGAGACGAGGCGGTTATATTGCGAAAAGCTTTGTAATTATATCTAAGCTTGGAGACGCCTCCCGACTGGGCAATCCAGATATTTTTTTCGCGGTCTTCAAGAATATTATATGCTATATTACTTAATAAACCGTTTGACCGGGTATATGTTGCAAGAATTTTACCGGTTTTAGGATTGATTTTTTGAACCCCTGA
>DATFLI010000396.1:0-5027 GCA_035267805.1 Balneolaceae bacterium | reverse complement strand
TATCAATTGAAGCCTTCATGATTATTTCTTTTGAGCATGAATCGCCAGCCATTCGTTTTCCTGCCGGATATCCAAAATTTCAAACTCCTCCTCCAGCTCATCCAGAACGGCCTGTTTATCTGTTTCAAGTAACCCGGATAAAACAAGATGCCCCTCATGTTTGAGCACTTTGGAAAAATCGGGAAGCAGAACCAGGATCGTATTTCGTTCGATATTGGCAAGTAGCACGTCGGCTTCTTTCCCTTTGGGAATGGCTTCTGCGGATCCTTGTTCAATTGTGATAAAATCGGCAACATCATTCAGCATGATATTTTCCCTGGCATTGGAAATGCTCCATTCATCAATATCAAAAGCAAAAACATGCCCGGCTCCCAGTTTGACCGAAGCTATTGCTAAGATACCGGTACCTGTACCCGCATCCACCACCTGATCATCCTTTTGAACGATAGTGGGAAGCAATTTTAAGATCAGGCGGGTAGTTTCATGATAGCCCGTTCCAAACGACATCTTGGGATCAATCTCCAGCAGGATTTGGTCACCGGGTACCGCCTCGTGCGACCAGGTAGGTTTTACAAAAAAACGACCGATACTCTGAGCCCGAATAGTCTGCTCCCATTGCTCGTTCCAATTTCTATCAGCGATCACTTCCTCGGATTCAATGAACCCATCCCCCGGGTAAGAGGCCAGCAACTGATCAATACGCTCGCGGTCTCCGATGCCAAAATTTTCTTTGGCAACATAGGCAATGATACGTCCCTCCTGTTGTTCGAAGCCGTCAAAATCCATATCAAAAAGTTCTGCAATAAGCGCTTCCTGATACCTGTCTAAAACGCCTATAACCAGCTTAATGTACTTCATACAAACTAAAGGTAATTAACATTACTGTTTGTGCGCCAATCGATTATAAATCAATTCCGCCAATACCTGTCCGGTTCCCTTAAGAGTCTTTTTACTGATAATATCCATATTATCCCGGTGGGTATGCCAGTATGGGGGAAATTTAGCACCGCGCGATGCGGGTTCATGATCGATAATGTCGATCATGGGAATATTCAATATCCGGTTAATGATCACATGATCATCCGAAATGATTCCCCCCTTTTGATCCACAAAAAGATCCGTATAACCCTTCTCATCGGCAATAGACCACAACTCATTAACCAGTGCGGGAGCAAATTGCATCGAATTCTGTTCTTTGGGATACTCGGCCATTTGCCCGCCCACCATATCGAGCAAAATACCGAAACGTGGAGAATATCCCTTTACCGGGGGGTTTTTGGCCCAATAACGAGATCCCAAAAAATATTTTGACAGGTCTCCCTCTTTGCCGTAATCCTCCCCGTCAAACAGGACTATATCAACACCTAACGGCGGAGGATTGTCGCGGAACAGGCGGGCTAATTCCAGCAAAACCGCTACTCCGCTCCCCCCGTCATCGGCACCTAAAATGGGCTTATCGGCATCTACAGTATCCTGGTCGGCCTGGGGACGTGAATCCCAATGGGCCGAAAGCATTACCCGATCACCGCTTTTGGGATTAAAAGCCGCGATAATATTGGTCATTGCCAACGTATCCCCATCATAACCCGCTGAAGAGAACTCCTGGGGAAAAACACTTCTGGAACCGGCATAAGACTTTAATTTATTCAGAAGGTACTTTTTGGCCTGCAGATGTGCTTTTGAATCTGGCGTACGTGGCCCAAACGCTACCTGCTTTTCTACAAAATGATAGGCGCTGTCTGCATTGAATACCGGCACCGGCTGTCCCTGATCTTCAAAATGAAGCCTGGAGTTGTCTGAACTGCAGGAAGCAATCAGAAGAGAAAAAAATAGACCAACCAAAAAATATCTACAATTAGTCATCATTACGATGAACCATTGTTGCAGATGACTGGGCTACCGGGATAACAACAGTATCCATTATGTTAACGTGAGGAGGACGATTGGCTAAAAAATGAATGATTTCAGCAATATCGCGTCCTACCAGCGGCTTCATTCCTTCATAGACCTGATCGGCACGTTCATCATCCCCCTTAAAACGTACGTTGCTAAACTCTGTTTCCACCAGACCCGGCGAAACCATGCTTACCCGCACGTCGGTACCATGCAAATCCTTCTTGGTTGCCTCGGTGAAAGCCCGAACGGCGTGTTTGGAAGCACTGTACATTGACCCGCCGGCGTAACTTTCGTGTCCCGCAGTAGAACTTACATTAATGATATGGCCGCTGTTACGCTTCTTCATAAGCGGAGATATGAGACGCGTCATTGTAGCCAGTCCTTTCACATTGGTGTCAATCATGGCATCCCAATCGTCGAAATCGGCATCATATACCGCATCGACCCCGGCGGCCAGGCCGGCATTATTTACCAAGATATCGACCGGTTGCGACAAACCGGCCACAAAATCCCGGCAGGCACTACGATCAGTGACATCGAATGCAGCGGTTTTAACCGAAGCATCCTGATCCGACTCGAGCTTTTTTTTCAGGGATTCAAGCCTTTCCCGGCGTCTGCCGGTAATTACCAGGTTAGATCCGGATTCCGCAAATATCTCGGCCGTGGCCTTACCGATCCCCGAAGTTGCCCCCGTGACGAGTACCCACTTGCCCTCAAGTCTGTTCTGCATAAAATGTAAAGTTTAAATTAGCCTAGTTGTTCAACGAGACGAGCGGCATTAAACAATTTGCCCTCTTCAAATGTGTTAGCCATAAACTGCATTCCGTAAGGCAATCCATTTGAATCTTCCCCTGCCGGAACGTTAATCCCACAAATGCCGGCCAGATTTGCAGAAATGGTATAAATATCATTCAAGTACATCTGTACCGGGTTATTGTTTTTGGCCCCCAGTTCAAATGCCGTGGTAGGGGCGGTGGGGGAAGCAATAACATCAACCTCATTGAAAGCCTCGGTAAAATCCTGCTTGATCAAGCGGCGAACTTTTTGAGCCTTGGCATAATAAGCATCGTAATAACCGGCGCTGAGTACATATGTGCCCAGCATGATACGGCGCTTCACTTCCGGACCGAATCCTTCCGTGCGGCTTTTTTTGTACAGACGAATCAGCGGAGAATCCAAGTCTTCCAGATGTGCTGCCAGTTTCACTTTTTGTTCGCCGTTCGCCAGCTTTATTTGCTCTTCGAGTGCTTCCTGCTCTTCACTGAGTTCTTTTTCCACCTCTTCAATATCAGCACGATGCCCATAGCGGATACCGTCGTAGCGTGCGAGATTACTGGACGCTTCGGCCGTTGCCAAAATATAATAGGTGGCAATGCCATACTTCATATTCGGCAAATGAATCGGTACCAGCTCGGCACCCGACTGTTCTAATGCCTTCAGTTTATCCTGTAACCCCTCGCGTATTTCAGCATCCAGCCCTTCGCCAAAATATTCTTCCGGAATACCAATGCGAATGTTGGATTCCGTCTCCTTCACATAACGCTGATAGTCGGGGACGGCACGACTGGATGACGTATTATCATTCGGGTCCGATCCGGCAATCGTTTCCAGCAGACGGGCTGCATCTTCTACCGTATTTGTCAACGGGCCGATACAGTCAAAGGAAGACGCAAAAGCCACCAGGCCATAACGCGAAACACGTCCATAAGTCGGTTTCAAACCAACAACGCCACAGTATGAGGCCGGCTGGCGAATAGACCCCCCGGTATCGGAACCGAGTGAAGCCGTGCAAAAATCAGCTGCCACCGCCGCTGCACTGCCACCGGAAGATCCCCCTGTTACCCGGGATGTATCGGCCGGATTGTGGGCAGGTCCGTAGATAGTATTCTCGGTTGAGGAGCCCATGGCAAACTCGTCCATATTCAGGCGCCCCAATAAGATAGCATCCTCACTTCGCAAGCGTTTGATAACCGTGGCATCATAAACACTTTCGAAATCAGCCAGGATATCGGAAGCACAAGTTGTCTGTTTGCCTTTTTCACAGATCAAGTCCTTGACGCCAATGACCATACCGGCCAATTCGCCTGCAGAATCCGTTTCGATTTGTTTTTGAATTTTCCGGGCCTGATCGAGAGCCTCATCGGCATCATAACTTACGACTGCATTTATTTCGCCATTACACTCGTCGATATTTGTGAGGTACTCCTTAACAATTTCGGGTAGCGTTGCTTCACCGGATTTGAGAGCTTGTTGGATCCGGCTAAAATTTGTAAAACTCAATGATAAAATCGGTTTTGGTTAATCTTCCTTTTTTTCTTTGACTTCCTGCTTCTTTTCAGAATCGAATCCTTCTTTCTCGCCTTTTTCCAATTCCTTTTTTATTTCGTCAGAGGCTTTGCGAAATTCATTAATTCCCTGGCCGATACCGCGGGCAAGCTCAGGAATTCGTTTCGCTCCAAAGAAAAGGAGAATAACCAAAATGATTATCAGGATTTCTCCGCCGCCAAAACTTCCAAACATATAATAATCCTCGTTAAATTGGGTTTATAATTTCAGAACGGTAAGATAAGAATAATTTTTTAGACCTTTGAGTAATTCATTGGAAAAAATTATTGCATTTTCCTTCAAAATTCGCTTGAATTTAATGTATTGTTACAAGAAAGAACTTTTTAAGATTTATCTTCGAACTCAAAAAACAAAATAAGTAGTATTTTTTATGATTTGGACTGTAGAATTAGCAGCAGCACTAGATGATGCACCGTTTCCCGCAACCCGTGAAGAATTGATTGAGTGGGCAGAACGCAATGGTCTGCAACAACAAGTGCTCGATAACTTGTATGAACTGGAAGAAATTCAAGAAGGAGAAGATGTGGTATATGAAGGTATCGAAGATATCTGGCCGGATTATATCAGCAAAGAAGACTTCTTCCACAATGAAGAAGACGAAGGATTTGACTACGATGATGTGTAAATTCTGATGCAATAAGATTTTGATAAAAAACGGTTGCATGATATAGCGTGCAACCGTTTTTTTTGAACCCTGTAAACCGTCTTCATCTTTTTTGAATAAAAAACTAATCCAACTATTCTCTTTTTTTGTTGTATGGGGCGCATTTATTTTTGCCCTGCCC
>DATFLI010000395.1:0-6514 GCA_035267805.1 Balneolaceae bacterium | reverse complement strand
GGAATACGATGAAGCCCCGGAAAGTGCTGATCACGCAGAAGTCAAAGATCAGTATGAGCTTTTCATCGGCGGTGAATTTGTAGCCCCGGAAAAAGAGCGCTATTTCAGCTCGGTAAATCCGGCAACCGAAAAAGAATTAACCACCTTTGCCGAAGCAACCCAGCAAGATGTTGATAAGGCAGTTAAGGCAGCGCGAAAAGCTTTCGAAGGCCCCTGGTCCGAAATGGAAGCCAAGGAACGTGGGAAATATATCTTCCGACTGGCACGCCTTATCCAGGAGCGGGCTCGTGAATTCGCTGTGCTCGAATCGATGGATGGAGGCAAGCCGATTCGAGAATCCCGCGATGTTGATATCCCGCTTGCGGCAGCACACTTTTTCTATTATGCCGGCTGGGCCGATAAGCTCACATATGCTTTCCCCGGGAAAAAAGCTGAACCGCTTGGCGTTGCCGGACAGATCATACCATGGAATTTTCCATTGTTGATGCTTTCCTGGAAAATCGCTCCGGCCCTTGCAACGGGTAACACTGTTGTCCTTAAGCCTGCCGAGACAACCTCTTTGACTGCTTTAAAATTTGCCGAACTTTGTCAGGATGCCGGCTTGCCTGATGGTGTAGTCAATATCATAACCGGAGCCGGACAAACCGGATCGCTAGTTGTGAACCATGATGATGTCGACAAAATAGCCTTTACGGGGTCCACCGAAGTTGGAAAGATTATTAAAAAGTCGCTTGCCGGTACCGATAAAAGATATACGCTGGAACTGGGCGGCAAAGGTCCCAATATCATTTTTGAGGATGCCCCCATCAACGAAGCCGTAGAGGGTATCATCAATGCTATTTTCTTTAACCAGGGACACGTCTGCTGCGCGGGATCCCGCCTGTTTGTGCAGGAAGGCATTGCCGATAAGGTCGTTCAGAAACTGCGCGATCGCATGGAAACACTTATTGTCGGTGATCCACTGGATAAAAATACGGATATCGGGGCTATCAATTCCGAACAACAATTCGAGAAAATTAACAAATATCTTGAAGTCGGAGTTAATGAAGGTGCCGAGATGTATCAAAGCTCCTGCGATATCCCCGAAGTAGGATATTTTTGCCGCCCTACCCTGTTTACGAATGTGGCACAGTCGAACCGGATAGTACAAGAAGAAATCTTTGGCCCCGTTCTGACGATCCAAACCTTCCGTACGGCAGAAGAAGGCATCGCAAAGGCGAATAATACCCCTTATGGTTTAGCCGGAGGCGTGTGGACGGACAAAGGATCGAAGATTTTCAAAATGAGCAGTAAAATCCGCAATGGAGTCGTCTGGGCGAATACCTATAATAAATTCGATCCGACATCGCCTTTTGGAGGCTATAAAGAAAGTGGCGAAGGTCGCGAAGGCGGGCTTCACGGTTTGTATCCCTATGTGAATTTAAAATAGCATGGCCAGGTTTCTCCACAGATATAAACAATTTATCCTTTTTGAATCCATATAAATCCGCGGCTAACTAACAACAAGTATTATGTCTGACAGAATTGAAGTACTAAAAACATATAAAACGTACATTGGCGGTAATTTTCCGCGTACGGAATCAGGTCGGTACTATAAAGTCTATGATGGTGATGAAAACATCCTTGCCAATGCCTGCCGATGTACGCGTAAAGACCTTCGCAATGCCGTAGTCGAAGCCAGGAATGCCGTTGACGGATGGAGCAGTCGCTCGGCTTATAACCGGGGACAAATTCTCTACCGTATCGCCGAAATGCTTGAAACCCGTAAAGCGCAATTTACGGAAGAGCTGGAAACAATCGGTACCAAAAAGAAACAAGCCAGGATCGAAGTTGAAGCTGCAATTGACAGGTTAATTTACTATGCCGGCTGGTCAGACAAATATCAGCAGGTTTTCGGTAGCATTAATCCTGTTGCAAGCTCTCATTTTAACTTTTCGATGCCCGAGCCGATGGGGGTAGTAAATATCTGGCCCCCCGGGGAATCACCGCTTCTCGGATTGATTTCAGTCATTGCACCGGTTATCACAGGCGGCAACACCTGCGTGGTTCTCGCTTCGGAAAAGTATCCCTTAAGCGCCATAAGCTTTGCAGAAGTACTTAATTCATCGGATGTACCGGGCGGCGTAGTCAATATTCTAACCGGCTATCGATCCGAGCTGTTGGAACATATGACCACCCACAAAGATGTAAATGCATTTTTCTATACCGACCCGGAAACGGATCAGGAAACGAGGAAACAAATTGACGAAAACGGCACTTTAAACCTAAAACGAATCATCCGAAAACCTGTAGAGAATTGGTTGGATGAAGAAGCTCAATCGCCCTATTATATTACCGATTTTCAGGAAACAAAAACAACTTGGCATCCAGTCGGACTTTAATTTATGAATATTAGATACCGAACTCTTTTATATCCCATTCTTGCGCTCATTCTTATAGTCAGCACGGGATGCAGTACGTCAAAAAATACGACACGTAAAAAAAGTTCAACGTCCATGGCGAGCGATTCTGCCCAGATTGAACAAAAGAACGTTACGGACTTACAACGAATGCTCAATGACAATCGGAGTAAACTAAGCGACCTCTATGCCACTCAGCGCCAGGATATGCCCGAGGCTTTTCTTAAAAAGAAATCAAGCAATGAATCAATTAACAACGATCCTTTTGACGGATATCGGATTCAAATCATTTCTACACGAGATGTCGATCGGGCAGATTCGGTAGCCAACCAATTCAAAATGTGGGCTGATACGACTATTGCAGGGTATAATGCCCGAACATATGTTTTCTTTAAACAGCCCTTTTATAAGGTACATGTCGGAGACTTCCATAAAAGAAATATGGCTGACGATTTTACTAAATTAGTCAAACGAAATTACCCGGAAGCCTGGGTTGTTCATGACCGGATAAATCCTACCGATGTTCCTTCCGATACCACAACCTTTTCGATAATTAAGCCCGGTGAACAGAAAAAAGCCAAGATCGACAGTTTGAAAGAGAATCATCCCGGTAATTGATAATCCCGAACCATCCTTCATATAATTTCAAGGATAAAATATTCTATAAAATCATCAGGAAACATGCCCATTGGTTAGCGGTCCTGTAATCCCTTTCCTTCCAGAATTTTGGGAATATATTTCTTAACCCTTCTTTCTCGGGTTTTGGATTGTTTGGCCCCGGAAAAATGAAGAATATATGCTCTCTGCCGACCGGGTGTAAGAGCTTCAAAAGCTTGTTTTAAAGCAGGATTTTCATCCAATTTTTTCTGAAATTCCTCGGGTACAGGTTCCGGATTTTTCTCTAGATTTACTTCCAAACCGGCTCTTTCCGCTTCAATTGCCTCGTAAATATAGGATTTAAGGCTGGATTCCATTTCAACAATTTCCTGCACTCCGGTGAACGGGATACGTCGAGATATCCTCGAATTTTCACCGGGCTTCTCCAGAATATCATCCGCATCGTCTAATAGCACCCCTTTAAAAAACATCAGCGCACAGGAGTCTTTAAATCCCTGGATTATGACGATGTTGCTTTCCTGAAATGTGTAACAAGGCTTGCCCCACTTAAATGCTTCATTCAGTCCGCAGTCAAGAACGATCCGGCGCAATTCCTCCATTTCCTGCTGCCATTTGCCGACTTTATTTAAATATTCATCAACCTTAGCATTCATCCTATTCATTTATTGATTTCCCGGTAGCATTTTCCGGCCGCAGACTCTATCCAAGGTAATGTTCCTTGTCTTACCGTAGAACTAAAGCTACACATTAAAACGAAACAGCATAACATCGCCATCCTGAACGATGTAATCCTTTCCTTCCTGACGCATCTTACCCGCATCCTTGACCGCTTTTTCGGACCCCAATTCTCTGTAGGTTTCAAAGCTAACGGTCTCGGCCCGAATAAAACCGCGCTCAAAATCGCTGTGAATTACTCCGGCGGCTTCCGGCGCTTTGGCTCCCTTGCGAACCGTCCAGGCACGCGTTTCTTTGGGGCCGGCGGTAAAATAAGTAATAAGACCAAGTTCTTTATAAGCGGCGCGAATCAGTCGCTCTAAACCACCGCTTTCAACGCCTAGTTCAGCTAAGAAGAGTTCTTTTTCTTCGTCGTCAAGCTCAGCAATTTCCTCTTCAATCTTGGCGCAAAAAGTTACCACCTCATCATCAAAACGGGCGGCAATTTCTTTGACTTCATCCACCCACTTGTTGCCCGTATCAATATCGTCTTCCGATACATTACATGCATACAATACCGGTTTGTCGGATAAAAGAAAAAGCTCACGGTAGATTCTGCGTTCTTCTTCATCTGCTTCAAAAGTTCGGGCGGCATTACCGTTTTCAAGGTGTTCTTTTAAACGTTCGACCGTTTCCAGTTTCTTAATGTCTTCTTTTTTTCCGCTCTTAGCCTCACGCTTCAAATTTTCAACCTTCTTCTCAACCGATTCCAAATCTTTGAGAATAAGCTCATCTTCAATAATATGTACATCGCGCGTAGGATTTACATCACCCTCTACGTGTATGACATTTTCATCATCAAAGCAACGCACGACATGTACAATCAGATCCACCTCACGTATATGAGATAAAAAAGCATTCCCCTTCCCCTTGCCTTCTGAAGCCCCCTTCACGAGGCCTGCAATGTCAACAAACTCTACGCTAGTCGGAATCTTTTGCTTGGATTCCACAATTTCGTGTAGCTCATCCAGTCGTTTGTCGGGTACCGGAACAACCCCGATATTAGGATCAATCGTACAAAATGGAAAATTGGCAGCATCCGCGCCGGCATCACTCAATGCATTAAAAAGGGTCGACTTACCAACATTCGGCAGTCCTACAATTCCACAACGTAAACTCATGTTTTAAAAATAATTATAAATTTTAAAAAGGATCTGATTTCGATTATCGGTCGAGGCATACTTGCTGAATAAATTCCACTTCAGGCAATTTTACGGCCGTAAGTTTTCCATATCCCGCACGTTCGTAAACACAACCGGTGTCAATGCCCAGCATATGTTCTTTCTTGAGGGGATTTGGCCGCGGCGTATGTCCAAAAACAACGGTCTTTTCCCACGGGGTCTCATAGGCATTTAAATGCGAACGCTCCCAAAGAAACTCTTTCATTTCTTGTTCATCCCCTAAGCTCTCTTCGATCGTTTTGGCCGGCGATAGTCCCGCATGAACGAAAAAGTAATCCTCGGTCTCGTAATATAATTTCGTATTGTTTAAAAATTCGAGGTGCTCTTCCGGAAAATCCAGGGAATGCATGCCCATATTATAGGATCGCAGGGTTGAACGCCCGCCGTTCATCATCCAAAGATTAAAATTTCCCTTGTAGATAGCATCCAGCATCATCTGCTCGTGGTTGCCTCTCAAAAATACGGCATCAACCTCTTTACCCAACGCAATTAGCCGTTCAATGACTTTCTTGGAATCAGGTCCCCGATCAATGTAATCGCCGACAAAAACCAATTGCCGATCGTCATATGGTTTCAATTTCTCAAGGATGGCTTCCATAGATTTGTAACACCCGTGGATATCGCCAATAGCTATAAATTGTTGATCGCTCACTGTGCAAATAGTCTATGAATTGAGAGAAGATTCAATAAGTCCCCGGCCTTTCTTTTGTATGCGTCCGTCATTTAGAAGCTGCTCAAGTGCAGAATCAAGGATACCGTTGACGAAATTACCGGATTTTTTAGTCGAATATTTTTTTGCAATCTCGATAGCTTCGTTGATCGTTACCTTGGTGGGGATGTCTTCGAAAAACAAAAATTCCGCAATAGCCAGACGCAATATCAGCCGATCAACCGTTGTAAGGCGATCAATACGCCAGTTCTTTATGTGGGATTGAATAACTTCATCCAGATCTTGCTGTTTGTTAACAACTTTGAGAAACAACCGTTCTGCGAATTTAAACGTTTCCTTATCGTCGCTAAACTGGGATTTGATAACGGTGTTTATGGTGTGTTTCCACTCACCTTTTCCGATCTCGTTGGCATATAGGGCCTGTAAAACTGCTTCTCGTGCTTCTCTGCGCTGAGCCATTTATTCTATTCATTTGCCGTTTTGTGATAAGCCCCAAAATACAAAACCTTACAACCAGCTGAAAGCAAAAAGGGATATGATTCTTTACTACTGGAGAAGTGCTTTTTACAGAATGCTGAAAAATCTCCGGAAGCTGTCTGCTTGCAGAAATTCAAGTGGGTGATACTGAACTTGAATATTGTTTTAACCATTATTGAGCTAAAGAATCAAATGCCATTTATAAGCTTTAAACTAACATTATTGTAGTGAATGTAAAATAATACGGGTAGAATAATTCACTAAATGTTTGTAACATTAGAGGGAGTGTTACAAACAACTGATTAACCTACTCATTGTTATGGCCCTTACAATCAATCTTACTTTGCTCAAAAGACGAAAGAGAGAGGACGGCACTATTCCTATCTATATTCGTTTTACAGAGAATCGGAAATCAAAGTATCGAAGCACCGGAAAGGCCATTAAAAAGAAGTACT
>DATFLI010000394.1:0-3936 GCA_035267805.1 Balneolaceae bacterium | reverse complement strand
CATGCTTTCGGTCTCCGATGAGAATTTGCAAAAGATCCTGTCAACTTATCAGAAATAATCAAAGGAGGCTTTGCAAAACCCCATAAGTCATCTTAAATCCCGGCGGGTCGGGTGAAGGATCACGCCGTTGGGCAGACAAGTTCTCATAATACCAGTTAAAGTTGTTAAAAACGCATAATCACTGAAACTATTTGAGATTTCTCCCGACTACAATCAGGATCTATTCGAGATGACAGAGAATTAAATCTTATTTCCAATCCTCAAACCAACATAAAAAAGCCGGCTCAACTTAATGAGCCGGCTTTTTTGTGTTTTGAGATTAATGGAAATCAGCTACCTCCGCCATAACCAGGATTTTGTTGGATATCCGGGTTGGCATCAAGTTCGCCCTGCGGGATGGGCCAGATTAACTGATTCGCATCTGGAGCAGCGACATCACTGCTAGTACCTGAAGGTACATCCATCCCCCATCGAACTAAGTCATGCTTACGTTCACCTTCAAAAGCAAGTTCAGCACGTCGTTCAAGGTGAATAGCATCCAACAAATCAGCATTCGAACTGAAGTCTGATGAGTTATATGAAAAGTACTGAGAGGCATCCTGAGGTCCACCGTTAGCGTTATATACCCGTATTGAACGCAGATGGACTTTGTTCAGTAAATCAATTGCTTCATTTGATTGTGAAGAAGGATATCCCGAAGCTGTCTCTGCAAGTGCTTCTGCTCTAAGCAACAATACCCCAGGATAACGAATAATGGCAGCATTATCAGCTGTATTAGTACCGTCATTATATTTTAATGTTGCTTGATTCTGTTGGTCAATGAGCTGGGTGTTACGTAAATCCTCAAACGTATAACCTGGAGGCAAAGAATTCTCCTGAGACGGAGGAGTGGCTGCTGCTAATGCATTCATGTAATCAGTTGTAACCTGAATGTCTCCACGGCCTCCGACATCCGTAGGAGCGTAAAACGTTGAAAGTGAATTATTTACTCCCGGATTGTCTTGATCCGTATTCACGATATCCAGTACCGCTTCGCTGGAGGTTTCTTCCGCAGGAGTAAAGAAGTAATTCTGAGGAGCTCCTTCCAAGCTATACTGGTTTGAATTCATGATCTCCTGAGTCAGAGACAGTACCTTTGAATAATTGTGCTGTTGGGCATATACACGTGCAAGATATGCCCGCACATTCCATTGATTGGCGCGACCTGCATTACCGGCCGTATAGCCAGAAAGTAAATTGATGGACTGCTGAAGATCAGAAATTACCTGTTGATAAACCTCTGCAACCGTAGCCCTGGTACCATTAGTAAACTTCGTAGGACTATCGGTCCCTTTGGTAATAAGAGGAACTCCTACATGAGAGTTGTCGGAGGTATAACCCCATGGTTTAGCCCAAAAACGCACCGCCTCGAAGTGCATCATAGCACGAATGAATAGAGCTTCACCTTTTATTTGATCCTTTTTCTTGGAAAAATCAGGATCGTTAATATTCCCCTTGTCCACTGCTTCGATTATCAGATTAGCATCATTAATAACCTGATAAGTTTGGTTCCATACCGCTTCAACTTGGGAATTACCAAAGTTCATCCGGTGACTGGCAATTTGCTGCCATTGTTCAAAAGAACCAGACCATGAAGTGTTATCAGCCATTAAATCTCCAAATAATGGAATTGAAGATCCCATGGCATTTCCGCTTTGGGCATCATTGTAAGCTCCAGTAAGAGCATTTTCGAGCCCATCTGTACTATTGTATAAATCCTTTAGTGGCAAAGACTGTCGAGGCTCCTGATTACTCAGAATATCACAGGCACCTAACATGACCACCAACGACAATACTATTATACTTAGTCGTTTCATAATCAATATCCTATAAACTTATAATTAAAATTTGAAGTCAATTCCAGCTTGGAATGTCTTAGCCTGAGCAGGAGCAAAGAAAATATTGCCCTGATTGATATTGTTACTTGGAGCAGTAGTAACCTCAGGATCCATACCGTGAAAATCGGATGCGGTAAATGTTAACAGGTTGGTTCCCTGCACGTAAAATCTTACCGTATAATCCCTGGTAAAACTTGTTGGCAGCGTATAGCCAAACGTTAGATTTTTTAATCGTACATAAGAACCATTTTCGAGATAACGCGTGCTGGTTTGACTACCATTGGAAGTAAATAAAATTGGTTTTGGAACATCCGTGACATCTCCTTTCTTCTTCCAGTAATCTAGCTGCCTGGTTGACTGATTGAATATTGAGGACAAGTTCGTATCAGTAAATTCGCCATCAGCTCGATAAATTTTGTTACCTATGTTATACTGGAAGAAAATACCGAGATCAAACCCTTTATACCTGAAATTGTTTCGGAAACCTCCGAAGAAATCAGGGAAAGGATTTCCAGCAATTATTCGATCAGCCAATCCATAATTGGTGGTTACATAACGATCTCCAAACCGAGATTTGTTTTTGAAGACGTCACCGCTATTAAGTTCAGCTTGTTTGGGCTTTCGATTTAAATACCACACAGCCAAACCGTTATCTGGGTTCGCCCCAGCAAATTCACGCAGGAAGAATGATCCTAAAGGTTCACCTTCTCTTACTATCTGCTCTCCAGCAGTAATATCTTTGCCATTAATTAAAGACAATACTTTATTACGGTTACCAGATATATTAAATGAAGACGTCCATTGGAAAGGCCCCTGGAAAATATCAGCCGTTATAGAAAACTCAAGACCTGCATTCCTCATCTTACCTTCATTCTGCGTATATGAAGTAAAACCATTTACAGCAGAAATTGGACGATTCAAGAGCAAGTCAGAAGTAACCTTCCGATAATAATTCAAAGACCCCCTAACCCGACTGCTAAAGAATCCATAGTCGATACCAACATCCAATTGACGAGCTTTCTCCCATTTCAAATCTGGATTCGGTAACTGACCAACCGACAAACCGGGCGTTCCACTGTAATTTGCGCCGGCACCGGCAAGGGCTAAGGAAGGATAGTTTCCAATGCCTTCAGCATTACCAGTTACACCATAACTGGCGCGTACTTTCAAATAATCCAGTACACTACTGCCGCTGAGAAAATCCTCATCAGAAACGACCCAACCCACAGAGGCTGCGGGGAAGAAACCGTATCGATGATCAGCCCCAAAACGGGAAGAACCGTCAACACGTCCATTAAGCGTCAACAGGTACTTGTCTTTATATGAATAGGTAAACCTAGAGAAGTATCCTTCAAATGCATAGGAACTTATAGAAGCCCCTCCTCCTGTAATACTCGCAGCACTATTCAACGTTTTCAATTTATTACTGGCAAATCCATTTCCCGAAACACTAAAATTATTTGCTTGATTACGCTCAATCGAGGTACCTATCATAGCCTTCAGGCTGTTATTGCCAAAATCATTTGAATAAGTCAACGTTGAGTTGAAGTTATAGTTGACATGCTTCTGACTTAGATTTAAGCCGGTACCGACCCCATATCCATCTGTAGTGATATCACTACGTTTTTCATCGGTTGTTAACTGAAATAATTCAACCGAAATATCGGATTTAAATTCGAGTTGAGGTAAAATATCCCAAGATAGATTTCCAGCCAAAATGGTTTGAGCAAAATCCTCTTGTATCTCTGTACCCTGCAAGTTCGAAAGCGGAGTACCAGTAAAAGCGACAACAGGATTAGGAGCAACACTTAAATTAGGCTCGCCCTGATCATTTCTGGCCTTCATATTTGGATATTCGAGCGCTGCAAAGGTTATTGGTGCATCCACTTGGTTACGCTCTGAACGCTTAAAGTTTCGGCTATAAGTGGGAGCAATATTTAAACCTACCTGTAGCTTATCACTAATTTTGTGGTTAACCTTTATGCGAGCAGAATATTTTTCAAGTTGGTTACCTCTTATATATCCCTTACGCTGGTTAAACCCTGTTGAAATATAGTAT
>DATFLI010000393.1:0-10972 GCA_035267805.1 Balneolaceae bacterium | reverse complement strand
CGCGACTCAAGACGCACATACCATGACTATTTTTGGGAAGGTTCAACTTTCTTAATTACATTCATTTTTGATTATTTGAGCCTTGCAACTAAAATTAAACAAAGGATTATGAAACGGTCGGGATCAACGCAGCATTATATTATTATTTTATTGGCATTTTTCGGGCTTTTTTCCAATTCGTATGCCCAGGAAAGTGCTAACCATTCCTTTAAAATTACCTTCACCAAAAAAGCTCATGAAGAGCCCATAACAGGTCGCGTCATATTGGTCTTGTCAAGGCATAAGCAGCCGGAGCCGCGCTACCAGGCGGGATCGTATTTTTTAAGCGCTCCTTTTTGGGGAAAGGATGTCAGCCAGTTACAGCCGGGAGAATCGGCCGTAATAGATACCACACAGTTGGGATATCCGGTTAATAATATTCGGGATCTTCCTGCCGGTAATTATTATGTACAGGCTGTGATGAATGTATATACACATTTCCACCGTGCGGATGGACACGATGTATGGTTGCCGATGGATCACTGGGAAGGCCAGCATTTCAATCGATCCCCGGGTAATCTAATCAGCAAGGTGAAACAAATTCAATTCGATCCGTCCAAAGATCAGACATTCTCGGTGAATATGGACAGCGTATTGCCTTCCATCGATTTGCCGGCAGATACCAAGCAGGTGAAGCATATCAAAATTAAGAGCGAATTACTTACAAAGTTCTGGGGTCACCCGATGTACCTGGGAGCGACCATTCTACTTCCGAAAGGTTACGATTCCCATCCCGATACACAGTACCCGGTGGTTTATGACCAGGGACATTTCAGTCTGCGGGCACCGTTTGGGTTCACGACAAAGAAATCTAACATTTCAGATGCGATGCGCGCCCGATTGGATAATTACAATCGCGAAACCGGTTACGAATTTCAGCAGGAATATAATGGAGCCAATTTCCCGCGAATGATTGCGGTTACTTTCCAGCATCCTACGCCATATTATGATGATTCTTATGCAGTAAACTCTGCAAATAATGGTCCTTATGGGGATGCCGTCATGAAGGAGCTTATTCCGTACATCGAAAGCCATTATCGCATCATTTCTAAACCTTATGCCCGTGTACTCACAGGGGGGTCGACCGGCGGATGGGAATCGCTGGCACTGCAACTTTATCATCCCGATTTTTTTGGCGGCACGTGGACGCTCTACCCGGATCCGCTTGACTTCCACCGGTTCCAGCTTATTGATTTGTATAACGATGAAAATGCATTTTATGCCCCTGAAATTTCCATGGCTCCCTATCGTAGTCCGATAGGCGGTAATGCCGAATGGCAGCCGACGAAGCGGTTTATGATGCGCGATAATGAAGGCCAGCCGGTGCGTACTGTTAAGGATATGAGTCAGATGGAAGCCGTGTTGGGTACACACAGCCGCTCGGGGCAGCAGTTTAATATTTTTGATGCTGTATTTGGTCCCGTCGGCAAAGACGGGTATCCCGTGCCGCTCTGGAATAAAAAGACGGGCAAGATCGATAGTAATGCCGTGGCATATGCTCGTGAGCACGGTTTCGATCTCACCGCTTATCTAAAGCAACATTGGTCGGAAGTTGGCCCCAAATTAAAAGATAAAATTCATGTGTATGTCGGGGATGCCGATAATTTCTACTTAAACCTGGGGGTTTATAAGTTTCGTGACTTTTTGAAGCAGACGAAAGATCCCCACTACGAGGGTACCTTTGAGTTCGGCCGTCCTATGAAAGGGCATGGCTGGCAGCCGGTAAAGACAGGCGAATTACTGAAGATGATGGCTCGCCATATTACCGAACATGCCCCTGAAGGTGCTGATACACAGATGTGGAAATATTGAAATAGTCAGTCATGAGTATTGAGTAGTGAGTTATGAGTGTTCTCTCACTACTCAAGCCTCACGACTATTACATTACTTGCCGCCGTTGGCCTGCAGGTCGGCAATACAATTGGCATCCAGATCCGGGATAGGACTATTTATCAGTACTGAGGTATAATCTGTGGTCTCAACAGAATAATACATCAGACAGTTTTGATTATTGCAATGATGTCCATGGCCGGCATCTTGGTGATCCTGTTGCATCGGACTGCCATTGGCTACCAAACCCATGTTATGCCCAAATTCGTGATCGAAAACCGTGCCTTCCAGCTTGGTGCGACTAACCTGGCCAATGCCACCGCTGTTATTAAAAATCGTCGGACCAAAGAAAGTCATAGAAGTATTCAGGTAAGTTAACCCGAGCACATTATTTTGAGTCGCAAATTTCCCGTCCAGTATTGAAAAATAGACCCATAATGTATCGCTCCCCGCTTTTTGAAGTGTTGTATAGTGATCGCGGTTTTGTTGTTCGATATTAATAATATCCTGTGCACTATACGAGTCCTTACCTCCCGATGGAATTTGAGTGGGAGTTTCGATATTAATAATTGACTTATGAAGTCTTCGTTGCAAAAAAGTTTTAAGGCTATCCAATGCATCCGAGTTGGGTTTATACCCCGGCATATAATCAATTTCCAGATTTAATTGGTTAAATTGATCACTGCTTAAATAGGCGTGAGCAGAATCGCCCGGGGCAGCAGAGCTCGAGAATACCCCAAGAGGTTTAGAATCATTCGGTCCGGTACCGCATGCACTTACAAGAAATCCTAAAAATAATATACTGATACAAAGTAATGTGTAACGTTTTATCAAATTCATGAATGATTTTTGTTTATTAAGGGTAATATGCACCATAAAAACATTTTTATATCTAATTTGTTCCAATAAATATTTATTTGACTCCAAAAGTGGATATACAAAAAATTATTAATCATTTAAATCTATCCCTTCATCCCGAAGGCGGATACTATCGGGAGATCTATCGAAGCACCGAAAAGATACAACGAGAGAATTCACAAACCAGACATGCTGCTACCGGAATATATTTTTTGATTCCGTATGGTGTTTGTACCGACTGGCATCGCGTAAACTCTGATGAGCTCTGGCACTTTTACACGGGGGCCCCGCTGGTTCTGGAGATTATTGATGCGGATGGTAACTTTAGTCAGCTTCTGTTGCATGATAAGCTGGATACGGAGGCTGAATTCCAGGGCGTTGTCCAAAAAAACTGTTGGCAGCGGGCCTATAGCCGGGGAGAGTATTCTTTGGTGGGTTGCACCGTTGCCCCGGGATTTGAATTTGAGGATTTCGAGATGATAGAGCCTGAAAGACTGGCAAAACGTTTTTCGAAAATAGGCGCTGAGATTGTCAGAAATCCATTTTCTTAAATCTAATTATTTTCTTAAATCTAATTGAGGATGGCTGCTTGTGATCCGTTTTTTGAAGAAAGACAGATAATTTGAAATCGCAATAAAAGTCCTCCCCTTATCCGGGGTAATGTCAGGAGGCTTTTTACCAATCATTTTAGGATATTCTTTAAAAAGCTAGCCTCAAACTCATTAAATTAATTACTATATGAATCAGGGAGTTCAAGTTGTAGAAATGGATTACAAGGATGAACGTCAGTCTAAGGATTTTCTCTTTTTGATGGATCAGTATGCCCGTGATCCGATGGGACTTGAAGATCCGCTTCCGATCGACGTGAAAAACTTATTATGCCTTAAGCTTCAGGAATTACCGGGGGCCGCTACCTTTTTGGCTTATAAGGATAAAGGTCCCGTAGGATTAGCAACCTGTCTCACCTCTTTTTCAACTTTTGATGCGCGGAAGGCAATCAATATTCATGATTTATTTGTGATAAGTGAAGAACGCGGTCTTGGTATAGGAGATCGGCTTTTACAAGCTATACAAAAGAGAGCGAGACAAATGGATTGTTGTCAACTTACGATTGAAGTCCGGGATGACAATCACTCGGCACGTAAACTCTACGAGCGATTTGGATTTGAGGAGGGCGATCCACCGCTTCGTTTTATGAAAAAGGGCTTTTATTAAAGATGCCAGAGATACAAAAGAAAATTTTATAAACCAGTGGGTTTATATCTCTCATCTAGAATCCTTAAATTAGAGCGCTCTAAAATTGTTGATTTATTGATTTCCCGATTGGCTGAATTAATAATTGCTTTCGTTGTGTTTAAGCAATAATACAGCCATCTAATGGAGCTAAATCAAGAAATCAGGAATTTAATAACTTAACCAAATATATATTTATCATGGCTAAAGAATTTGACGTGTGCGTAATCGGATCCGGTCCCGGTGGTTATGTGGCTGCGATTCGAGCATCCCAACTCGGTTTCAAAACAGCAATTGTAGAAAAACGTCATCTCGGAGGTGTCTGCCTGAATATTGGGTGCATACCCACGAAAGCTCTGCTCCGTTCTGCGGAAGTGTTTGAAAGCATTGAGCATGCCGGCGATTATGGCATAAATGTGAAAGATTATTCCGCTGATTTTGGGGGAATGGTCAAGCGCAGCCGTAACGTGGCCAATAAAATGAGCAAGGGCGTGCAGTTTCTGATGAAGGCTAACAAAATCGAGGTTTTCGAAGGCAAGGGGGTCTTTGAATCAAAAGATCAGATTAAGGTGGTTAACGAGAAGGATAAGACCAAAGAGCAGGTCAAAGCCAAGAATTTTATTATCGCCACCGGCGCGCATCCACGCGAATTGCCCAATATCCCAATTGACGGTAAAATGGTGATTGATTCCGAGCGAGCCATGCAACTGGATGAGCAGCCGGAAAAGCTTGTTGTGATTGGTGCCGGAGCTATTGGCGTTGAGTTTGCCTATTTCTACAATACAATTGGTACCGAAGTAACGCTCGTTGAGCTCCAGGATACGCTGGTTCCGATCGAAGATAAAGATATCGGTAAGGAGCTGGGCAAAATCTACAAGAAAAAAGGTATTGATGTCCGAACCGGAAGCACCGTCGAAAAAGTGGAGAAAAAAGGCGATGGGGTGAAGGTAACTATCAAGACGGGAGATAAGAAAGAAACTGTTGAAGCCGACGTAGTGCTGTCTGCCGTTGGAGTGGCCGGTAATGTAGATGGTATCGGTCTTGATGAAATCGGTGTTGAATATGAAAAAGGTCAAATTAAAGTGGACCGAGATACATACAAGACGAATGTTGACGGCGTTTACGCTATCGGTGACGTAATCGGGGCCCCGTGGCTGGCTCATAAGGCTTCACATGAAGGTATTGTTTGCGTGGAGAAGCTGGCAGGTGAAGATCCTCTGCCCATTAATTACAATAACATTCCCGGCTGTACCTACTGTGAACCGCAGGTGGCATCGGTGGGATATACCGAACAACAAGCCAAGGATGAAGGCTATGATATCAAAGTCGGGAAGTTCCCATTTTCGGCCAGCGGTAAGGCTACGGGACTCGGACACGAAGAAGGTTTCGTAAAAGTAGTCTTCGACGAAAAATACGGGGAATGGCTGGGATGCCATATGATTGGCGCCCATGTCACGGAATTGATTGCCGAAGTGGTGGTTGCCCGCGATCTGGAAACCACCGGACACGAAATTATTAGCGCGGTACATCCGCACCCAACGATGTCCGAAGCAGTCATGGAAGCTGCTGCCGAAGCTTACGGTGAAGGGGTACATCTCGGTACGCAGCCGAAAAAGAAAAAGCAGAAAGCCTAATTGATTCTCGCAGAGTCGCAAAGCCGCGGAGATAATTCTTTTATAAACCATGAGAAGAAGAAATAAGTCAAGAGAGCTAAAGTATGAAACCGGAAAACCGTATTTCAGGTATAATTGTAGATATTTGCTATAAAATACATACAAAATTAGGTCCTGGTCTTAGAATCGGTTTATGAAGAAATATTGTTCTATGAATTACGAAAAAAGCGATTAGCGGTAGAAAGCTATACCTGTTATCTGGAATAGTCTGGAAATGGAGTTGGGCTTTCGTTCGGATCTAATCGTTGAGGATAAAGTTCTTGTTGAATTGAAGTCAGTAGAAAATTTGGCGGGCGTACATTACAAGCAGGTTTAACCTATTTGAATTTGACGGACTTAAAATTAGGTCTTTTGATCAATTTCAATGAGAAGCTGATTAAGAACGGCATAAAACGTATTGTAAATAATTTGTAATACTGCGCCTTTGCGGCTCTGCGAGATAATCTTTTTGATATGATAACGGTTGATTTATACGATCTGGGGCATGCGCCTTACCGTCCGGTTTGGGACTTGCAAGCTGCTATACAACAGCGTTTGGTGGATGAAAAGCTGAAGCGACGCAAGGAGCAAACGCTCTATAAACCCGGCGAAGAAAGCAACGATGTTTTGTTGTTTGTAGAGCATCCCCATGTGTACACGCTGGGCAAAAGCGGGGATAAGGCTCATCTGCTTAAAGGTTTGGGCGAACTTGCTGAAATCGATGCCGAATTCATCGAGATAGATCGTGGAGGGGACATTACCTATCATGGTCCCGGACAAATCGTGGGCTATCCTATTTTTGACCTGGGGCGCCACTTCACGGATATTCACAAATACCTGCGCGACCTCGAAGAAGTAATCATTCGCACCTGCGGTGATTATGGTATTGAAGCGGGACGTATCGAGGGGCTGACCGGTGTTTGGGTTGGTGAACAAAAGATCTGTGCAATGGGCATTCGCTGCTCTCGCTGGGTGACGATGCATGGTTTCGCTTTCAATATCAATGCCGATTTGAGTTACTTCGATAATATCATTCCGTGCGGTATCACTGATAAAGAAGTGACGAGTTTACAGGCGCTGCTCGGGCACGAAGTTGACGAAACAGACGTTAAAGAACACTTGGTAAATCATTTTGAGGAAGTATTTGATATAAGCATCAAAAAGGTTGATTCACTGCCTGAACTGGACGAGCAATTTTCGTATCTTAAAAGAACTGATTCGCAGGAAGCACCCCATTAATATTTTGATTTTAGTTTCATGATTAAAGAACTCAACGTTGTCGATAGAAACGAACAAACCAAGCGCCGTCCCGACTGGCTTCGGGTCAAATTGCCGTCGGGTGAAAAATTCAAAGAAGTTGCGGATACGATTCAGAAGAATTCCCTGAATACGGTTTGTTCCGAAGCCCGCTGCCCGAACATGGGCGAATGCTGGGGTAATGGAACCGCTACCTTTATGATTCTCGGGGATGTTTGCACCCGGTCATGCTCATTCTGTGCTGTCAAGACGGGCCGTCCCGTACAGGGACTTGACTGGGACGAGCCCCGACGCGTGACCGATGCGGCCGCAAAAATGGGGCTCAAGCATGTGGTTCTCACATCCGTAAACCGAGATGAACGTGATGACGGGGGAGCACCTATTTTTGCCGAATGTCACCGACAGCTGCGCGAGGCTATCGATAATGTAACCATCGAATCCTTGATACCCGATTTCCGGGGCGTCTGGGATGCTCTTCAAATAGTAATTGATACGCCTCCCGATGTGTTAAGTCACAATCTGGAAACTGTGCCGGATTTGTATCGCACCATTCGTCCCCAGGCTAAATATGAGCGCTCCCTTGAGCTGTTGAAGCGTTGCAAGGATCAGGGGCTAAGAACAAAGACCGGTATCATGGTTGGGTTTGGAGAAAAACGCGAACAAGTTATAGAACTCATGAAAGACTGCGTTGACCATGGGGTAGATGTGTTAACAATCGGTCAATACATGCAACCCACCAAGATGCACCAACCGGTTGAAGAATGGGTTCATCCCGATCAGTTTGCTGAATACAAAGAAATTGGCGAAGAACTGGGTATTGAACATGTAGAAAGCGGCCCGCTGGTTCGATCTTCCTACCATGCAGAAAAGCATGTTTAGACCCTTTACGGTCTAAAAGAAATTTTCCTCGAGATTTATCTCTGATCTTTTATATTTCAGCGGAACAGCATTTCGTAACTAAACTATTTCTATGCTATCACTTGGTGTTGTCATACTATTGAGTTACCTGGTAGGGTCTATTCCTTCTTCAATATGGGTAGGCAAGCTATTCAAAGGGGTAGATATCCGCCAGCACGGCAGCGGCAATGCCGGGGCTACGAACACTTTCCGCCTTTTAGGCTGGAAGCCCGGTGTTGTTGTTCTGGCTATTGATTTTTTCAAGGGATATTGTAGCTCATTTTGGATTAGTCAGCTTGCCTATCATATCGGATCCGGTCCCGTAAGTTTATTCGAATTCTGGGATGTACACCCTTTCCTCAAAATTGTTTGTGGTATCGTAGCTATCATTGGTCACATGTTTCCCCTGTATGCCAACTTTGAGGGGGGTAAAGGCATGGCAACGGCCGCAGGTATGCTGTGCGGTATTGAGCCGGTATCCGTTGGCATTACCGCCGGCGTCTTTCTTGTGGTGATGTTAGTGAGCCATTATGTGTCGCTGGCTTCGCTGGTGGCAGCATTTATCTACCCGTTGGTATTGGTGATGCTGCGATATGCCTTTGGCTGGAATCTGGACGGCAGCATTTTAATTTTTGGGGCCTTGGCTGGTATCGGTATCATCATAAAACACCGGGGCAACATTAAGCGACTTTTGAACGGAACAGAGAACAAGGTAAGCTCGTTTAAACCGGCTGTAGGATGGCTGAACAAAGACAAGAAACCGCAATCATAGTATAGTGAAGAGAATAACCATCATTGGAGCGGGTAGCTTTGGCACCGCGTTGTCGGTTGTTTTGGCTCGCGCCGGTAATAAAGTACAGCTTTGGGCACGAGAAGCCGAAATAGCCTACGGTATCAACAAGCAACACCGAAATCCCGCATATATTTCGGACGTTACCTTGCCGGATGCGATTGTATGTTATACCGATTTAAGCGAATGCCTTAACAATCCCGATATGGTGGTTTTTGCCACGCCTTCTCATGTGATGCGGGAAGTAGCCACCAAGCTTAAGCCCTATTTTAATGGGGATGAGATTGTTGTCAGTGTAGCCAAGGGGATTGAGAATGACACTTTCCAAACAATGTCGCAGGTGCTGGGCGAAGTGTTGGAGGGCACTATTATTGATGATCATATCGGGGTGATTTCCGGGCCAAGCCACGCGGAAGAAGTTTGCAAGTTCAAGCCTACGACTGTAGTGGCCAGTTCATATTCCAAGCGAACAACGCAGATCATACAGGATACATTTTTGACGCCTATGTTTCGTGTGTACCGGAATTACGATATTATTGGGGTGGAAATCGGTGGTGCCGTTAAAAACATTATGGCTATCGCAGCGGGTATTATTGACGGTTCCCAACTGGGCGATAATGCGAAAGCAGCCCTGATGACACGCGGACTTCACGAAATGAAGCGGCTGGGAATGCAATTGGGAGCATCGCAGGATACGTTTTCGGGCCTGGCCGGAATGGGCGACCTGATAGTGACTTGTACCAGTGAGTATAGCCGCAATCGTTATGTGGGATACAATATAGGCAAGGGCAAAAGCCTGGATGATATTGTATCGAAAATGAATATGGTGGCTGAAGGCGTTAAGACAACGCGTTCGGTTCGGGAATGGAGCAAAAAATTGGGCGTGGAAATGCCTATTACAGCAGCTGTTTACCGTGTGCTTTTTGAAGGGGAAGACCCCAAAGACATGCTCTATGATCTGATGACACGGAATCCGAAAGAAGAGATCGTGATTTAATTGCCGCGTTATCCTGCACCTGTTCCGGGTACTTAAAGTCCGGCTATAAGTTTAGAGATTAAGGGGATAATATATGGTTAGAACACGTGGAAGGATTATTAGCATCAAGTAATTTGGATTCTGATTATTTATTGAGACTTAATATCTTGTTGTTATCTTCGTTTATTTACTGAACCCAAGACAGAGTGGCTATGTATTCCAACAATCACAGCACAGCCTCGCTTTCACAGATGGACTATCTGGATGTGAAGAATCTCGCACAAACCGGAGAAGGCACCTATCTTGAATTTAAGCGAACGATCCCATCCGCATACAAAATAGCCCGCGAAATCGCGGCTTTTGCAAATACGAAGGGCGGGACTCTGCTAATCGGGGTAGATGATGACAAATCCCTGGTAGGAGTGCTTGGCTACCAGGAAGAGGAGTTCTTACTTGCCAAAGCGGCCAACGAACTGTGCCATCCCAAAGTGGATATCAAAATAGAGATCGTGCATTTTGGCGATAGGGACCTGCTTGTTATTAAGGTTCTGGAGGCGCATAACAAGCCGATTTATGTACATGGCAAGAAGGAAGATATCGTATTTATGCGCGAGAAAGATCAGAATAAGGTAGCCAGTAAAGAGCTTATTGAAATTATTAAGAAGCGGAATTCCGACGAAGGTGTCACCTTTGAGTATGGTCCAGACGAACAAAAACTGTTTCGCTATCTGAATGAATACGGTGAAATTACTGTTCAAAAATTTGCTGATTTAGTGGATATTCCGCGAGCAAAGGCTTCAAGTACGCTTGTAAATTTAGTGACGGCGGATATACTAAACCTGTTTCGAAAGGATAATATTGATTATTTTACGTATTCACAGAAATGTGAGTCATAATGTTAAGGATTTATTGTAATGTCAGTTGAAGAAGAAAATTTAGATTCTGTAATCGCCGATCTTGTTGACGATGAGCAAGAGGAAACCTCACAAGAACAAGCGGCTACTCCGTTAGAGCAGATGGATACCCCGGAAGATGTTTCTTTCGAAGGTCCGCCGGTTCAGCTTACCGAGCGAGCTGCCAAGCAGGTTCGCAAGATCAGGTCGGATGAAGACCTTGAGGATTCGCTATGCTTGCGAGTTGCCGTTGAGGGCGGAGGTTGTTCCGGACTTAGCTACAAGCTTGGCTTTGACTATAAATCCGAAGATGATGAAGTGCTCGTGAGCCATGGAATCGAGATTATCGTAGATCCCAAACACCTGATGTATCTGAAAGGCATTTCTATTGATTACCCGGATGGGTTGGATGCGCGTGGATTCACATTCGACAATCCCAATGCTACGGAGACCTGCGGTTGCGGAAGTTCTTTTGCTACCTAACCTGAGTTCGATATAAGAAATGGCCTGCATAAGTCTCCCCTTTAAGGGGAGTACTCTCGTGGTT
>DATFLI010000392.1:0-2941 GCA_035267805.1 Balneolaceae bacterium | reverse complement strand
AAAAGGAGACAGCAGGCCTTTCTCAATAGCATCCCAAACCCGAAGTTCGGCAGATGCCTGTCCACCAAACCATTCCATCACATTTACGCCGTCGGAACGTTCAGGAGTAGCGGTAAGGCCAAGTAAATAATTGGGATTGGTGTGATTTAACAGCTTGCGGTATGTACCTGCTTCTGCATGGTGAAACTCATCAATGATAATGACATCATATTTATCGGGATCAAAATCATACTCTTGAGAATGCAATGATTGAATGGAGGCAAACACATGCTTCCAATCTTTTGGTCTAAAATTATCTACAAGTAATTCGCCAAAATTAGCGTCTTTTAAAACTTGCCTGAAAGTGGTAAGGCTCTGCTGTAGGATTTCTTTACGATGAGCTACAAATAAAAGTGTCGGTTGATCAACAAGAGTGTTGGCATATCGTTTGAAATCAAAAGCAGAGATAACTGTTTTTCCTGTACCGGTTGCTGCTACAACTAAGTTTCTATTGTTGTCTTTGAGGTCTCTTTCAAGTTCCAGCTTTTCAAGGATCTCAATTTGGAAAGGATATGGCGTGATGTCAAAGTATGTGAAGTTGACATCGCTTGGCGTTTCCTTACTAAGTGCTTGACTAAGTTTTTCCTGCTCCTCTTCACCACGTTCATAAATCCTAAATTCTTCACTATTCCAGTAGCTTTCGAAAGATGCTTCAAATTTTTCAATCAGATGGGGTGTCTCGGACTTCGAAATTCGGACATTCCATTCGAGACCTTCTGTCTGGGCGCTGGCGGAAAGATTTGAAGAGCCTACATATCCGGTGCTATAACCACTATCACGATGGAAGAGCCACGATTTAGCATGGAGTCGCGTGCGTCGCGTATCATAAGAAACTTTGACTGTCGCTCCCATTTCTTGAAGTTCATCGATCGCACGTTTATCACTGGCTCCCATATATACCGTGGTGATAACACGAACTTCTACACCTTTCTGAATGCGTTCTTTTAGCTCATCCTTAATGAGGCGCAGCCCAGACCATTTAATAAATGAACAAATTAAATCGATGCCATCTGCACTTTTTATTTCTTTTTTGAGTTCAGATCCAATTCTAAATTCATCTCTGGCATTGACCAGTAAAGCAGATTGTGATAATGGGATACCAGGATGCAGAGGTTTATCCACATCAAATTCGAACTTAGAGTTGTTCTTTTGAAATAATGAAAACAGCAGCTTGTTTGTGGCGAGGATATTTTGATTAAAAGAATCGGAATGTTCAGCAATTTTTTTAATAATCGAGTTGCAAATTTTGAGTCCTTCTTCTACTCGATCATTCTGATTTATGCTATCAATGACTACTTTTAATAACGTTTCAATATAACTGCCGGCATACGTTGAAAATTCTGCAGAATCCACATTCTTAATCTCGCTAAGAAGCTCCTTATTTTGAATTGCAGTATGTTTTTCAATGGATAGTAGTTCGTCGTAAAGCCCTTCTTCAAAAGAATAATCCATTTATGAAGTAATTTGTTGCAATTTCAACTTGCTGATTTAAACTGTTCATTATGTTCCTCCAACGCCACTTCACTCGGGAAAAAGCGTTGCTCATCAGGCAAGAGTATCTCTTTGCGATCCCATCCCAGCGTCCTTTCAATATTTTCACCTTCGTTCTTTAGCCAAGACGAAAGTTCGATGTGATAATTCGGTTGAATGGTCAAAAGGTAAGCATCAAACATCCAATGGTGTGTTTTACAGAGAGCCAGTCCGTTGCGAAGGTCATTATTTTGGCTTTTGCTCCAAGGGATGATATGAGCGCCTTCCACAAGTGATTCGCCATTTTGTGTTCTAACACGTGATCGACAGATTGCGCATCGATGTTCATAGTTTTCCCGAACTTTAAGCCTAAAACCATGTTGACGCTGTTGCGTTTTTTGCCAAGAATAACTTTCCGAATTATTATCAGCATGATATTTGGTAAATGGTTCGGCGGCAAGTAGTTCAAGTTGGTTGGCATAGCGGTAGGCACCGATATTAATATTTCGGATATTCAAAATTTGCTCTTGAACTTCATCAGTAAAATAAGTGGTAAGAATAATCCTGGTAATTATTTGATTTTCCTCTTCATCCTGCATCATATAAAAAAGGGTTTCGTCCATTTTTGCATAGGCAACTCGATTCATAAGACCGCCAAGAGAGGGAGAATTTTTATAAGGACTTTTTCCTTCTTTGTAATGAAGTTCCCAGAAAGGTTTACTATCCATATGGAAAAAAGGGAGAGCGATGGTCGTTTTTCTATCTTCTCCCATTATTTGCTTCCAATATCGGAAAAATGTCTCGATTAGGTCTTGAGTGAGTGTAATGTGTGAATTCTTTATCCAACCAATTTTTAAACCATCTATAATACTTAACAACAGAAACGGTTTGTGAGGAGCTCCGCCTTGAGTTCGATCATCCCACCTATTGGAATTACGATCTCTGGTCAGCTTCTGGATGTGATTGATGATTTCCTGTTCTGTCATTAATAAAGTTTGATCCACGGGTCAAGAATGATTATACCTTTATTTATCCAGAAAATCAGTTTAGGGAGACAAAAACTTCCCCTGCCATTCTGACCGGACTAATAGAAATGTCAACCTGGAGAAAACCTCATGTTAACCAGCTACCAAGTTCGTACCTCCTCCGTACCTTCTCCGTACTTCCTCCGTATTTTCAGCGGTGTTGGATAGGAGATGGTATGAGGAAGCTAAGTAGGGGGCTAGCTATGACAATGGGACAGGAACCCGCATAAATAAACCATTGTTCAGAACTGAAATTCGACCAAGGGTCTGTATTCCCGCCTAGAGCCAAGCACTATGATTTATTTCCGCATTATGGATAGGGATTCGAATATTACACTTTATCCAATGGCACATCATCCGACCAATCAAATGTCTGGCGCTGTCCGGTATCCGCCGCTTTGTAGATA
>DATFLI010000391.1:0-2783 GCA_035267805.1 Balneolaceae bacterium | reverse complement strand
AACAGTGTTTCTTCAGGTTTATTTTTAATCGATATATCACGGAATAGATATTTCATTTTGACAGCATCCCATTCATTAGGTATTTTTCCTAACCAATCCACACCTGAATCTTTATAGGCAGGGTATGTTTTATATTTTATTTTTTTTACTCCGGTCATTCAGCTGATTTAATATGGTTTAGCATCAAGCTTGTGAGCTCATCCATTTGAGAAAAAGCAAACCACTTTTTCCCTAAATCTTTAAGTGATGCTCCAATGTGATACAGGTGTTTTTGATCGATAATTAAAAAGCGGTCGTGTGCATTTTTCAATTCCTTCAATATCACAGCCGGATATTGTTGGGCGTGTTTTTGGGCATCCAAATGCAGGTGTTTGGTTATTTTTTTGGTATAAACAGTGGCTGCTACACTTACCTTGCGTTTAGCCAAAAGCATAAAAATACTTTCGTCTATGTAATTATCTATCAGGACAATATCTTTATTTGCATTTTTTATCACATCCGACACAAAAGCATAGGCGTCAAACACCTGTCCGTTAAAAAATATGCCTTTATCGGGTTTAGGCTGTCCGGCTTCAAGGGCCTTGAAAATACGATGAAATTTCTCATCGCTTTGCAGCTGTTTTAGTTCCAACTGATCGAGGCGCTGGAATACAGAAGCATTGTTTAGCAGGAACTTTCGCATATTCACAAATGCCTGCATTATTTGAATACTCGTATCAATAGCCTGGTCGCTATTGAGCACAGCCGAAAGCATAGATACGCCCTGTTCGGTAAATACATAAGGCAGTGTTCTCCTTTTTGCAGTCGCATTTTGCGACCTTAAAGAATCAGGTTGGTTTGTGGTCGCAATTTGCGACCGCAAGTTTGCCCATTCTTCAGCGGTAAGCCTGAACATAAATTCTTTTGGGAAACGCTTTGCATTCCGCTTTACTTGTTCATTGAGCCGCCTGGTCTCTACACCATACAATTCAGCCAAATGATAATCTATCATTACCTGCACTCCGCGAATGGTACATATATTATTTTCGATATATTCACGCTTAATTACATCCATATCAATCAAGGTTTAAAATATCAGCAATCAAACCTTCGTTTTCTTTTTCCAGTTCCAGTATTTCAGCACTAACCTCTTCAATACTGCGTAATGGTTTGTGCTTGTAGAAATACTTGTTAAAGCTGATTTCATAACCGATTTTGGTTTTTTCAAGGTCAATCCATGCTTCTTCTACATGTGGTTTTACTTCCTGTAAAAAGTATTCGTAAATATTCCCTTTTAACGGAACATTTTCGTAATCGCGCAAATCGCTTTCACTTTCGTAAATGGTAAAATATTGTTCCCGAGCCGAAGCATCCTGAGCCAAGGCATGCCTTGACTGTACTATAGGATTCCCATTTTTATCGCTGGGATAGTATCCGTAATCGGGTAATTGCTCTTTGGTGCAATCCAAATGTTCAAGCAATTCATTCAATTTATCTTCTTTGAATTTTTGGGTTTTCTTAATCACCTTGTCCGCTGTTTCGTCGTACCAGCTTACGGCGGCATAAATCTGGTTTTTATCCGATGCAGACAAAGAAGGACCCTGAGCTTGTCGAATAGCCTTTTCTACTATTTTCTGAAAAGCGTTGAAGTTGGCATATTCTTCACTGCCAATGGCATTTAGTAAATGGGTTGCTGTGTCAAGTACTTCTTTTTGTTTTTGCCATGTTTTGGGCGAAACCAAGGCTTTACGTTTTTTAGCATTCAGGTCGATGTCGTTTTCTTCGCACCAGTCGAGCATGTCTTTTTCGATGGATTTTAAATCGGAATAGACCTTGTCGCCATAGGTTTTATAGGCCCATTGCATGGGTTCTTTGAGTGTTTTTTCGAAACGTAAAGCAGCAATGCGTTCTTCGGTAAACCGGGCTTTCAGGCGCCTGGGGCGTTCGATGGTTACTTTGTAATAGCCAAAATCGCGGTTATCAAATACTTTGGCGGCAATGTCTTCGTCTTTCTCCCGCTCTATTGTTTCGAAACGTTCATAGACCTCCATGATTTCTTTGATGTGTTCCGGCTTAAACTCGCAATTTTTTGCCCCCAGGTTTTTGCGCAGCTTAGCATATCTCTGGCCTGCATCAATCAATTGCACTTTACCTACTCTATTTTTCGGTTTATTGTTGCTTAATAACCAAATGTAGGTGGTAATGCCTGTATTGTAAAAGAGGTTATTGGGCAGTTGAATAATGGCCGTGAGCAAATCGTTTTCAATAATGTGGCGGCGGATATTGCTTTCGCCACTTCCGGCATCGCCTGTAAACAAGCTACTGCCATTATGTACTGAGGCAATGCGAGAACCGTGGGCACTTTGCTTTAAGGATTTCATTTTAGAAACCATTTCCATGAGAAAAAGCAATTGTCCATCGGAAGAACGGGGTACTGCATCGGCATCTTCCTGTTCGCCCCGGTAGTTTTTCAGGCGAACCGTAAAACGCGGGTCGATAATGTCTTTACCGTCTTTGATGTATTTCACTTCGGAAGCCCATGATTTGCCGTAGGGTGGATTGGAAAGCATAAAATCGAAATGCGTACCCGAGAATTCATCGATTGATAAGGTAGAACCGTTTTTGATGTTGCCCGGGTCGTTGCCTTTAATCATCATGTCCGATTTGCAGATGGCGTATGTCTCGTCGTTTATTTCCTTGCCATACAAATACACATCGCCCATGGCTTTTATTTCGCCTTTTTTGTCTTTGATAAAATTCTGTGCTTCGGTGAGCATACCACCCGAACCGCAAGCCGGGTCGTA
>DATFLI010000390.1:0-7330 GCA_035267805.1 Balneolaceae bacterium | reverse complement strand
CCTTTGATGCAAGCCTCGAGAATCGCTCGGACGAGATGTGCCTGCTGGCGGTTCAGGGTCCTAATTCGGTGAAGACGCTGCAAAAGCTGACGGACACCGATCTCTCATCTATAAAATTCTATACGTTCGAGAAAGGGAAATTGGCCGGATTTGATGATATAATTCTCTCGGCTACCGGGTATACCGGGGAAAAAGGCTTTGAACTTTATTTTAGCAAGCAAGAAGTCGATCCCCAAAAAATATGGAATGCCATTATGGAAGCCGGCGAAGCATTTGATATCGAACCATGCGGTCTCGGCGCCCGTGATACGCTGCGACTGGAGATGGGATTCGCCCTGTATGGCAACGACATCACCAAGGACACCAATCCCCTGGAAGCCCGGATGGGTTGGCTCACCAAGCTCGACAAGGACGAATTTATCGGACAAGAGGCGCTTAAAAAAGTCAAAGAGGGCGGACTTCGTCGCAAACTTGTAGGGTTTAAGATCAACGACCCGCGTTCTATTCCACGTTCAGGCTATAAAATCCTGGACGAAAATGACCATAAAATAGGATTTGTGACCAGTGGGTCGCGTTCTATCACCTTGGGCAAAAACATCGGAATGGGATATGTCGCGATGGATTATTCAAATGAAGGAGACCCTGTTTTTGTAGAAATTCGAAACAAAAAGGCCAAAGCTACCGTTGAAAAGCCACCGTTCATAAAAAAGTAGTAGCTGCAGACGCAAAACCTTATTAATATTGGAATTGGTGCAATTTATAATTGAGCGCAAAAATTTATGTTTGACACATTAGATGTATTTTCATCAGCATTTTCTTTTGAGGAAGAAGATTTGCGTGATAAGACCGTAGTAATGATTGATGTGCTCCGGGCAAGTTCTACCATGGTTACAGCGTTAGAAAACGGTGCCAAAGGAATTATACCGGTAGGGAATATGGATGATGCCAGCAAGATATCCCATAATCTGGATGCCAAAAGCTTCCTTCTGAGCGGCGAGAAGGATGGTGTTAAAATTCAGGGGTATGATTTGGGGAACTCTCCTCTGGAGCATTCTGCAAATACGGTTCAGGATAAGACTATTATCCTGAACACCACGAACGGCACAAAAGCCATAAAGCGATCCGGCCATGCCGATAAAATTATTATCGGCTCTTTCTTAAACTTGCAAACCGTTGTAAGACACCTGAAGGAGCTCGATAGCAATGTTGTACTGGTTTGCGCCGGCTGGCGGGGTCGGCTTTCACTTGAGGATTTACTTTGCGCTGGAAATATTATTTACGAACTTACATCAGGTCAATTGCCTCAAAATACCCGTGACGGCGCTAAAGTGGCTTTTGGTCTTTATGAAAAATTTGGTGATGATATAGAAAACAGTATAAAATCTTCGAACTATGCAGTCCGTTTAAAGGATATCGTAGGCGAAGAGGATTTATCATTTTGCTGTCAACACAGTATTATGCAGGTTCTGCCTGTACTTAACGAAGGAATTATCACAGATCTAAATGGCAAAGAAAAGTAGTTCGGGAAATTTTTTAGGAGGCCTCTCCGAATCCCGAAAGATGGAAATTTTGGGGATTTTGGTGATGGCCGTCGGTGGCCTCATTGGGCTGAGTATTGTTACCTACAATGCGGCTGACTATGCCATACTCCAGTCATTGCCTATCAATAAGCTGTTCTCGGTCAACCAGGGACTGGCTTTGCGCATCCAAAACGGTTTAGGGCCCATTGGGGGATACCTGGCACACTTTTTTGTGTACCTACTGTTTGGATACATGAGCATCATCATCCCCATCATCATATTGAGCTACGGCTGGTTTATTTTCAGGGATAGGGATATCGCCCAGCTCCTCTGGCCCACCGCTTACGGAATCTGGTTGATGGTACTGCTTTCTTCGATCCTGGGATGGTTGAATATTAACTATGAGGCTGTATCCTCGGTGTGGAATGGGGCCGCCGGCCTTGCCACCGCTCAGGTGCTGGAAAATTTCACGGCCAAGATCGGTTCGATCTCTATTCTTGGCGTTCTATTGATTACCACCCTGCTGGCCTTGCTCGACCGTGACTTGCAAAAAACGGTTGATGCTTTTAAAGGCTGGATTGCCGGTATGAAAGCTTCCTTTGCAAGTTGGCAGGAAGAACGTCGGCAGAAAAAAGAGGCGAAACGACAAAAGAAGAAAGAAAAAGCAGAGCAAAAAGAAATTGAGCGTCAGCAGAAAGCAGAGCAACGGGCGCGCAAACAGGCTCAAACATCCCAAAAAACAAATGGTAACCAATCGAAGGAAGAAGAGCGCGAGCCCCGATCGATCGATGAAATTGTAGAACAATCACAGGAACAGGATCAGGAGCGCCTGCGCAAACAGAAAGAAGAGGTGAAGTCGCTGGATCAACGTCCGCGTGCCGATATTGAAAAGAACAAAGTGGCCGAAGAGGAAGAAGATGACGTCGATATCTCGGTTTATGTGAGCGAAGGTGATGAAGAGGCCGACGAAAAAGAGCTCGACAAGCAGAACAAGGACAAGGCTAAGGAAATCCCGAAAGTAAAGTACAAGTTTCCCACCATCGACCTGCTGGATTCTCCGCCCAACGAAGGCAACGAGGTGGATCTGGATGAAATCAAGGAGAACAAGCGTATCATCCTCGACAAGCTGAAACGACACAAAATCGAAATTCGTAGCATCAACGCTATTGTGGGACCCACGGTTACGCTGTATGAGCTGGATCCCGCCCCGGATGTGAAAATCAGTAAGATCGAGAGCTATGCCAATGACCTGAAGATGGCAACGGCCGCACGCGGGCTCCGTATTATGGCCCCTATTCCCGGCCGCTCGGCCGTAGGTATCGAGGTACCCAACGGTAAACGCGAGACCGTCTATATCAAGTCGGTCATCAATACCAAAAAATTTGTAGAGAGCGATTTTGAACTGCCGGTAGCGTTTGGTAAGACGATCGAGAATGATGTGTTTATGGTGGATCTTACGAAGATGCCGCACTTGTTGATTGCCGGGGCAACAGGATCCGGTAAAACGGTCGGGATTAATACGATCATCACCTGCCTGCTCTATAAGTGTCATCCCGATGACATGAAATTTGTGATGATTGACCCGAAAAAGATAGAGCTTTCGCTGTTCCAAAAAATCGAGAAGCATTTCCTGGCTACGCTTCCTGACGCAGAGGAGCCCATTATCACAGATACGACCAAAGCACAGGAAACGCTGGAAAGCCTTACCAAAGAGATGGACGAGCGTTACGACCTGCTCAAAGATGGGATGGTGCGGGATATTCGTGCTTACAACGAGAAATTTGACAATGGCGAATTGGATGAGGACGCTGGACACCGGCACCTGCCGTATATTGTAGTTTTAATTGATGAGCTGGCCGACTTGATGATGACGGCCGGAAAACAAATTGAAGAACCCATCGCCCGCCTCGCGCAGCTGGCCCGCGCCGTTGGCATTCATTTGGTTGTGGCAACGCAGCGTCCGTCGGTCAATGTGATTACCGGTACAATCAAGGCCAACTTTCCGGGACGTATTGCGTATCAAGTGGCATCGAAAGTGGATTCGCGTACTATTCTCGATACCGGCGGCGCCGACCAGCTTATTGGTCGCGGTGATATGTTATTTACCAACGGCGGCGGCATGACACGTATTCAGAACGCTTTTGTATCGACTGAAGAGGTCGAAAAAATCACGGATTTTATTGGCAGGCAGGAAGGATATAATAAAAAGTACAACTTGCCTGTTTTACAAGACGAATCTACGTCCGGAGATATTCCCGACCCGCTGGATGATATTGATGAGCTTTTTGAAGCGGCAGCCAAGGTGATTGTGCTGCACCAGCAGGGATCGGTTTCTTTGCTGCAACGAAAACTTAAAATTGGATATAACCGGGCGGGACGAATTATCGACCAGCTGTTTAATGCCGGCGTTGTAGGTCCCTACCAGGGCAGTACGGCGCGCGATGTGCTGGTTGACGATGAAGAGGAATTAGAACACTTATTAGATGAACTTGAAGAGTTTGAACGCTAAATTCGTACGTCTCTTTTTTGTTGCCCTTATATTATGCAGTTTTTCATTTACTGCCAACGCTCAAGAGAATCCCTTTGCCCAACTCAAGGAAAAGTTTGAACAGGGTAACATTTTTCATGCCGATTTCCATCATCAGTCCATAGATTCCTATACCAAGGATACGGTGGCCAGCAAGGGCATTATTTGGGTCGGAAAAACGCGATACAAAGTCCGCGCCGACCATCAATCGGTCGTCGTAAACGGTAAAACTTCGATGGTGTATGATGATAACCGGAACCGGGTGATTATCAGCAAGTACGATCCATCCGAAGACGATTTCGCCCCTTCGCGGATTCTGAATGGCATCGATTCTACCTTCACTGTTGCAACACAAAAAAAGCAGGGCGACCAGTTTTATATCAAGCTGACATCTGATGATCCTTTTGCGATTTACAAGCAGGTGGAAATTTTTACTACCACTGATTTAATCCCGCTGAAAATTCGCGCGATAGATCCCGTTGATAATATAATTACCACGACTTTCACGGGTGGCAAGTATATCAAACCGCAAAAGAACATGTTCTTACTGAATTATCCCGATGGCGCCAAAATCGTCGATCTACGCAAACAGTCAGAGTAACCGCATTCATGTTCAAACGTTTTATTAAAATAGGACTGGCTCTTTGCCTCGGGGGACTCTTTCTTTGGCTGGCCTTCCGGCATGTAAAGCTGGAAGAGGTTTGGCATTACGCCGAGCATATGCATTTTGGATGGATCCTGCCTTTTGCCCTTTCGGCACTCTGTAGTCATGTTTTTCGTGCCGAACGATGGCGCCTGCTGATCGAGCACGACAAAGAGGAACTCGATCGGGTGACGCTTATTTCAGGCGTTTTGGTAGGATACCTGATGAATATCGTTGGGCCGCGGCTGGGTGAAGTGTCGCGACCGGTTTATGTGGCCCGTAAAGAGGGGCTAAGCAGTTCCAAGCTCATGGGCACCATTGTCCTGGAGCGCATTTTTGACGTCGCCGTTATGGCTTTCCTGATGATTGTTGTTTCGGTGTATGCCATTGCGGATGTGTCCCTTCTACAAAAGATTTTTGGCGAATCTACCATCAACTTTTTGACCGACCAATCGAGCCTGGGTACATACGGATGGGCAGCGCTATTTCTCCTGGCTCTGGCTTTACTGGGATATCTCGGCATCAAGTTCATCCTGTTTCTGGGCACCAAATTTGACACGCTCCAGGGATGGATTGATAAGGCGAAAGATGCGCTGGTCATGTTTAAAGACGGTATCCTGGCGGCCCGAAAAGTTGAAAACTGGTGGCTTTTTATGCTCTACACGGTCCTCATCTGGTTTTGCTATACCCTGATGACCTACATCCCCTTCTGGATGTTCAACATGCAGCATGTGTATCACCTGAACCTGCTGGATGCGCTGGTCATTACCGTCATTTCTGCGATCGGTATTGCCATCCCTTCACCGGGCGGCATAGGCACCTATCACTATTTTGTCAAACAGTCACTGCTCGTCCTTTTTGCCGTGCCCACGGTGACGGGCCTTGCCTACGCCACCATCACCCACGCCAGCATGGTGATATTTGTCGCTGTCATCACTCCCATCTTTTTATTCTTCGATAAGATGCGTTCCACTAAAGCCGGCAAGCCGGTTGTTTGATTGAAGAAGTGCTATTATCGACTAGAACTCAATCTGGCGCAAGTTTGCAACTTGTGCCCTGCCGGGCTAGTTACTAGAATGGTCCAAGTTACAAAACTTGAACCAGTGCGGGGGCACCAAAAGAGGGACAGTACCTTTATACATGCCGTTATCTTTGCACCTTTCGGCTTGATCCAAAAGGTACGTAAAAAATCAAGTCTGAGAATGCTGTAGCAACCTCATGCCTGCCGGATTCGACCATGTTGATGGTCCTTCCAATTAGGAAACAGGTTCTCATCAGGAACCAGTACAACATGCTCAACCGTATCCGTTGGCAACGGCACACCATTCTATGACCAAGGGGGAAAAACGCCTACTCATGTTCTGCTTTCGTGCCCGCTTATCTCGATTGAAGCCTGCGAAATGAGAGATCGTTGTTAAAAAAGACAAAACCCTGATTACTAAAGATCTCTCCCGTCCGGTCGAGATGACGGCCGGTGGGTATTTCTAAAATTGATTCATGCTGGATGGAGGATTTATTCAATCTCTCAATAAACTTATTTTTTGCAATTCTGCGGTAAATACTTCGTTATCGAAACAGATGACAAAAAGGCTGGTATAAAAAGGCAAAATTGAGGCATTAATCGTTGCCAAAAAATTAGTACCTTTAAAGCTGATTTTCTCTGGCACACAGGAATAGCTTACTCACATGAATCGTTTTTTATCATTTACCGTTTTCTTATTCATCCTCGTTGCGGTCACGAAACCGCTGGCGGCACAGAATAAACAGCAAGGGAAAGAAAATTCGCTGTTACCCGAGATCGATCCCCAGGACATTGAAATCCGCAGCCAGTTTAAGGCTCGCTTTCCCGGTTTGCGGCGGCAGCCTATTTTGGGATTTGACCCCACGCCGCGCGTCTACCAGATTGATCCCAATCGCACGCCCTTTATGGAAACACCGGAACAGGTAGTTGCCAACCTGCCGGTAAGCAAACTTTCTCGTCCCGAGCCGCCGGCTTACGTACCACTCAATTATTCTTCGAACATCAATGCATTTGGACGTTTTGGAATCGGCAGCTATGTGAGTCCCGAGGCAAAATTCTGGGGCGTACATCATATCAGTCCCAAAAGTTATGTTGGCGGTGATTTCGACTTTTCTTCCTCCGATGGACATCTCGACAATCAAAACAGCAGCTTTCGCTTTTTTAACGCCAATGGCGAATATGCTACCAAACTCGATCCCCACAACCGATTGGATTTTGACGGCGGATTTCAAAGCAGCTTCAACCAGATGTTTGATTTAAGTTCTGCATCCGGCATTCCCGATAATGCCCGTCAGGAATATGACGGATTTCATGTGGGCGGGGAATTTCAACATTTTAAAAACAGTATCACCGGGTGGAAAGGCCAGGCTGATATCCGGTATTATAATGCTCACCTTAAGAATGCAAGCGCACTGACCGGTACCGGGCAGGAACGCGTCTATCACGGATCGGTGGCCAAACGATGGGCCGGCTCGCACGTCAATGAGACCTTTACGATAAAAGTTGGAGCCAAGGGCGGTAATTATGAAAATAATGCCATTTCCAGTGACAGCTGGCTTACTGGGCAAGGCGGCGTTGAATACAGTCGCCTGTTTGATTATACCACCAACGTCACCGCC
>DATFLI010000389.1:0-15793 GCA_035267805.1 Balneolaceae bacterium | reverse complement strand
ACGGTTTGGAGCGGGATTAAAAGGGAAGTTGGTTGAGGCGATGCAATGCGGTACTCCGAGTATAACCACTTCTGTGGGAGCGGAAGGATTACAGGGAGAATTACCCTGGGCGGGCCGTGTGGAGAACGAAGCAGATAGAATTGTAGAGGTGGCCGTAGAATTGTATACCGATGAGTCAGCTTGGAGTAAGGCCCAAACCAACGGGGTCGAGATAATAAATTGCCGATTTGCGGGAGGGGATTTCGGTCCGGCTTTGATAAAACGGATGCAAGTGCTGAAAAAAGATTTATCCCGGCATCGATTACATAATTTTACCGGAAGGATGCTGATGCACCATTCAATGGCAAGCACCAAATATATGGGACGTTGGATCGAGGCCAAAAACAGCTGACAGAGAAGACGCGAATCGACATTATTTTCTCGTCGTACATAAAGCTGATGTGTGTTATGTCCCGATATTTCCTTATAATAGATTAAGAGACTATTGTTGCAGATTTAATAATTTTGAACATTATGGATGAAGAGATACTGGAAAATCTTAATAACCGCCTGGACGATGCTCTTGAACGCGGAAGAAGGATCGTCGAGGATGAGGAGTTAGCCAGACAAATCGATGAATTGAAAAGAAGGGCAGAGGCACTTATCCGCGAGCATCCGGTAAAAAGTGTGGCAGGTGGAATTTTAATCGGCTATATCTTGGGTAAGTTGTTGAGTTCTGAAGACTGATATCATGAAGGAGAAAGAAACAGATCATCTTGGGCAGCGCTTTCGCGCAATTTCTGCGGATCTGAAGCTCTACATCGAAAAACGTATGGAGCTCATGATGCTGAATATGGGCGAATATGTATCCGGGTGGATGGCTGCTTCTATTCAGCGAACGACCGGGGCATTTTTGTTGCTTGGCGGCGTAAGTTTTTTACTCGTGGCTTTGGCTATATTTTTGGGTGGATTATTAGGTAGCCTGAGTTTGGGATTTATATTGGTATCGCTGCCATTATTGATTATCGGTGGATTATTCATGTATCTCAAGCCCCGTGGATTATTCGAGAAATTGCAGGAGCGATTCGAAAGTGAAGTTATTAAGGCCATCAGCCAGAATGAAAATGGCAGGGCCAAACAAAAAGAATTGGAATCAGCCGAATCGAAGAAAGTTCAAGAATAGTAAATTATTATGGCAAAGGATCATATAGACGAACTTGAGAAAAAAAAGCAGGAATTGGAAGCTGAGTTGAACCAAATCCAGCAGGAGTTGGATAATTCGCTGGATCAGGTTCGTTCCGATGTTAGTCGTAGCCTGGCTCCCAAAGAGATGATTCGTAAATATCCTTTGCCGGTGGTAAGCGCTTCTATGTTGCTGGGGTTTTTGATTGGCCATAGGGGAAAGTCGGGAAATGCAACAGCATCAGCGGGTGAATTTAGTGGCGCTTTGGTATCCGAATTAAAAAAACTGGCAACGAAAAAGGCTATTTCTTTTGCTACAGATTACGTCGAAGAGATGTTGGAGAAAAAAGCTGATGAACATTTATCATCAACCAATGGTCAAGCGGAGAAATAAAACTTGCCCTTTAATTTTTTTACGAAAGATAATCTAATCTGACTGTAACTATTTTTTTACTAATTCGTGTAACCACACGAATTACAAATCCAAAAATAAACAATTCTATAGACATGCGTAAAGGGATTCTGTTACTCTTCGTAGGAGTGCTTATTACGGTTACTGCACAAGCGCAAACCCAGATAACGGGTCAAGACACCGTTCGGATATCACTTCAAGAAGCTATTAATACAGCTTTAAAAAATAATTATCAATTGAAGCAGGCCGAGAATAATTTAAGTTTGGCACAGCAACAGATATTAGGAGCCAAAGCTAATTTCCTGCCATCTGTTAGTGGGAATTTAAGAGCCCAAACCACCAAAGGACAGCAGTTTAATAATACGACACTTTCACTGGAAAATGCGGTTCGAAATTCTATTTCCGGTGGACTGAGTGGTAACTTGACGATATTCCAGGGATTTACGAATATCATGAACCTTCGGCGTAGTAATGTAAATGAAGATTATCAAAAGGCCAGCGAAAGCCGAACGCAAGAAACGGTAATTTTTAATGCCGCCAGTGGTTTTTTACAGGTTGTTTTAAATCAACAGCTGCTTAATATAGCACAGGAAAACTTAGTATCTGCCCAAGAACAGTTGAAGCAGGTAAAGGCCCAGGTAGATGTTGGTTCGCGCCCTACGGTAGATTTGTATAACCAGCAGTCAACGGTAGCCAGCGACGAATTGACGGTAACCCAGCGTGAAAATAATTTGTCTTACAGTAAAACGCAGTTGATTGGCACCTTGCAATTGGATCCGCAAAAAGAGTATGCTTTTGATGCACCGGATCTCGAAGATTTGAATCCGACCCCCCAAAATTTGAGTTTATCCAATTTGATTGATCAGGCGCTAGCTAACAGAAATGACTTGCAGGCGCAGAAACTTTTAATCAAACGTAATCATGATGATTTACAGCTCGCGCGGGCTAATTATTTTCCCACGATTTCAGCTAATTTTGGGATAAATTCAGATTATTTCGACACCTATAGAATTGCAACACAAAATGGTCGAACAACGGTCAATTTTAACGACCAGTTTTTCACACAGAACGTAAACAAGTACATCGGTCTCTCAATAAATGTACCGATTTTCAATAATTTGAATACACGTCTCAATGTTGAGAGCTCACAGATCAATTATAAAAACAGCAAGCTGCAGTACCAGAATTTAAAATATAGTGTGCTGCAAGAGGTACGCCAGGCCTATAATGATTACCAGTCTTATGCCAAACAGTTGACCTCAACACAAAAAGCGTTGCAGGCCGCTGAAAAGTCGTACCAGACTCAGAAAGAGCGCTACCAGGTTGGTGCCGGGACGCTAGTAGAATTGAGCAATGCAAATGCCCAATATGTGCAAGCCCAATCGGAGCGCGCGCAAGCAATTTTACAGTTTATGTTTCAACAGAAATTGTTGAACTATTACCTGGGCAAGTTGGATAAAAATATTGAACTTCAATAACTATATTTATTAAGAGGGTTACATGTCGAAAAAAAAGAAATCACCAACAAAAAAGTTACTCATAGTCGGCATATTGCTTATTGTTGTCTTTGGGATTGGGGCCGTTTTGGCAAAATCATTGGGCTGGATCGGCGGAGAAGCATCAGCCAAAGAAGTTGAAACGGCGAAAGCAAAGCTGAAAACAATCACCCAACAGGTATCCGCATCCGGGAAAATGCAGCCGGAAGTGGAAGTAATTTTGCGCCCGGAAGTTTCCGGAGAAATTACCCAGTTGCCCGTCAAAGAAGGCGATTATGTTAAAAAGGGAGATTTACTGGTGCGGATTCGTCCTGATATTTACCAGGCTCGCATTGAAGAAACAAATGCAACGCTGCTCACGCAAAAAGCAAGAATGCAACAGGCTAAAGCAAACCTGTTAGAGGCCGAAAATGTCTATAATCAGAACAAGAAGCTTGAGGAAAAGAATGCGATCTCGCAAGCGGAATTTGTCCAGTCAAAAACAAATTATGAGGCCCAGAAGGCTAACTACCAGGCAGCGAAGTATCAAGTGCAAAGCAGTGAGGCCCAGCTCTCGCAGGCGAAAGAGGAATTAGCAAAGACTACCATCCGTTCACCTCGTGATGGGACTGTTAGTAAATTAGCGGTGGAGCTGGGTGAACGCGTGTTGGGCAATACCCAATCGATTGGTACCGAGCTGTTGCGTATTGCTAAGATGGACCAGATGGAAGTGCAGGTTCAGGTTAATGAAAATGATATCGTGAATGTTTCAGTCGGCGATACCACTAATATCGAAGTTGACGCCTATCCCGACAGAACCTTTAAGGGTGTTGTAACAGAAATCGCGAATTCTGCTGAAATTTCCGGCGAAGGTACTAACGAGCAGGTTACCGACTACGAAGTTAAAATCCGGGTAACTACGCCCCACAACTTGGATATGAGAGGCGATGAAATGGTAGCACAGGCTACTCAGGAAGCGCCGGGTAGCAAATTTGTGCCATCATTCAAGCCGGGAATGTCGGCTACAGTAGATATTCAAACGGAGACTGCTCAAAATGTTGTGTCGGTGCCTATTCAAGCCGTAACCGTACGGGATTTCGCCAAGGATAAGAGTAACGGTAAGAAGGAAAAGACGCAGAAAGCGGATAGCGTTTCATCAAATGAAGATATGGTTATTCCCAAAGAAGATCTGCGTAAGGTCGTATTCGTTGTCAAGGATGGTGTTGCTCATCGGCAGGAAGTTAAAACCGGGATCAGCGACAACACGCATATTCAGGTACTCTCGGGATTACGTGCCGGAGATGAAGTAGTGATAGGAAGTTATCGCATACTTTCAAAAGAACTTACTGACGGGGATAAAGTCACTGTTAATAACAAAAAGTTTAACCGGTTGGCTTCTGCTGATTAAATAATTAAAAACCTTATGTCGAAACCAGTTATACAGGTCAGCGACCTGATGAAAATATACAAAATGGGTACGCAGGAAGTACGTGCCCTTAACGGCGTGTCTTTTGACGTGATGGAGAATGAATATATTGCCATTATGGGACCTTCGGGTTCCGGAAAATCTACGATGATGAATTTGATTGGTTGCCTGGATACGCCTAGTTCAGGAACCTATATTTTGAATGGACAAGACGTGAGTAAGCTAGAGGATGCAGAGCTTGCCGAGGTTAGAAATCGGGAAATCGGATTCGTATTTCAAACGTTCAATTTGCTACCCCGAACTGATTGTTTATCCAACGTGGAGCTTCCATTGATTTATTCGGGGATTAAAACGACCGAACGTCATCGGCGAGCAACCGAAACACTGAAACGTGTTGGATTGGGAGATCGTATCGACCACAAACCCAATGAACTTTCGGGAGGGCAACGTCAGCGTGTAGCTATCGCGCGGGCCTTGGTCAACAATCCGTCAATTATCCTGGCTGACGAACCAACGGGGAATCTCGATACCAAGACCGGCGAAGAAATTATGATGCTCTTTGAAGAATTATATCGAATGGGCAACACAATATTGGTGGTAACTCACGAAAATGATATAGCTAATCATGCCCGACGCATTATTCGTCTTCGTGATGGAGTGGTTGAAAGTGATCAACCTGTTGATAATCCAAAGTTGGAAAATGCGGATATTGAAATTCCGGCCGGTACGGTTTAAAGGAAATGGTTTGCGGAATTGGATTGTTAAAAAGCCTGATAGAGTCTATCAGGCTTTTTGCGTGATAGAGAGCTTGGTATAATCATTATTTGAATTGCCGTCGGTAATCTTGTTACATGGAGATAGATTATACGATTATTAATCTTGTTCTTTTTATCAGCTCTATTAACGATAGCATAAGTTTGATAAAACGCTTTTATATTTACCTGAAATTAGAAATTTGAGACCCAGAAATTATTCCAATGAAAATACTTTATATCTTTCCGCATCCTGATGACGAATCTTTTGGCCCTGCCCCGGCCATTGCTGCACAAAGACGTCAAGGGCATGAAGTTTATCTGTTTACACTCACGAGGGGAGAGGCGACCAAACAACGGTTCCGTCTGGGAGTCAGTAAAAAAGAGATGGGGAAGATGCGCTATAAAGAAATGCAGTGTGTCGAGAAAGTGCTGAATTTAAATGGAATGACGGTATTTGACCTGCCGGACAGCGGGCTTAAAGAGATGGATCCCGCCGATATTGAAGAAGTTGTTTATAAGCAAATCGAAAAGATTAAGCCTGATGTTGTGGTAACGTATGCCGTACACGGAGTCAGTGGTTTTGAGGATCATTTGGTAAGTCATGCTGTGGTTAAACGCGTATTTTGTGATATGAAGAAAAGAGAAGGCAAGGATTATCCCAAAAGACTAGCTTTTTTTACGCACTTTAGCGAGGATGAAAGTGAAGGGAAATTTAACCTGAAATCTTCCAAGATAGAGGATATTGATTGTTGGGTTGAAGCTTCAGACGAAGACTATCAAAAATTCAAGGAAGCGCTGGATTGTTATGAAACCTACCAGCAGGTCATAGAAGAAAGCAATGTCAAACAAGAGGTCGGGAATCGTGTGCCGTTTGAGATTTTCCAGGAAGATTTTGATCCGGCTCTTGAAGATATTACTGATCAGTTAAACTAGTTTTTTTAGGATTATAGTTCCCGGAGTCGGCGCTTTGTTTTCCAGATGGCACGTAGAAAAGGAGCATAGGGAACACTGCTCATGATTTTCAAATCCTGCAACAAGTTTGTCTTTTCACCAAGGAAGCGGAAAAGCTCATCGACAGTATTGTTTTGGAAAAGGTGGTAAAACACTTTTAGTGCTTCCACAGGATGATCATGGATAATTTGCAATAACCAGAGATCATAGGCCTTATACCGCCAGTTGGAAGGTTCCCTGAATATGGGATGGCCCTCTTTTAGTAGACTTTGAATTATGGCATCGGTGTGATCCTGAATACGCTTGAAAGTATAGCCGGTAGAAGGTTTGGTGATACTTCCAGCGATCCCCATATTCACAATCCGAGGTTTGTACCAGGGGACAAATGGGCGATCCTGCATGGGAATTCTTCCAAACTCTTTTCGGGAAATCCGGTAATCAATGGGTTGCAGATTAAAACGGTTATTCAGATATAACGATATTTTCTCTTCATAAACTTTTTGTTTAGCAAGTTCATCAGAAAAGATTGTATACTCGATAAGTGCCGTATTCTTCGACCATGGGAGCAGATATATAAATGCAACGCCCCGTTTATAGGTTTCGTCAAAATCCATAAGCGTAAACGTGGAAGTCTCAAAAAGTGGTTTGTCTACGCTGATTTCCCATCCAAGGAAGTGTTGTAAAAGCGGGTATCGAAGATTAGCATTCTGAATTTCAACCGGCTGAAAACAGCTTTGAAAAATATATTCGGCTTCAAAAAATTTATTACCGGTGTGTAGAATAGCTTTGGAATCGGTATTTGTTAATTCCGAAATTGAAGTTTCCAGGAGATCAAAGGAAGGATTATTGTTAACCGCTTTGAGTATCGCACTTCGAAAATCAACACTGCGCAGGCAATAATAGGGATATTTTGTGAGTGATTGTGAATGAAGATTCCCATATGCGCTGAATTCCACACGATCCCATTTATGAAAAATAAGGTTCGAAAAAGGAGGAGCTCCATCATCCCAGAAACACCATGTCTTATTGTTTTTGGGATCCAAATCAGAGTCGACGATAAGGACTTTCTTATCGGCCAGGGGTGTTTGCAGCATCTTCCAGGCAAGGCTTAGCCCTGATGCACCTGCGCCAGCTATGATATAGTCATATTGTTGATCCACTGCGTCTCATTTGTGATGGATTAACAGGTTAGTTTAAGTGCCAGATGGCAAAATTCAAAGCGGAAGCATAACTGACCCAAGCCAGATACGGAATCAATAAGATTCCGGCGATATGATTCCTTTTCCAAAAAAGCAGGGTGGTGAACAAAATGGATATCCAGAGCAGCAGAATTTCAGCAAGCCCCGTACCAATCATATGCAGCCCAAAAAAGATCCATGACCACAGGGCATTCAGGATTAACTGTACAAAAAACCAAGTGAATTCAGTTTGCCAGATCGATGTTTCTTTCATTTTCCAGAGCATCCAGACAGAAATTCCCATTAAAATATAAAGGATGGGCCAGACTACCGGGAAAATCCAATTGGGAGGTGTCCAAGCGGGCTTATTCAGCAGCTGATACCATGTCCCCGGTTCAAATTGCGCGCCGAAAATTCCTGCCAGACTGCATAGTAAAATCCACCCAGCCAATCCTAATGTTTTTTTCGCAGTCGTCATTTTAAATTTTTGTTAATTGATTGAAAGAAAATTTAGCTTTACGCATTATATAAAAAGAAAACGAATGAATTGATATAAATTGGAAGATTCGTCCACTAGGACTGGGCAATATGTTTGTTCATCCCTGCAAAGATAATTTTGTGAATAGGCAAAAGTGCATACCAATACAATCTACCTAAGATACCCAGTGGGCGAAAAGTAGCGGTTTGATATAATTGGTCTTCTTTTATCTTAAATTCCAGCCAAGCTTCACCGGGCAACTTCATTTCGGCATATAAGAGGAGTCGCTTCTCATTTTCGTTGGCGTAAATGACGCGCCAGAAATCCAAAGCATCCCCGGCAGTTAATTCATGATTACTTTTGCGTCCTCTTCGCAAGCCGACTCCTCCGAAAAGTTTGTCAATAAATCCTCGAATATTCCAAAGCCAGTTTGCGTAATACCAGCCGTTATTTCCACCGATAGACCATATTTTATCGAGTGCTGTTGTGGGGTCATCCACTTTGTGGGAGCGTATGTCTTTAAAGCAACCGAAAGAGGGCACCTCGATCAAATTTGATATTCCTTTGTCTAATACATTGCTGGAAAGGGCATCCGTCCAGCTCGATAACACCTGATGTTGTTCAACTTTATCGAAGGCTAATTGTATAGCCTCTTTGTAAGATAGCAACTGTATGCCAAGAAGTTCTTGCAACTTGTTATCCCTACACACAACCTTCACCTTCATACTATTTACAAGATTGACAGCCAGTTGGTAGGACGTTGACGTCACAAAATACAGCCAGTATGAGGAAAGTCGTGGCGTCATAACCGGTACGGTGATAATACGTCTTTTAAGATTTCGAACTTTGGCAAATTGCATGAGCATTTCTTTGTAGGTGAGCACTTCGGGACCGCCAATATCAAAACTCTGGTCATACGTATTTTTGTTTAGCAGCACGCCATGCAGGAATTCTACGACATTACGAATCGCAATCGGCTGCGTTTGGGTATCAAGCCATTTTGGAGCAATCATTACAGGAAGTTTTTCTACAAGATCACGGATAATCTCGAATGATGCACTTCCGGATCCTACAATGATACCCGCTCTCAAGGTGGTGAGGTGATAAGAGCCGGAGGCCAGTATCTCTTCCACCTGTTTACGGGATTTTAAATGTTTCGATAATTCATCGCTGTTGACTATGCCACTCAGGTAGATAACTTGTTGAACATTAGTCTGTTGTATTTGCTGCTTAAAATTAGTGGCAGATTTTTTTTCAAGTGTTTCAAAATCATCTTCGGCAGTCGAAAGGGAGTGGATAAGGTAATAGGCCGCATCGATATCCCGGGGAATCTTTTTTAGAGTCTCGACGTCTAGGAAATCAAGCTCTATAACATCAATATTTTCATTATCGAACTTGGAATAATCAAACCTCCGCTTGTCCCTGACACAACAAATAACTTCATGACCTCCATCGAGTAACACAGGAAGCAGTCGTTTCCCGATATAGCCGGTAACCCCGGTAAGTAGGATCTTCATACTAACTCAAGTGCGTTGCTAAATATTTAAGGGTGCTTGATTTGCAAATAACCAAGCACCCTTAGTATTTAGTTCCTCAAAGAAATAGATGGTTCTCAGGCTGGATAGCTATTCAGCCGCTTCAACCTGCTCAGGAATGTGTTCCTCTTTGGCATTTTTAAATGCTTCACGAGGAGTAAGGCCCAGGATGTCAAACATTTTCATATCCTCGCTAAGCTCATTGTTTTTAGTTGTAAGCAACTTTTCACCGGTAAAAATGGAATTGGCCCCGGCCATGAAGCACAGCGCCTGCTCTTCCATATTGAGATTTACACGTCCGGCCGATAGTCGTACCATAGAATCAGGCATCGTGATACGAGCAGTTGCAATCATGCGAGCCATATCATACCACGGAACCTCCGGCTGTTCTTCCAAAGGAGTGCCTTCAACAGAAATCAGAGCGTTCACAGGCACAGATTCCGGGTGCTCGGGCATGGTCGCCAGATTTTGTATCAGCTCGATACGGTCCTCATCCGTTTCGCCCATCCCGATAATACCGCCGCAGCAAACAGAGATATTATTTTCTCGAACACGTTGAATGGTATCTAGTCTATCCTGGTATTTTCGGGTTGATATGATGCGGTTGTAGAAATCTTCGCTGCTGTCAAGATTATGATTGTATGCATAAAGACCGGCTTCTTTAAGCTTGGCAGCCTGTTCATCGGTGAGCATTCCCAGGGTGCAGCAGACTTCCATATCCATATCCGTAATCTCGCTGACCATCTCAAGCACACGGTCGAAATCCTTCGTGCTTCGTGCGCATCGCCAGGCCGCCCCCATACAGAAACGCGTGCTGCCTGCCTCTTTCGCTTTTTTTGCAGCCGAGAGGATAACATCCCGATCAAGCATTTTTTCGGCTTCGACATCAGTATTATGATGGGCCGATTGCGGGCAATAAGCACAATCTTCAGGACATCCTCCCGTCTTAATTGAAAGTAAAGTGCAAACTTGAACTTCCCCGGTTTCATGGTGCTCACGATGCACCGTAGCCGCCCGGTAAATCAATTCCATGAGGGGAGAATGGTAAATATCAGCAATTTCCTCTTTGGTCCAATCGGTGCGTACTTCAGACATAATATTTATTTTTCTTCAGTCCATAATTCGGTTTGTTCAAAAGTAATAGTGATGACCGTAAATCCCAATAGAAATTTCCGGGAATAATAATTATAAGTTAGTTATTGATTTTTCATCTTTTGTACAAATCGATGGCTTAAGATTTCTTAAAAGTCAAAGCAAATGCTGTGTGATAAGAGATTTTTTTTATATTTGGAGCCATGGATTTACCAAAAGACTGGAGAAAATTTTATATAACGTTCGTTGTTCGGGTACGTCAACTTTACAAAAAGTATCGTAACCAGTTTAAAGATGTAGAGGTTGAGCTATATGATCTGGATTTGAAATTGCGTCCGTATTTCCGAGCTCTGAGCATCTTACTGATGATATTGGCGTTAGTGAGCTTGGTGGGATCTCTGGGTTTCAGACTATCGCAAAAGTATAGTCGTTTTGCAGAATATTTGGATGTCATCATTGTGGTAGGTTTTTCCTTTCTTTTTCTGAGCCGGATGCTTTTTACCTCGCAGCGGATGGATCTCATCAAAAGTCACATACTCGAGGCTATCCTCTTTGTCTTGCTGCTGTTGGTAACGTGCCTGTATTTGCTCGGTTTAAGTAGCATCGTAACCTTTTTGGGCGGTTTACTTGGGATTTCCAATGCCTTTCCCGCGCTGGTTGCTCTTACTAAAATCTATCTTGTATTGCTTGTGGTAGCCAAATTTATACAGGCTACGCCCATCTTATTATCATTGCAGAGACACCCTGCTCAGATCATTGTAACGAGTTTTCTTTCCATTATCCTTGTAGGCGCTTTTATGCTTATGCTGCCACGTGCCACTACCGACGGACAGGGACTGTCATTTATCAATGCACTGTTTACTTCCACGAGTGCCGTTTGTGTGACGGGACTCATCGTCGTGGATACTGCGACCAAATTTACGGTATTGGGGCAGGTGATTATCATGATTTTGATTGAGTTGGGAGGCATTGGGATTATCACCTTTGCCACGTTGTTCGCATTGTTTATCAGCAGCGGACTCGGTGTGGGGCAGATGATGTTTCTTAAGGACGTGTTGAGTGAGGATCGTGCGCAAGAGACCTTTGCGATGATTAAGCGAATCATAGGGATGACCTTATTCATTGAAACGCTTGGCGTGATGGGCTACTATTTCAGCTGGTCGAATGTATTTCCCGATCCCGGTATCCGATTATATCATTCGATATTTCATGCTATTTCGGCCTTTTGTAATGCGGGATTTTCAACCTTTACTGCCAATTTAGCCGGTGCGGGAAGTCAGCTGAACGTTGGTGTGAATATCACAACCATGTTGATGATTATCTTTGGCGGATTAGGATTTACAACGATATGGGAACTGGTGAAAGGAAATCCGCGACGGCAGATACGGAACAGAAAATTGTCGATCCATGCCCGTTTAGTGCTGATTGTTACCGCCATTCTGATTGTAGGTGGGGCATTGGCTTTCGCGATTTTAGAATGGAATAATGTCTTGGCCGGCTATTCATTCGGTAATAAGGTGATGATTAGCTTTTTGCAGAGTGTGAGTACCCGAACGGCAGGTTTTAATACCATAAATATCGGTGCTATACATCCTAGCACCACGGTTGTATTTCTTACCCTGATGGCCATTGGTGCGTCGCCGGCATCCACCGGAGGGGGAATCAAAACCACAACAATAGCAGTCATTTGGTTGTCGGTAGTAGCTACCGTGAGAGGGCATGACCGGGTTGAATTTGCTAAAAAAACTATCCCCACCTCAACAATTTTTACTGCACTAACTGCTTTTACGCTTGCAGCTATTTGTCTATTTACCTTTACTTTATTACTGACGATAACAGAGCATAAGCCATTTTTAGATTTACTGTTTGAAGAATTTTCCGCTTTTGCTACTTGTGGTCTTTCGCGTGGAATTACTGCTGATCTCACGTACTGGGGTAAACTCATTGTGACGGTTTCGATGTTTATCGGCAGGGTAGGGAGCGTAACGCTGGCCCTTGCATTTGCCAAGCGAATAGATAAGCGGGCGTATAAATATCCCAAAGAAAGTGTTATCGTTGCTTAATTTGAATAAAAATTTATTTTTATGCCTAAAAATGGAAATCAACAGTTTTGTGTAATCGGCCTCGGAGCATATGGCTCTTCGCTTGCCAAATCATTATCCAGGCTGGGAGCGTATGTTCTTGCTGTTGATCATGACCTCGAAAAAGTGGAAGCATTGCAACAGTATGTTTCAGAAGCAGTGCAGTTTGATGGTACTGATCCGGCAATGCTCGCCGAGCATGGTGTCTTTAATGCTGATGTGGTGATTGTTGGAATCGGGGAGGCATTTGAGCCCGTTGTATTAATCTGCATGGAGTTACTGAAAGCGGGTGTTAAACGTATTATTGCACGGGCAGGGAGTGATACTCAAGAGGCTATTCTCAACCGTATTGGTATCAATGAAGTTATCCATCCCGAAAAAGATGAAGGCGAGCGTATGGCTGCCCAGCTCATCCACATATCGGTGAATGATTACTTTGAGCTTAGCAAGGATATTGCCATTTATGAGATTGATGCCCCCAAAGATATGCATGGATACTCGCTGGCCGATTTGAAATTACGGCAACGTTACAATGTGAACTTGCTTACGATCAAACGAATTAAAAAAAGCGATGTTCAATTAAAAGACACTACCAATCAGGAAGCTGAGATCTTAGGCGTGCTTGAGCCGTCGACGAAGATACGTCCTAATGACCGGTTGGTGGTCATGGGGCGGCATGAAAATATCAATAAGCTCATAGACATGAATTAACCGCTTATGCAAGAGGTACTAATTTCGGGAAAAACATCATTTAAGATTGAAGTTCCCTATAAACTGATTGATACGGGGGATAAGCAGCCCAAACCTTTAGTAGTTTATTTACACGGATTCAATCAAAATATCATACAATTTCAAAAATTGGTTGAACCTCTTACCGCTTTAAATGCTTATCATCTTTTTATTCAGGGTCCTTATCCCATTTATAATCGCAGGCATACCAAGAAGGTGAAAGACTGGGGAAGGGCATGGTATCTTTATGATGGTGAGCAGGATCAATTTATCAAGTCACTCGAACTGGCTTCGGAATTTATCCAGGAAGTGATTGATGGTATTCTGGAACATATTTCAGTTAATAGAATAACAGTATTTGGATATTCAATGGGCGGATATCTGTCCGGTTACTTTGCACTTTCCAGATGGAAGCATGTTAATGAGTTGATTGTTATCGGCGGACGTATTAAAACTGAGATTTTTGAAGAACGGAAAGGGGTTTACAAACACTTGAATGTATTGGCGTTACACGGTTCGGGGGACAAAAAGGTTAAAAGCAATCCTCAGGAAAAAAGCTGTGAACAACTGGCGCAATGGGGAGCCAATGTTACCTTTAAAGAATTGGATGGGAATCATAGTTTAAGTAGTTTATTTGTAAATGAAACGTTGAATTGGCTATATAAACAAGGATATTCTTAATTTATCACAAGATTATTGGAAATTATCCCTAATTTGCGTGACAAAACTTAGCATGTTTTATATTAGATGATTATACTCAGGTTATCTGAGTAACTAGGGTTTCAAAAAGGGAAAGAAAAATTAATTGCGGTCATGAATGTATTAGTCATCGAGGACGATCCTTCAGTTAGAACGCTTGTTAAAGCTGTTCTTGAAAAAAGCGAGTATAATGTAGATATGGCAGATACTGCTCATAGAGGAGAAGAGCAGGCTGTCGAAAATTCTTATGACATTATCATTCTGGATCTGGGTTTGCCTGATGGTGATGGATTTGAACTCTGCAAGGCTATGCGTGAACAGGAAATCACAACGCCAGTGCTGATTCTTTCTGCAGAGCAGGAGACGGATGTTAAAATCAAATGTCTGCGCGTTGGTGCTGATGATTATCTTACTAAACCCTTTGACACTGAAGAGTTGTTAGCTCGTATTGAGGCTATAAACCGGCGTAGCAGTGAAGTCAATGGCGATCGCACACTAACCTGTGGTGAACTCGAGGTAAACATGTTGGATCGGGAATTCAAAGTAAATGACACCAAGGTCGATCTTACCAATAATGAGTTTAACCTGTTGGTGTACCTTCTCAAGAAGAAAAACCAGATTGTAACGCAAGAGGAAATTGCGGAGAACGTTTGGGATATTCACTTCGATACACAGACCAATTACATCAACGTATATATCAGTTATCTGAGAAAAAAAATTCGCAGTCACTCAGAAAGCGAATATATTGATACCGTTCGCAAAAAAGGATTTATCATCCGTTGTGAGGACTAATCAGCCCGGATAGCTTCCCTGTATATAATGCCGGAGGTGTGAAATTTCTACTTTCTGTTTAGAGATGATCGCCTTAACCAAATCACCTATAGATATTACTCCGACAACATCATTCCCGTTTATTACGGGCAGGTGTCGTATCTTTTTATTTGTCATCAGCGACATACACATCTCTGCCGTATCGGAGGGGGTTACATAATACACATCGTTCGTCATGATATCTCTTACTTTTGTAGTCTTGGAAGTACGCCCTTTTAAAATAACTTTGCTGCGATAATCTCTTTCACTTAGAATTCCTTGCAGAGATTGGCCATTCATCACGACTAATGCTCCAATATCAAGGTTATCCATTTTTGCAATGGCTTCATAAACAGTTTGATCGGGAGAAATTGAATAAACTTTTGTCCCTTTATTTTTTAATATGTCGCGTACTAACATAAGACCTCCTTTTTAAGTAAATAGAGAAGTGAGTGTTATTATTATAACACATCTTTGGGATTAATACACCTAAGTCCAATAATTTCTTATGGATAACGCTATAAAAAGTGAATTAATCAGTTATTTACAAACATTTGTTACCGAAGAGCGGTGGCAAAAGATTAATGATGTTATTGCAAACAGGACCCGTTTTCTAACGGTAGTATTGGAAGATATTTATCAGCCGCATAATGCTAGCGCCGTATTGCGAAGCTGCGATTGTTTTGGGATCCAGGACGTGCATATTATTGAGAACAAGAACGATTTTAATCCAAATAAGGGAATAACTATCGGCGCTGATCAATGGATTTCTCTGCATAAGCATAATCAAGCCGGAAAAAATAATACCGAATTATGCTATAATTTATTGAGGGAGCAAGGATATAAAATTATTGCAACCACTCCACATGATAACGATGTGACTATAGATGAGGTCCCATTAGATCAGAAAACAGCCTTAATATTTGGTGCTGAATATACCGGTCTTTCGGATTACGCCCTGGAAGAGGCCGATGGCTATGCCAAAATTCCTATGATGGGATTCAGTGAAAG
>DATFLI010000388.1:0-11248 GCA_035267805.1 Balneolaceae bacterium | reverse complement strand
CATTCTGGGGATCTACGCCGGCCCATTCTTTCGTGTACCAGGCATCAACGGCATACCCTTCAACAGCCCTGTAACGCGTGCTGGTAGTGATTTCTATCGGGTTGCCATTTAAATCGGTAGGAAGACTGGTTACTTCATTTTTCAAAGCTGTGAAGTTACCTCCCAGACTCCATGCGAAATGATTATTGCGAATGACATCAGCATTGAGCTCCACTTCAATTCCCTTGTTATACAATTTACCGGAATTCTGAAGCTGTGAGGCGTGCCCCGTTGAATACGAAAGCGGGACATCAAACAACAGATCCTTACTGTTCTTCCTGAAAAGTGTGACAGATCCGGTAAGTTTCTTAAATACTCCGAACTCAAGACCTACATCAATAGAGGTGGCTTTTTCCCACGTCAAATTGTTGTTGCCGAGCTGACTCGGTTGGATATCCGGCTGGTCATTATAACCGCCAAAACCGACCAGTGCCTGGTATTGGTTAAGACCAATTGAAGCGTTTCCGGTTTTGCCATAGGACGTTCTAACTTTTAAGAGGTCTAGCCAGGAAACATCTTTCAGGAAATCCTCATCGGACAGCAAATAGCCGAGACCCACAGACCAGAAGGTTCCCCATCGTTTCTTATTGGAAAATCGTGAGTTACCTTCGTATCGGAGGCTGGCGTCAACAAAAGCTTTATCCTTATAACCATAATTTACCAGACCGGTAAATGACTGTACGGCCCAATCGGTGGTAGAAGAACCTACAAATTGCGGAGTAGCAACCGTATTGAGGTTATATAATCCACCGGCGGCAATACCTTCGCCATAAGATTCCAGGTAATCACTGTAATTACGCTGGCTTTCTGTTACCGCTCTAAAGTTGAATACATTGTCTTCGTTGGCAGTCCAGACATACTTCAGGATGTTCCGCCATACATAGGTAAAGTTACGATTGTTGATGTCGTCAACACTGCCTCGTGTATCAGCACCATCCCCGTAAAATGGATTGTTATAATATTTTTCCTCTGTAAGGATATAATCAATCGCAAAGTTAGTAGTAAATGAAAGGTTATTTAGAATCTGAATATCTACATTCGTATTGTTGATCAGTCGGTAGTTCCGCTTTCGGTCAATATCGTTGTTCTGTATATAAACAGGGTTGAAGATATTGGTGGAAAGATTAGAAATATTGGGAGTACCGTCGGAATTGAAGGCAGCATCGATTGGCTGCATAAAGTATTGCGCCAACACCGGGCTTCCAAAGTATCCGGCCCCTTCCAAAATTCCATCCTGGGTCACATACGATCCGGTAAAATCGTTCTTGATGGTTACCGTTTCATCTAACTTATGAGAAATATTTAGCTTCCCGGATACTCGATCCAGTTTGGAACCGATTATTTGGCCTTCCTGTTGAAAATAGTTGGCAGAGGTATAGAAGGTTGTATTTTGATTTCCGCCCCGTGCCGAAAGATCATATTGCTGCTGAATAGCGTTATCATTTCGTACAACATTCCCCCAATTGGTATTTGTACTGCCATCCCAGCCATCAGACCCGAACACAGCATCAACGGTACCCCGATCAGAGGGATAACCGAGCGCATCCAGGTAATTACCGGCTGCCGCATAATACATATTATCCCATTGGGTGGCATTCATAGCACCCGGTCCGGCAACAGCACGATTATTGAATCCACGCTGGGCAGAAACGCTATAGGTAACCGTTCCCGGTCGACCGCTTTTGGTGGTAATTACAACAACCCCGTTTGCGCCGCGAGCACCGTACGGAGCCGTGGAAACAGCGTCTTTCAGGATTGTGATAGACTCGATATCAGACGGGCTTAAGTTAGCCAGAACACCTAACGAACTCGTAGAAGTTGAAGAAGCATTTGTTCCACTAACAACAGGCACCCCATCAATAACAAAAAGCGGTGATACCCCGGCATTTATGGAGCTTAAGCCTCGAATACGTATTTCCTGAACCGCTCCCGGCGTACCGGTGGAGGGCGAGATTACGGCTCCGGCAACGTTACCTTGCAAAGCCTGGTCGACAGATGCTACAGGAATATCTTGTAGCTGGTCGGAGCTTACTTTGGCAACGGAACCTGTATAGGATTTCTTTTCAATATCCCCATACCCCGTAACAACAACTTCATTAAGCTCTGCAACGCTGGTTTCGAGGACAACATCAATAGTTGATCTTCCATTAATCAAAATTTCCTGCTTTTTAAATCCGATGGAAGAAAAAACCAGGGTCCCATTTTCAGACGGCACATTCAACTCGTAATGACCGTCGATATCGGTAGCGGTACCTATATTGGTACCTTTATAAATAACTGTGACATTAGGCAATGGATTTCCATCATCTGCTGCCGTGATGGTTCCAGAAACCGTAAAGTTCTGTGCCATCGCAGAAGAAACAAATACCAACCCCAAAGCACATACTAGCAATGATAGTACCTTTAACTTCATAATAGATATGGTATGGTTTAAGTTTAATCCCAATACCTTGGGATAACATAGCTTAGCACCATCATAGCTTTTGATAAGAAGGTTATCGCCTGATAAGGCTGTAAGGGGTTCGCTTACGGTTTGTGAGGGGGAGAGTATATATGAAGAGTGATACTTCTCTGAACATAAAACATGTATCACAATTAATAAAAAAAGCCGCCCCGAATTAACAGGGCGGCTTTTTGAACTAAGTTAGATACTGGATCTATCCTCCGTATCCGGGATTTTGCTTGATATTGCTATTTGCATCAATCTGCGTTTGCGGAATTGGATAAACCAATTGGGGACTATCATATGGCAGACCTCGAACATCTTGCTTTGTTCTTTGAAGATCTGTTTTGCGATGTCCTTCAAAAGCCAATTCTACTCGGCGTTCGAGTAAGATAGCGTCAATCAGATCTTGCTGATTATTAAAGTCCGCAGCAATATAATCAACCAGGCTTTGTGGCCCACCGTTGACAGTAAATGCCCGTTCACGAACTTGATTCAACAAGTCAATTGATTCCTGATTTATTCCCTGGGTTCTCGCTAAAGCTTCCGCGCGAGTCAGCAGTATTTCCGGATAACGTATAATGGGGATATTATCATCCTGATTATTTGTTGACTCATACTTGTTTGTATTGCTTTCGCCGCCAGAATAATTTGAGCGACTTTGCTCAACAATTAAATCGCCATTGCTGTCTTTGCCAACAATAAGTTCGCTTTTACGCGTGTCAACAGCAGTAGCACCAGCACTACTCAAAGCAGTTTTTTGGCGGCTGTTGAGTTCGGAATTAAGCGCATTGGCAAATGTACTGTTGATTTGAATATCATCCCGGTCACCGATGTTATAAACGGCGGTGATAGATGTATTAGACGCATCCGGTATATCCTGAACCGTATTTTGTATCTCAAAAAGAGATTCCATTGAGAGTTCATTTGTGAAATAGGTTGTAACATCAGGCATTAATTGGTAGTTACCGCTCTGAATTACCTGATTAGCCAAACTGGCAGCATCAGTATAATTATGTCTGATTAGTGCAATTCGAGCCAGCATACCGGTTGCTGCACCGGGACGAGCCTGATTCCTGGGATTACTTGAAGAAAGCAATCCTTGTGCTTTTTGAAGATCCGATGTGATCTGCATGTAAACAGAATCCACAGGAGAACGACTTGGTTTACTAAAGTCGGCCGAACTGGTAACAGGGGTGAGTTGCAGCGGTACTCCCATTTGAGATTCACCCTGGCTAACACCAGAAGGAAGCGCAAAAAGATTTACTAAATAATAGTACTGCAGGGCGCGAATAAACAGAGCCTGCCCACGAATATTATCTATCGTAGACTGACTGGCATTAGTGTCCTTGAGCTTATCAAGTTGATCCAAGATAATATTGGCATCATTGATATCTCTGTAGGCTCCATTCCACATGGCAGCAATACTACCATTATTAGCTGCCATCTGCTGGTCAGCTATTTGCTGGAATGTGGGAAAAGATCCCGTAAAGACCGCATCGTCAGCAATAATATCGCTTCCGAAGATTGTCTCTCCGAAACTTTCGTTAGCTGTATTGGTCTGCAAATCATTGTAAGCACCAGTCAAAGCATGTTGTAATTCTGGTACTGTGTCTAATCCCCCATTCACAGGTAAAGACTGCTGGGGTTCTTGATTCTTAAGCAGATCGCAGCCGCTTAGGCCAACGATCAGCAATAGTATTATAGTCGATTTCAATTTATACATAATATAATTTCTTTATGATTTTAAAGTCCAAGTTGAAGGCCAAACAGTATTTCACGTGCTTGCGGCAATTCGAAGAACGTATTGCCTTGTCGAACGTTACGTTCAGAACTACTTGTCACTTCAGGATCCAATCCCTTATAGCCGGTAAAGGTTAAAAGATTAGAACCTTGCACATAAAGTCTTAGCTTATATCCGTTGATCCATTGACGTGGCAACGTGTAACCAATAGTGGCGTTTTTCAGCCTCAGATAACTGGCATCCAGCAAATACCGGGTTGACGGCAGATTACCATTACTAACGCTTCGTGGTTCCGGTACTGTGGCATCTTTATTATTAGGCGTCCAGTAATCCAATTGAGAAGCCGACTGATTAAAAATGGAGCTCATGTTAGTAGCCAGGAATTCCCCATTTTGCCAGTAGGTTTTGTTACCTTCCGTGAATTGAAACTGCACGCTGGCATCCAAGCCTTTATAATTAAGCGTAGAACCGAATCCTCCAAAAAAGTCGGCAAATGGATCACCGACAAGCATACGTGGAGCAGCATTATAATTACTGGTTGTTCCCCCGTTGCCATCAGCATAAAGAGCATCCCCGTTATTAGGATCTACCCCCATATACTTGCGTAAGAAGAAAGTACCAAGAGGTTTTCCTTCACGTACCGTATTGTGTCCTCTAATAAATTCACCGGGTATATTGGTAACTTTATTCTTGAGGGTTGAAATATTGCCATTAATACTCCATGACAAATTCTTATTAGCAACCAGATCAGCAGTTATATCAAACTCAAAACCGCTATTTCGGATTCCACCAATATTTTTAGTAAATGAAGTGAAACCATTAGTGGCCGACACAGGAACTCCAAGCAGAAGATCGGAAGTATTCTTTCTGTAATAACCGATTGAACCGCGAATACGGTTATTTATGAATCCATAATCTATACCGACATCCAACTCTTTGGTACGCTCCCAGCTAAGATCAGGACTTGCCAATTGACTCACCCGAACTCCAGGATTACTATTGTAATCTGCTCCTGAACCGAGCAGGGCAAGTTGATCGAAGTTACCAATACCGTTGGCGTTACCCACGACACCGTAACTTCCGTGGAGCTTTAAGAAACTCAGCCAATCGGCTTGTGCAAAAGGCTCATCTGAAATAATCCATCCAAGGGCAGCTGCCGGGAAAAACCCGTATCGATTATTCTTACCAAACCTGGACGAACCATTATAACTACCCGTAAGTGTTACGATGTAACGATCTTTGTAGGTATATGTTAATCGAGCCAGATTATTCTGGAAGGCGTAACTAGTTCCACTGCCTCCACCGCCGGTAATTTTAGCAGCAGAATTAAGATTCAACAACTGATTCGAAAGGAAGGTATTCCCATTCACGTTGATAGATGTATAATCGTTCTTCTGGAAAGTAACTGCTAATAAAACTTCCAGCGAGTTATCCTGCCAGTCATTATTATAATGGAGCGTGTTGCGCCAGTTATAATTCAGATATTGTTCGTTGTTGGCAAAACCGGCACCAACGGGATAACCGTCTGTGGAATAATCGGCCTGTTTAACCTCTTCTTCACTTTGCAAATACTGAACATTAAATTGCGTTTTCAAGGTCAACTGAGGTAAGAAATCATAGGCCACATGTGCATCTGTCAGAAGATTGGTCACTGTTGACGCACGATCAATGCCTACCCGGTTGCCGTATGGTGTACCCGGAAAGGCCGAAAAGGCATTGAGCGGTACTGACGGATCAAAACCACTGTTCACGTCCCCACTGGAAGTAAATTTCGGAATGAATGGAGCTTCCAAAGCAGCCAGCGTATACGGCGCAGACACCTGGTTACTGGTGGAGATACGATTATTAAGACTTCGTGACGGGTTGACCGAAAGTCCGAGACTAAGCTGATCATTAAACTTATGATCTACCTTAGCTAATGCACTATACTTTTGCAGCTTATTCGGAACCGCATATCCTAATTGATCATTATAAGTTCCTGAAAGATAGAATTGAGTCTTGGAATTACCGCCGGAAACGTTGGCCGAATAATTCTGGATCGAACCTGTACGAGTCACTACGTCAGCCCAGTTGGAATTTGGAAGTTTATCCGGGGCAGGTAATACCTGACCGAAAAAGGCTAAGCCATTAGGATCAGGCTGACCGCCTGCCAAGTGCGTAGATTTATAATTATAAGCCTTGGCAAACTCGGCACTGCTCATCAAGTCATATTTCTTTGTAGGTTCTGTAAACCCTATCGAGGTGTTAACGTTAATCTGTGTATTCCCTTCGACACCATCTTTCGTAGTAATCAAGACAACACCGTTTGCACCACGAGAACCGTAGACGGCTGTAGCAGATGCATCTTTAAGTACTTGTATGGATTTGATGTTATTGGGATCAAGATTCACAAGCGGATTCACAGCCTGATTTCCCGGCTCACCCAAACTTGCACCAATTTGACTATTGACAAGAGGAATACCGTCAACAACATATAAAGGCTGACTGCTGGCGTTAATAGAGGTAGTACCTCTTACCCGAACACTAACAGGTGCACCTAAAACTCCGGAGGTAGATGTTACCTGTACACCGGCTGTTTTCCCCTGGAGTGTTTGATCAACAGTAGTAACGGTATTTGTGGAAATATCCTGAGAAGATAGTGATGAAACCGAACCAATAAGGTTCCGCTTCGACTGCGTGCCAAACCCGGTGACTACCAATTCATCAAGATTGGCACTGGCAGGAATTAACTCAAAATTAACCACCTGTTCTTGAGTTCCTACTTGAACTTGTTTGGTCTTGTTTGAATAACCTATGTAGGAAGCCCGCAGCTTGTAGGTGCCTGTTGGTACGTTGCTAATTTTAAAATGACCATTAACATCAGTAGAGGCACCCCGCTCTAAATTGGGAATGTATACATTTGTACCCACTAAGGGCTTGCCCGATTGTTGATCTGTGACAGTACCGCTGATACTGCCGGTTTGGGCAAAGGCATGTGAAACCGATATAAAACAAAAAACAGAAAGAAATAGTAGTATTCTTCGCATAATTAACCTTTTAATTAAAATTAACACCTCGATTTATTCCTGAACTAGATACTTTTAGGTATCTAGTCGATAATCGAGCTTTAATAGCTAATATTTTTCCGTTTATAAATTTTCGGCCAATAAAATAGATTTATCAATTATTAAAATTGGCTATAACATGAATTTATAACAGGAAAATATCAATAGGTAAACCTATGAAATAGGATATACAATTATGATTATATGATATAAAAGAATGTAAATACCATGCTCTATTTTCATCAAAAAATGTTAAATGAAAGCAGAGTGATAGATATTTAAGTATTAGCTAGATTGAGAGGTGATTAATAACACCTCTTGAAGAGTCTCTGATTGGTAGTTTTTATTTTAGAGAGCTTCTTAATCTTTGATAAATTGGATTTAAGATTAATGTAATAGCCCCATAGCCGTCGTTAACATAAACATGTTATTTGTTTCTTACAATATTTTTTCTAATGTAAACATAAATTGTTAATTATTAATCGGTTACATATTGCAGGATCAATAATTGAATATTCTAAATAAATAATTTGTTATTATTATGATGCTTCATAACTTGAAAATTAGATGGCTCCCCATCAATTATAAGGTAACTATTATATCATGGTTGAGTTAAGGCGAATCATTTTTCTTCCCTTGAGTATTTGTGCTATTCTTCTAATGCTCATATCCTGTAATACCTCTAAAAATGTAAATATAGAACGCGGTACGGGGTATAATTTTGAAGCCGGGAAACCCGAATTTCGCACTTCTGCATTTGGCTATATTGATGAAAAAAATGGACCTACTCTGCAAATCAGGGCTGATATCGTAAAAGGCAGTCTTATTTATAAAAGCAAGTTTGATTCGCTGTGGGCTAATGTTGCTATTGACGTTCAGATTCAAGATATCGATAATCCGCAGAATGTGATAAGCAGTAAACACGTTGAAAAACACATTGCTACGACTGATCAAAGCATAAAATCCACCCGCGAAACCCTGGATCTTGAATACTCGATGCAGGTGAAGCCCAGCCGATACAAGGTTGTAGTTAACGTTAAGGATTTGAATTCCGATAAAGATGTGACGCAAAGTATCGAGACCTATATTCCCGAGACCTCAACCGGGGCATACAGTCTTTCTAAAGTGCAGATGTATGGCAAACAGAATGGCCAGGATTGGAGCCCGATTGATACCTATGACGTTAAAGGGCGTATCGATTCGCTGCGTTTTGTATTCCAGGTAATCAGCGAGAAAACCGATGAGCAGATGACGCTGAATACCCGACTCCTGCGTTTTAAATCGGATACCAGCTATGCGCGCCCCATGCATTATTCAAATTACAGCCCCTCTTCAATAGAATATAAAGGGATTGATTATGATGATGATACTGAAATCCAATCCAACCAACGGATTTTAACAGACTACAGCAGTGTTTTTATCGAATATAAATTTGCCAACCAACAAAGGGGCAATTACCGGTTTGAAGTAAATGCTAAAAAGAAAAGTGATGAAGATGAAGTGTATAAGGCGCGTGCCTTTGGCGTAAAAAGCAAAAATTATCCTTCTATTTCCAGTACCCGTGAAATGGCTCGTCCCTTGATATATTTAATGGGCAAAGGCGATTATAAAGACTTGATGTCCATCCAGAATAACGATTCTCTGAAAAAAGAGATGGATCGATTCTGGCTCAAACATATTGGTAATGCATCAAGGGCGCGCGATGTAATACAGATGTACTACGAACGTGTTGAGGAAGCCAATAAGCAATTCTCGAATTATAAGGAAGGCTGGAAGACCGATGCAGGCATGATTTATATCCTGTTCGGACCTCCCTGGTATACCGAAAATCATTTAAAAGAGATGGACTGGTATTACTCGTATAACCGCGAGGATCCCGATTACAGCTATGTTTTTTACCAGCCCAAACTGAAAAATAAATATTATCCATTTTACCACTACCTGCTGCAGCGCAGTAACTACTACTATACGGTTGAGTATCAGCAGCGCCAGCTTTGGCTGACGGGACAAATCCTTAGAAGGCAACTGTAAAATTTATTGCCCTCCTCTTGTAGCTCGGGAGTCTAACTCCCTCGCAGCAGAGAATATGGGCAACCCCTGCAAAGGACCATTGAATTGGTCTCGCTCGAGGGCTAAAGCCGGTTCGGGATTCGTAGCCGGCGATTTTTTGGGTTACTTTTTTGATCGCTCAAAAATAGTAACAGAACCTGAGTTCGTTAAAGAAATGGCCTGCATAAGTCTCCCCTTTAAGGGGAGTACTCTCGTGGTTTTCCGAGAGGGAGGGGTGTTCAGCGTGCCGGAAAAAACACCTCCCGACCCAATTTGGTCCAAAAACGGGCCCAGTTGGCCCACCCTCTTCGAGGAGGGACTTTGGGGCGGCGGTGATCAAGGAGTATATCATCTTATCTCGAACTGACGTTAAAATAGCTAGGAGCGTGTGATCTCGGTCAGGGCGTACTGTTTGTCTTTGTTTTTGATGAGTCGTCCGGATTGTCCGTATTTGGAGTGATAGAAGAGCAGCAGTGCTTGCTCTTTACAAGCTTTTCTAAGCAATTTAATTTTCTTTTTCTTGGCTTGAATGGGGTCAACATCAAGCCTGCTCATATTGTAATGATTCAGTTGCGAAGAAGTAGGCAGCAAATCCCCGAGGAAGTAGGACAGATCACCATTATTTTCAATAATAACAATTTGATGACCGGGGGTATGTCCGCCGGTCCATAAGGTGGAAATACCGTTAATGATTTCATTGGATTCTTTACTCAAAAACTCGACACGATCATCAGCGACTAATCGGTAAAATTCATCCAGTTTATAATTCGTATGTTGTTCGCTGTCCACCCGGCTTAAGGCATAATCCCATTCTTTTTGATGCACATAATAGGTTGCGTTGGGAAAGGTTGCCCTGGTTTTTGAATCACCGTCGGTAAATGAGCAGCCTGCCGCATGATCATAGTGCAGGTGACTGAGAATAACATGTGTAATATCAGCCGGGGACAGTTGAAAGATTTCCAGGTTAGTTTTTACGTTCGATACATTTACATATTCACTGTGGGCATCCAGGCCCCATCCCAGGCCGGCATCGAGCAAAATATTCTGAGGGCCCGTTTTTACCAGGATGGGATTGATGCCAACGATATTGGACTCTGCCGAAACAGTAACGGAATCCTGCATAGAAGTACGATCTTCATCCGGCGAAGATCGGTTGATATGCCCGTCCCTGAACATCTCGAACCGGCCTTCGCTAAGTACTTCTAAAGTGAAAGAGCCTACTTGCATAAACTAATGAATGTTTATTTTATAGGGGAATAATGTTAGTGCGCCGCGCTGCTTCAAAAGTGAGAGCCGGTCCCTTACTTTTTCCGTCATCGGATTTGAGAACCAGCTGTTCTTTAACATTGCCCGGGCCTTTGTACTTGCATCGCCCATCAACAATTGATAAAAGGTCTTCGGTTCGGGATAACGTACCACTTTATAATTTTTAATCTTTGCTTTTTGAGCCGCGATGTCGAGGGCCCGATCCAGCCCGCCCAGCGCGTCGACCAAACCCTGTTCTTTGGCGGCAGCCCCGGTCCATACGCGTCCCTGGGCAATTTCATCAATTTGATCTACCGTCTTCCCGCGAGCAGCGGCCACCTTGCTGAGGAAGGTGTGATAGAATTCATCAATATAATGCTTGAAAGCTTTTTGCTCGGAGGGATCGAATTCCCGTGTTGAGGTTAGCCAGTCGGCATGTTTGTTTGATTTTACTTCATCAAAAGTGATGCCCAGTTTGTCGTTGAACAGTTGCTTGGTGTTGAATTTCGTAGCAAATACACCGATCGATCCGGTGATGGTAGTCGGCTCGGCAACAATGGTATCCGCCGCCATCGAGATATAATATCCCCCAGACGCAGCCACGTTGCCCATCGAAACGATAACGGGAATATCTTTTTTGGTTTCCTGGAGCATACGCCAGATGGTATCCGAGGTGCTGCCGGA
>DATFLI010000387.1:0-9163 GCA_035267805.1 Balneolaceae bacterium | reverse complement strand
AATGGAAAAAAGAGAATGATTATCATCCTCAAGAGCCTCCAACCGGTAACGATAATCATGATACCATCGGGATGATTGCTATTGATGCCCAAGGGAATTTGGCCGGTGCCTGTACAACCAGCGGGTTAAAGTATAAGTTGCATGGCCGTGTGGCCGATTCGGCGATTATCGGCGCCGGTATGTTCGTAGACGGTGAAGTTGGCGGCGCTGCTGCAACCGGTGTTGGCGAAGAAGTGATACGTACAGCGGGCAGCCACGCGGTGGTAGAAAATATGCGCCACGGAGATCCCCCGCATATAGCCTGCAAAAAAGTGGTTGAGCGGATAACCAAGCTGGACTATACCCACCGGTCCAAAGAGAGTATTCAGGAGGGATTTATAGCTATTAATAAAGACGGAGAATTTGGAGCCTATGGCATGCGGAAAGGCTTTGAATTTGCCATCCAAGATAACAGCCAGAGCCAGTTAATGAAGGCAGATCATTTGTTGTAATTTTATGCATCATATATGTCAGGAACGAGCCTGTAAAATTCGATATGAAAAGAAGTATCGTCCTCTTAAAAATCTTTATGTTTGAACTTTCGAAGTGCCGCTGTCAATGGAATAATAATCCAAAGCCCCAAGGCAGAGAGACTTAGTGAGCTGCCCAGGATGCTTCCGAAAAATTGCTCAAAAACAGCTCCCGTATAGCTCATAAGAGCTGAAATGTCGAATTTAAGTAACAGTAAAATTCGCGCCAGGTCTATCGGATTAAAAATTGTGAAGCCTATTATAGGTTTCTCCAATGGATAGTCACTGAACGTGTAAATCAGAAATAAGACCAATCCATCATAAATAACCGCAAAGAATAGCCATAGACCAATCACCATTGCTAATCCTCGAATTCTATCATCAAACAGGATAGCCACCAGATAAGAAATGCCAACAAATATAAATGTAAGTAGTATTCCGTTTCCTAAAAGTGCCCAAAACGAACTTATGCTTTGCCCACTTCTGAAGGCGTGTACCAAGTATGGGATCCCCATCCCAACACTAAAGGAGATAACCAAGGGGATGCTAAGTCCTAAATAGATACCCCAGAATAGGCTGCTGCGCTGAATAGGTTGTGTTAACAGCAATTGTATAAATTCCTTGGAGTTATATAGGTACATCGACCCTAGTATAATGCAAAATAATGGTACCACAATGATAACTACATTCATCATACTCATAGATGTTTTAGTGACCCCACCTCCCAAACGAAATAATCCTTCAGTTAACAGCAAGAAGAATAAGGTATAGAAAATCAGCCACCTGCTATGAAGAATATCCAGTACCTCATATTTAAATATCTTGATGATATCGCGTCCCATTATTCGACTCCTTCCATCATTTTTGCAATCGAACGTTCCAGGTTTCTTTCTCCGGTCACCTCAATGAGTCCCGATGTGCTACCTTGGTAGTATATGTTTCCTTCCAGCAGGAAAATTACTTCATCTGCCAGTTCTTCGACTTCGGCCATGATATGAGAAGAAAGTATAATCGTCCTACCGCTATTCTTTTCCTTCTTAATTTTGTCTTTCAGAACACTGCTGGCTATGGGATCGAGACTTGCTGTTGGCTCATCGAGGATTAAATATTGTGGGGCGAATAGAAAAGCAATGCTGGCATTTACTTTTTGGGTATTTCCTCCTGATAAATTTTTGATTTTTTTATCAAACTCACTTTTCAGGTCAAACTTTTGGATTAATTCTTCATCCAGTTCATCGTAACGCCCCGTTCGCAAATCCTTAATCATATACAAAATCTTCTCTACAGTCAGGTTTTCCGGAAATCGGGCAATCTGAGCCATATACCCGATATGTCGACGATATTGAAAATCATCCTCTATTCGCTTTCCATCGATGCGCACAATCCCTGCATTGGCTTTAATTAAGTCTAGAATACATTTTAGGATCGTTGTCTTTCCAGCTCCATTCGGACCAACGATGGCTGTAATTTTGCCACTATCTATCGACAGATCGATTGATTTAAGCACCTCCAATTTTCCATATTTTTTCGATAGATCATTGATCTGTATCATGTACGCTTTTCATTAAAGGTTGATTGTCTTTTAAAGTGATTGGGGTAAGCAGAGGAAAAGCTCTTTCAGCAATATTCAACAGCTCAATGAACATGCTTCTCAGCAATATGATGGAGGAGGGCTGCTCATTCACAACGAACGAGAATAAGCTTACAGGCCGATACGGTACATCGCCGATACCATCATGATCCAAATCGTATCCGTTATATGCCGACCAGTAATTGCGATCAAAATTGTTTTTATTTACAGTACCGCTGGTAATCACATCGAAAGCATTGTCCACAAAATTATTATAATGAAATGTATTCTGCGTGGAATTAGCCATAATTTTTATAGCCCATCCATTTTGCAGAAACTGATTATGATTGATCTCTATACGATTAGAACCCTCAGAGTATATGGCCGTACTATTTTTGAAAAAGCGATTATCTTCGACAATCCCATCATTTAACTCTTTGAGTAGCAGACCATCATTGCTGGGACCCCAATTATATTGATAGTCGTTGTTTTTCATCGTAACAAAATTCGAATACATGATAACCCCACCAGCCCTGTTATGCCTGAATGTATTGTTGGTATAGGTGTCGTGTTTGGAATACATCAAATGCAGCCCATATCGGATGTTATATTCGCTTATGTTATTGGTTATAGTTGTGTGATCCACAAACTCGAAATAGATTCCATCCCGGCTATTTCGGACATAATTTCCATCGATCACAATGTTGTTACAACTCCAAAGATGGATGCCCCCTCCGGAAGCCGTCTCTTTTCGGCCATTGCCGGTCACCTTATTGTCAGATACGGTACAGTAACTTGATTTGGCAAGGTAAATCCCAAAGAAATTGTTCTCCAACTTATTATTGGATATATGGCAATGCTTGACTCCATTCAGTTTTATCGCAGCATTATCTTTGACATAGCTGACCCCTGCATTTCGGAAAGTTAGATATTCTATAGTCACACTGTCGGATGTTATAAGCATGATCTCATATTTGCCCATCCCGTCGAGGATCGCTCCTTCCCGGCCTGTAATAGTTACTGGTTTGTTAATAGTTATTTGGTTCGCCTCATATATCCCTGCGGTAACAATGATATGATCACCTCTTTGGGCGATTTCAATCGCTTTGCCAATCGTTGGGATGGGACTGCCTTTCCTTACTACAATATCATTAGCCCTTGTATGATCTGCTATGCCCCCAATCAACATAATAAGCATCAGACAAGAACTTTTGATGCTATCGGGAAGAAGTTTCATCATTGTTATTCCATATTATTATCAACATACTCCAGCAAATCTTGCCAGGTTATTGGAACCCCGTCGAAGTTTTGCTGCACATGTACCTTCTCGGAATCGTTTCCAACAGCCGCCAGATCCAAACTCATGGGACTATGTATTTGTCCGGATCTCAAAAAAATAGCCCTATTGACAGCTAGCCAATCATCAAGTCGCAGAAAATTATGTACCCAAAGTTTGACATTGTTTTTTTCCGATGAATTTAAATCCTGATAATAGGCAGCCAGGCATTCGATAGAATCAAATTTATACACCTTCCCCTTGCTTGTAATCAATTCCCCGGCAAAACGAAGATCACTGATTCCCATTTTACAGTAAGCACAAATATCCTGACTGGTATTGATGGGCCTTGGTTGCTGATTGGTACAACCTGCAGCGATAATCATACCGATAATTGAAATTAGAATTGGCTTTCTCTTTGTCATGATCTCTCTCGGTGTATTGCAGTTTTTTTTGCCTCCGCCTTATTTGTCCTAAGTTCGTTTATTAAAATATATACTCCAATAAGAAGGGACAGTATAAGGAGGTAGCCACCAATTCCCGGCATGGAATTAACATGGATATTCAATAACTGTCTTGATCCCAAGATTGGAGGCTGATAACTCATTCCGGGCACTTTGATAGCTGCATCGGGATCAAGGTTATGTCCGTAATCATACAACCACAGGTAGAAATCGGTCATGGCAGCTGTGGCCAACACCGCAAACATAATCAGCCACCCTATAAATAGGGTTCGATTGCTCATCCATATTACAATTAGGCCTACAACTGATATGAAAACAACAATGTACGGCATAATTTTCAACTCCGGCACCGCATCGGGTTCAATTGGTTTCATGCCGATATAATGATTCAGATCATTAATAGTATCAATATTATGCGGGTGGACACTTGTGATGTTATGAATCCAAATGTTTACCCCCAATCCTTCCGGATACTGTGGAGCTTGCATACGAATTTGCCAAAGTGGAAACAGGAAAACCCCCAACAGAATGATAGAAGCAACTCCCAGTAATATCTTATTTCGAATTTTCATTTTCCCTCTCTTTCTAACAGTTATGTTCGCAAAATTGAAAAATGGAAGGGACCGAAGTCCCTTCCACTCAATTTACAAATCCTTGTTTGTTCCATAGGTTAGCTTGACATCAGAATTTTCGGGTGAAACGCGAACATAGCCCTGCATCTCCTGATGAAGTGCCGAACAAAAGTCGGTACAGTAAAACGGGTAGATCCCCGGGCTTAGCGGTTTCCACACATTCGTTCTTGTTTCGCCTGGCATAATAAGCATGCCGGAATTAAGCATTCCCTTTAGAGCAAATCCATGAGGAATATCCCATTCCTGCTCTAAATTGGTAACATGCAGGTAAACGGTATCGCCCACTTTGATCCCTTCGATATTATCCGGCGTAAAGTGGCTGCGAATAGCGGTCATATAAACATCTACTCTCTTTCCGTCTCTAACCACCTTGGTATCATGCTCCGTGCGTGTGACGTATGGATTTCGATTTTCACTTAATTTGAAATATTGAACCTGACCGGTGTCTATGAGACTTGCCGGTAATTCCGCGCCATTGTGGGGCTCTCCCTCTACGGGGAAATCGAGTATCAGCTTCATCTTATCTCCACTAATGTCGAAGAGTTGTTCACCGGCAAACATCTCGGGGCCGGTAGGCAAGTAACGGTCCTTGGTAATTTTATTCAGGGCTATCAGGTACTTGCCATATGGATGACGGGTATCTCCTCCTGCCACCGTAAGGTGACCAGTTGAATAATAAGCGGGGTGGCGGTCAAGAACCTTGCCTGTTTTTAAATCCCACTTTACTATTTCCGATGAAATGAAATCGGAGTTATATCCGTGTCCCTCTCCATCATACTCCACATGTAATGGTCCCAAACCGGCATCTTTTACCTCATAAGCCAATACCGACTCATATTTCAAGATGGGAATATCCTGAATTGAACCTGTTGTATCGTTATTCTGGATAGCGTTTATCATTTTGGTAAACGACTGAACAGGTACAACGGTGGAAAGCTTACCTCCTTCGGAGATATATTCGCCGTCGGGTGAAACATTGATTCCATGAGGGGATTTTGGTGCGGGCATATAATAGATTGCTCCCTGCAGGTCAGATGGTTTAAGGACCCGAACCTGCTCCTTAGTCTCAGACTCAGCTATCCCAGTTTCGGGATTACGTAAGTTATGGACATACGGTGAAGATATAAGCTGTCCCTTACCGTCAGCGGCTGCCTGTTCCGCTTTTTTCCAGTTAACAGCCAGTACAAAGTCCTTATCATTTTGGGAGGCATTCACTTCGAGCAGAGTATGAGCTTGTTCTGTATTATACATGGTATAGAATACCCAATCTTTGGATACGCCCAATCCAAACCGACCCAGGTCATAATCAAAGGGCGGAACCTGGATTTGGAAACCAATATCCATTTGTCCTGTCTTTTGATCCACCTTGATCAAAGAAATTGTCCCGTGGAAATTCTTTTTGTAGGAGGCGATAGGAACATCAACTCCACTTCCCATTGGTTCCGGTAGTGGAATACTATACTCGGTATTGGCAGATACATATTCCGTATTTGATGAGACAAATGCCGAAGAGTGTTGTCCTGCCGTATTTGGGATCTCTATAATTTCATCGGTACGAAAGGTCTTCAAGTCGATCCTGGCAATTCGTGGTGTATTTCTGTCATTTATAAATATCCATCGCCCGTCATAATCGCCATTTGTTTTTGAGGGCTGAATATGATGGGTATCTCCCCAGGGTACAAGGCCAAATGACGTATTGAGCATGGCTTTGGTTTCCTCGGTATAGCCATAACCGTTAGTGGGAGTTTGGGAAAAAACAGGTATTGTATACAGATGGCGACCGGAGGGTATACCATATACAGAAATGTTACCGGTCCATCCACCGGACATAAAACTATAAAATTCATCGTGCTTGCCCGGCGGTACATAGATTTCACCAGCGGCATCTTCGTTTCCTATCTCACTTTTGGGGGAAGAACAACCACTCAGTATCAACACGATCGCAAGAATGATTGCACCTACACCAGAGTTTTTTAGATAATTTAAAGGTGACATATATAACTCTCCTTTAGTTTAGTGTTCAGTTATTTTTGGGTAAGTCATTTTCTTCCAAATCGGGATTCACCGAACGTAGATATTCAACAATAGCCCTGGCTTGATCTTTTTGGAGACTTAAATCGGCCATTTGAGCCGCAAAATTTTCCAATAATTTGTGTGCGGTGGGATGCTTCTGGGTCATGCCGGTGGGATTAAGGATCATATTCATAATATAGGCGGGCGTTCGTCTGCTGGTTACTTCCTGAAGATCGGGTCCGACATATCGTTCCCCGATTTTGTGGCAGCTGCTGCAATTATTTAAAAATATTTCTTTCCCTCTCGCTGCCATTTGGGTATCGATCGGTCCCACCTCAACCGCTTCTGTAATGGGACCTATTCCATTTTCAAGTTGGAATGGTGTTAGACCGTTTTCACTTCTCTGTTGTGATTGCTCCTCTTCTGATGTCTTTTTGGAACTTGATGAGCATCCCCAACTAATTAATGCAATCCATAAAAACCCAATCACGACCTGTTTTCTCATATAAAAGAGTTTAAGTTCTTCATAACTTTTTTAAGATCTTACTTATTTGGACCTCTCATTCAGAGGAAAAGTAATCTCTATCTGTAGGTATGTTTCCTATAATACGGGTGGAGAAAACAGGTGTTAAAAAAGAAGCGTGAAATTTTTTAATGGAACGGTTATATGAGAGATTGGTTTTCCCGGAGTGCTTGCCTCAAACGCAAATATGCGGATCTGATCCTGGTTTGCTTGTGTTTGTTGAGAATGAAAATGTCGCCTGACTCCCGAAAAGGTGACTTCTCCTATGATTGAAAGCGTTGTGTTTATCTCTTTTCAAATGATCTAACTTTAGGGGAGCTTATAGTAGGTCATTAATGTAACTGAAATGATTAGGACATTATCCAGATACTACTAAGGATGAATATCCTGTTGGTAGCCCGTATCGGGATGAGGCAGGATTATCAAGGCAACGTGAAATCGTTTTAAAATTGAAATGGCTGTATTTATAGAAAAAAAAGGGCAAATAAATAAACCGTTTTCTCAATTTTTATTTTACTAACATTATTTATTTAATTTTCCCCGATCTGATAGTGATTTGAAATCATTTTTTGGTTCCAAACCACAATTTGTGAATATCAATTATTTTATAAACTATATCAACCATAGTTTATAGTATTTATAAATAGAGATTAAATTAGATAAAAAAAGCTGAGGTATATAACATCAGTAATGAATTTCAATGAATCTTATCGGTATGAAAAAAATCATTACTGCTTGTTTGTTGAGTATTGTTTTTCTCCTTCCGCTTCACTCATTTGCGCAAAATACTGCAACCTTAAAAGGTAAAGTTACCGACAACAAGGGAAACCCGTTGACCGGTGCAAACATTTCATTAGTTAGCATCCAAAGGGGTGCTGTAGCAAATAAAACAGGGCATTATACAATTGACAATATATCCCCCGGCAAATATACAGTCAGGGTATCATTTATTGGCTATAAAAAGAAACAGCAGAAAATAAGTTTTAAGGCCGGACAAACTGTAATTAGAAATTTCAAACTTAGAAAATCTGCCATTACAAGTCAGGGAGTTACGGTTATAGGTTCGCGAGCCAGCCATGCTTCAACTACCGATTTGGCTGTACCGGTGCAACGCATATCATATCAAGAAATTAATGATATAAGTGGCACTCCCAATACTAATCAGATGCTGGAACGGGTAAGTCCCACCATAAATTCCCCGCATACTTCGAATCAAGATGGAACCAGCGCTGTGCAACCTCTTACCGTACGGGGGCTTAGTCCTGATCAAACACTGGTAATGATTGACGGTGTACGTCGTCATCCTACCGCACTTGTTCATCGACTGACCACCGGTGGAGTACAAGAAGGATCGAGCGGAGTGGACTTCGGTGCCATACCTTCAATTGCAATTAGCGATATAGATATATTGAAAAGTGGAGCAGCTGCTCAATATGGATCTGCCGCCATTGCGGGAGTCATTAATCTCAAGCTTAAAAAGGGCCCGATTAAACCCAAAATTATAGGCCGATACGGTGAATATACGCCTGATAACTGGCCTGACGGCGGAGAAAAGTATAATCTTTCCGGACAATATAGTTTTTCACTGGGCGATCGAGGATTCCTTAACGTTTTCGGACAGTTTAGTCACCGTGAGCCTATAACTCGAGCCGGTGCTGATCCGCGTGATCAACTTCAGCCAGGAGACGGAGATATTGTAGATAGCAATGGTAACGTAGTGAAAAAAAATAATCCGGTTCCCCAGCCTGATTTTATGCGCGGTAACGGTAAATCGACTGACGTTTATGCTTGGTGGAATGGACAATATTCTTTATCAGAAGAGTCCAACACCAAACTGTATACCTATGGGGGCTATAGCCACCGCAACACCTTGAATTTTGGATTTTATCGCAGGGCTCTCGGGAACCGGGACTGGCCTTCAATCTATCCGTTGGGATTTTTACCACAATTCAAGGATCCAATCAAGGACGCTTCCGGAACTGTAGGTATTAAAGGAACTATTTTAGGCGGCTGGCATTATGATTTAAACAGTGTTTTAGGCTATAACCGTTATGAATTTCACATTACTAATTCAATGAATGTCTCTTACGGTCCTAATATACCGCCTAATCAAACTAGTTTTTACGCCGGAGCAGAACATCTTATCGAATCTACTTCTGAATTTAGCCTTAAAAAA
>DATFLI010000386.1:0-9963 GCA_035267805.1 Balneolaceae bacterium | reverse complement strand
GACACTGGTATCCTGGCTGATTTTCCCCAATTTCTTTGGCAGTATCGCCGTATGGGCATCAACTTATTTACCTTGGATTAATCCCGGGATGGGGGCCACAGCCCTGGCTTTTTATGCTGCTATCGCCGTGCTCGTCATCGCATGCCCGTGTGCACTGGGACTTGCTACCCCCACGGCACTGATGGTTGGTTCCGGTATGGGGGCCGAGAATGGAGTGCTGATCCGTAAAGGTTCGGCGATACAGATGATGAAAGACGTGACTACCATCGTGCTCGACAAAACGGGGACAATAACGGAAGGAAAGCCCGGTGTAACCGATGTTATCACCTTTAACGGAATGAGTGAGGACTCATTGATTCACTTATCGGCAGCAGCCGAAAGTGCATCGGAACACCCGCTGGGACAAGCGATAGTGGAGTATGCTCACCAAGTTGACGGGGAGTTACAGAAGCCCGATAAATTCGAAGCAATAACGGGACGTGGTATAAAAGCAGAGGTGGCCGGCAGGTCATTATTCATCGGGACCAAAGAATTATTGAAAGAGCAGAATGTTTCCATAGAAGATGAGGCAATGGAACAAATGGTCAAGTTGGAAAAAGAGGCCAAAACAGCCATGCTGATTGCCGCCGATCAAAAACTTGTTGGCATTATTGCGGTCGCAGACAAAGTGAAAGAAGATAGTAAGAAGGCAATCGGAGCCCTTAAGAGATTCGGATTGCAGCCGGTAATGATTACCGGCGACAATGAACGCACGGCCAAAGCTATTGCTGCTGAAGTTGGCATTGATCGGGTGATAGCCAATGTAATGCCGGATGACAAATCCAACGAAATAAAACGCTTGCAGGAACAAGGAGAAATTGTGGCTATGGTCGGAGACGGTATCAATGACGCCCCGGCTTTAACACAAGCCCATGTCGGAATAGCCATTGGAACAGGTACGGATGTTGCCATCGAGTCCGGTGATATTGTGCTGGTGAAAGGGGATTTGAGCGCGGTTGTTAAAGCTGTGAAATTAAGTCGCGCTACCTTTAAGAAAATAAAGCAAAATCTGTTTTGGGCTTTCTTCTATAATGTTGTGATGGTGCCACTGGCTATTTTAGGGATGATGCACCCCGTACTGGCAGAAATTGCTATGGCATTTAGCTCTATTAATGTGGTAACCAATTCACGACGACTACAGAAATTTAATATTCAACCCGAATACAAATAAATACGGAATACCATGACTTCTTTAAAAGTTACAGGAATGCATTGCGAAGGGTGTGAAAATCGCATCCAAAAGATGCTGGGAAAAATTGATAGTGTCTCTGATGTAAAGGCAGATCGCGAGGCCGAAAAAGTTGAATTTAATTACAACGGATCAGCCGAAACTATGAGTGCTATCGAGTCGAAAATCGGAGAGTTAGGATACACAGTAGAAGAATAAAGATGCTGAAATTTTCTCATATATTTTTGAAAACCGTGGATTACAAAAAGAAGTTATCCACAATACCTATTTTTATTCACATTCAGTGTGGATAATTATGTGGATAACTTCTTTTGGGGTGTCGATTACAAATTAATTGTAACAAATCCTATCTCTGTGCCTCATGAACATAGAAACGAAAAGGATATTTTAAAAAATACCTGTTGATTTAATGTGGATAACTTGATTTTTGGATAGGTATTTCTTATTAGTGTTTATATTCTTTTTGAAAAATTTAATTTTAGTTCTGGGGATATATCAATGAGTAATTGGAAGGCATTGATTTTAAAAATCACGGTACTGGTGTTGATCTGTATTGTGATGCTCACAGGTTAAAAAGATGGCTTATTAAATTCATTCAATTTGTAGACTTCTTTACATATAAGAAATGTGGGGATTCTGCGGCGCTATTAGCATAAATTTATATTTACCATGAATGATAATGCGGTAACAGACCTTTCTTTTTTGCGAGAGATTGCGATGGGAGATGATGACATAATTATCGAAACAACTCAAGTATTTCTGGACGAATTGCCCCAGAATTTAAAAGGCTTGCGGGAGAACTTTGCCAATCAGGAATGGGAGAAAATTGGCAAACTGGCTCATAAAATCAAGCCTAATATGGCATATATGGGGATGAAACGAGCACAAAAGCTTATCCTGAATATAGAGCAACAGGCAAAATCGGAAGAAATTGATGAGGATTTTGGTAATGATATTTCAGAATTCATACAGCTCTGTAATCAGGCGTCAAATGAATTGAATGAAAAGCTGGAAGAATTGAAATCGAAATAAACTGCTAAACATTTTTCTTTTTCGTCCGTACACTTGATAAACCCAAATTAAAATCGAGTGTAGACTATGAGTTGGATTTTCAAGCTGTTGTTAAACGGTGTGGGTATTTTTATCATCGGTTATATTTTGAAAGGTGTTGAAATTAAAAGCTTTTTTACGGCTCTTGGAGTAGCTATTTTACTTGCGATTGTGAACACCTTCATTAAGCCGTTCATTGTTATTTTATCCCTGCCACTCACCATCATAACTTTTGGTCTGTTTATTCTGGTTATCAATGCATTGATGTTGATGTTAGTGGATGCGCTGGTGGAGGGGATGAAAATTAGAAGCTTCGGATGGGCGTTGCTTTTTAGCTTATTACTCTCAATACTGAATCTGGGTTTCTTCTAATTACGCGACATTTGCATTTCCGGATATGATGCCTTCATTGCCATTAGATTGTGTGATTTCAAGAGTATAAATTTTTGCCGGCGGCAAATTTAAGAAGACTATCTTTTTCATCTGACCATATTTTTCAACTACTTTTTCCTCAAAATCACTTTTGAAATCACGAAATTTCACATATTTGAAATAACTGATATAAGCTTTGGAGGCACAAAGGTTCAGTTTTTTTTCCCAGATCTCTGTGCTTACTTCTTCCGGCATATTTTCGTAAGGTAAACTGGAAAAGATAAAATCATATTGGTGTTTCGGGTAAAAATTAAGAATGTCAGTGTGGTGAATCTGAACGTTAGAGCGTTGATACCTCTTTTTGACAATCTGATAGAATTTCTTGTGGATCTCTACGATATCAAAATGATCCTGGGGTCGTAAATACTTGGAGATCTGCTTGGTAAGAGGACCCGTTCCGGCACCAATTTCTAATATTTTGAGAGGTGGGCAATGTTGATTTGAAAGTCGCTTTTTAAATTGGGTAACAAGATCTTTAGCTAGAAATTTTGAGCTGGGAGCAATTGCTCCTATTTGCTTTAGGTCTTTCAAAAAATAAAGCAAATGTTCCAATAGTCCTCCGTTTTCAGTAATTATGATTCGTAAAATGTAATAAAGATGACGGAATATGGCTAACGTTGTTTTCTATAGCCGGCTAATATTTCATTGAGATCAATTTTAACTACTTTAATCGTAGTTATAGGGCTAAATATTGTGTTTCTGAAATATCTTTTTACAAGTCAAAACTAAAATAATTTGACTCATTAACGAACGAACCTAAATTTAGGCTAATTAAAACACACAAATAAACATAAAAATCCATTATGAATCACACTGTTTTTAAGAGTTTCAGGAGACTGGGCGCAGTTATCTTGGCTGTAGTGTTGCTAGGCGGCTGCGCTACTTCCCATAAGATGGCTAAAAACAAGAGTGCAGCTACTCCTCACAAAAAAGAAAGTAAATATAAACCTTACGATAAGGTTATCACGGCTAAAGCCAAGACGGACAAGGGGCTGTTTGATGTACATAAAGTAGATGGGAAATATTATTATCAAATTCCTGACAGTATGTTGGATCGACCCATGCTGCTTGTCAGCCGCATTGCCGGCACGCAGGAGAATCTAAGTTTTGGGGGAGCCGGGATGAAAGCACATTCGCAACAAGTAGTCCGCTGGCAGAAAAAGGGTGATCAGATTTTGCTCCGCCATGTATCCTACGAGAATATTGCGGATCCCGATGATCCTATCTATAAATCGGTACAGGAAAATAATTTCGAGCCGGTCGTATACAGTTTTGATATCGAGGCTCTTGGCAAAGATTCGGCATCTACAGTCATTGATGTAACCCGCTTTTATACCTCGGATGTTCCTCTTATCAGCGGCTTAAGCAACAGCCAGCGCAAACACTTTCAGGTACGGCGCCTGGATTCTGATCGCAGTTTTATTGATACCATCCATTCGTATCCTAAAAATATTGAGACAAATCACATTTTAACCTACGATTCTAATAATCCGCCCTCTGATCAAGCGACGGGAACCATCTCCCTGGAAATGAATCAGTCGATGATTTTACTTCCCAAAGAAAAGATGCAAAAACGAACCGTGGATAATCGGGTAGGCTATTTTAGCATCCAGCAGACCGAGTACGGCGGAAAACTAAATGAGGCGGATAAGGAACAGTTTATTACCCGTTATAAATTGATCCCCAAAGATAAAGAAGCCTATATGCGCGGCGAATTGGTAGAACCTGTTCATCCTATTGTCTATTATATGGATCCGGCGATGCCCAAGAAGTGGCGCCCGTATATCGAAAAAGGGATCGAAGATTGGAACAAGGCTTTTGAAGCGGCCGGATTTAAAAATGCGATCATCGCCAAAGATCCCCCCACCAAAAAAGAAGATCCGGAGTTTAGTCCCGAAGATGTTCGCTACTCGGTAGTGAGGTACGTAGCTAATGATATTGAAAATGCACAGGGACCCAACGTGCATGATCCGCGAACCGGTCAGATTTTGGAAGCCGACGTCCTGTGGTATCACAATGTGATGAAATTGTTACGCGATTGGTATTTTGTACAGACTGCCGCTGCCAATCCGGACGCTCGCCATGTTCAGTTCGATGACAAGACGATAGGACGCCTGATTCGTTTTGTCTCGTCGCACGAGATTGGTCATACTCTTGGGCTGCCACATAACTGGGGCTCAAGTTATGCGTTCCCTGTGGATTCGCTTCGCTCCCCGACATTTACTTCAACCCACGGAACGGCGCCCTCAATTATGGACTACGCCCGTTTCAATTACATTGCACAGCCGGGCGACGGGGTTAAAGATTTTCATCCCGCTATCGGAGCGTATGATAAGTGGGCTATCAAATGGGGTTATACGTGGTTCCCGGATAGCATGAGTACAGCGGAAAGACGAGCTAAACTCAACGAGTGGACGCGCAAGCGAGCCGGAAACCCGCTTTATTTCTATGGTCGTCAATCGATTAGCAAGATTGATCCGCGATCGCAGAATGAAGATCTAGGAAATGATGCTATGAAAGCCGGCGAACTTGGCATTGCCAATCTTAAACGGATCATTGCACATTTGGTTGATTGGACTGATCGCGACGGTGCTGACTATGATGAATTGCAGGAGCTCTATAATAATGTTGTGGCTCAGTGGAGCCGTTATATGGGGCATGTGACCAAAAATATTGGCGGTGTTTATCAAACTTATAAAACCTATAATCAGGATGGACCTGTCTATAAGTTTGTGCCAAAAGAAACGCAGCAGCGGGCCATGGATTTTCTTGTGGATTACGCTTTTACAACGCCTACATGGCTTATGGATGAGGATATCTTGGGTCGTATCAATCAATCTACGGCCGTGGACAACATGCGAAGTACGCAGGAACGCGTGCTCAATGATTTGTTGGATCCCCAACGCATTGCCAGGCTCATAGAATTTAATTCTCGTTCTTCGAAGGAGACGTACAATGCCTTCGAGATGATGGATGATGTTCGCAACGGCATCTGGAGCGAGCTTGATGATAATAGTCCGATTGATGTCTTTCGACGGAACCTGCAGCGTTCCTATATCGAACGCATGAAATACCTGATGACCGAAGAACTTCCGGATATTCCCAGCCGTTTTAAAGAGTTTTATGGCTGGACGGATGTGGATGTGAGTCAATCGGATATTCGTCCCATTGTCCGCAATGAACTGGAGATTTTGCTTCGGGATATCAAACAGTCAAAGAATCGTATTCACGACCGCGCCACACGTGTTCATTTGGCTGATGCCGAAGTGCGCATTCAAAACATCTTACATCCCGACAACAATAAAGAATAATTTCTTTTTTTAAGCTTGATCTTCGGAGCCCCGGTGATTTGATCGCCGGGGCTTTTTTGATTGCAATGGGTTTTGAATTCAGTTAGGATATCAGCGGGGTGCTGATCACCAAAATCCCAAAATAAGCGATTGGATATAGAAGAGTTGGTAAAATAAATAAGAAGTAACAGGTTATATGTTACGCTTTACAACCTTATCCCAAAAAACACTGGCGGTTACGCCCACAATGAGCACCACCAATGTGCCGGCGGGATTCAACCATAAATATTCCACGCTTTTGGTAAAACCATCGGGCACCGTATGCCAGGGCATGATCAGTCGGATAGTATCACCGTGTTCATAGATACGATCCAAAAGGAAAACTGAGCCCATACCTGTAATTAATCCTGTCAGGGCACCAAATCCATTTGCTCTTTTTACCCAAAGCAGTAGAATGAATACGCCAAGTATGGAGCCGTAAAAGTAGCTCCCTATTTTATTGACAAGCTCGATTATCGAACTTGTCTCACCGAAGGCAATGGCTGCAAGTGTTGCAAGAGTTCCCCAGAAAAGCGTTGCCAGGCGTGACGATTTCAGATACCAGGCTTCGCCGCGATCTTTGGTGTCCAGTCGTTTATACCAATCAATAATTGAGATGGTAGCCAAGGCATTGAGTTCACTGTCGATACTGGATAAAGCTGCAGCAAAAATACCGGCAACGATAAGCCCGATAACACCGGGCGGCATCTCGTGGAGAATAAAATAGGGCAGGATGTAATTGGTGTCGTTGAGACTTGAATGAGTGATTTCTTCTTCCCGATCAAGCTCTGAATGCCTGACTTTTACCAAGTGGTCATCAGCTTGTTGCAGTTGTTTGGCATTCTGCTGTGTTTTGTTCTTTAGAAGAGCAAAGGCTGCCTTTTTGCGCTTTAAATATGATGCTTTGTACTCCTGCTGCAGCAGTTCGCCGGCAATTTGGGTATGACTTTTTTGGGAGGTCGGTTTGGTTCCTCGAAATGTTATAGGCGCCGGACCGAAAATATAGAATACATAAAGCAACGCTCCCAACAGGAGTACAAAAAATTGCATGGGTACTTTGGCGTATGCCGTGAGCAACAGTGACTTTCGGGCATCTTTCAGCGATCGTGCGGTAAGGTAGCGTTGCACTTGCGTTTGATCGGTTCCGAAATACGAGAGCATCAGAAAAATTGCTGCAAACACGCCACTCCAGATGTTATATTTCTGACTGATGTCAAAGTTCAGATCAATAGCTTTTAGTTTCCCGAGTGTTCCGGCCAGGTATAGCGAATCGGTGAAGTCCACGCCTTGCGGCATTCGGTGCTGGATCCAGAAGAAGGAAAAGGCCAATCCCAATAGCAAAATAATCATTTGTTTGACATCCGTACGAATAACCCCGCTGATGCCGCCGATCATGGTATAGAAAGTGGCGGTTATTCCGATAATAAGGATAGTCGGCGTTAGGGGCAGTCCCAACAAAAGAGCCAAAACATACGACGGAGCGGCAATGACAACCCCATCCGCTAAACCGCGAGAAACCAGAAATAGGAAACTGGTAAAAAGTCGGGTGGACAAGCCAAATCGTTCTTCCAGCACTTCATAGGCGCTATAGTTTTTCATCTTGTTGAAAAAAGGCACCAGGGTGACGCACAGGATAATCATTGCGAAAGGAATGGCCAGGTAGGTTTGTACAAAGCGCATGTCCTTGACGTAGGCTTGTCCCGTTGTGCCGATAAAAGTGATAGCTGAGGCCTGTGTGGCCATTACCGACAGTCCCATGGCCCACCACGGCATTGATCGGTTGGCAAGGAAAAAGCCTTCGATGTTGTCGCTCTCCTTACCGTGCCGGGTACCATCCCATACGGTGTATCCCAGGAATGCGATAACTACAAGCCAGTCAATCCAATTCATAATTCAGGTTAAAGGGGATAATTGAAGAAGTAAGTGAACAGCCCGAGCAAGACGATGTAGGCAATACCAATTCCCAAAACAAGCCAATAATTCAGTTTTGATTCTTCTTTAGGTTTATCAGTCATAACGTTGCAATGCGTGAAGAGTGATGCATAATGTTTTTTATTGGTACCGATTTTAAAATTTCATTTTCGGCAGATTTTTCAAATATAAAATGCCTATCCGAAACAAATTCAGAATGACAAAATCAGGAATTTTGCCAAGTCCTCTTTTAAATAATAGTTGCATTTTCTAGAGTCAAGCTTTTAATATCCCTCAACACGCATTACGCGTCACTTACATCCTTCAATACATCAAGCAAAGTGTTAATATCTCGTTTATCGTTATAAACGTTGGGTGATATTCTAATGGCCGATCCCCTGATCGACAGGTAAATATTTCGCTTTTTGAGTTCACTTTGCAGCTGTTTTTTAGTAACAAGCCTCGGGAGGCGAATTCCAAACATGTGATGTCCACGCCAGTTTTCAACCTCGATTTGGTAGCCATATTCCGGTAGTTTTTGTACTAAATCCGTAGTGAGGTTTTTGCAGTACCCTTGTATATTTTCGGGCTTCCATTTCCGGATTTGTTTAAGCGCTTCAATCATCATAGGCACAAGAATAAAATTGCTGCGCTCCCCCACATCAAAACGCTGGGCACCGGGCTGATATCCTTCGCTGTAATCGATAAGCGCACTAAAATCTTCACTGCCTTTCCGGGTAATCCATCCCTCTTCCAGCGGGATCCCATCCCGCAATCGGGGGCCAAAATAGCCGAGAGTCATAGCATATGGCCCCATCAGCCACTTATATCCGGCACAGATTAGGGCATCGGGTTGTACTTTTTGCACATCAAACGGCAATGCACCCACCGATTGTGTGCCGTCTATAGCAAAATAGGCATTCGATTTACGGGCCTGCTCACCGATTGCCTCCACATCGAAAAGTGTGCCATCTGTCCAGTGAACATTGCCAAGAGCCACTAGCAACGTATGCTCGTCAATAGCATCGAGAATACGTTGATTCCATTTTTCTCCCCGATTTTTGAAATCTTTTGGGGGGTCGACAACCTTCAAATTACAATGATGCTGTTTGCAATATCTATTCCATGCATAGACATTACTGGGAAATTGTTCGCCCGTAACGACAATCGTGTTTCCCTTTTTGGGGTCCAGGTTTTTGGCCACCGTTGCCAGTCCATAAGAAACGGCCGGCATGATGCCAATGCTATTCGCGTTTTCCGAATGAATTACATCTGCAAAAAGAGACCGCAGCTTATTGCTGTCTTTAAAGAAATCTTCCGGGCTGATTTCCCAGGGCTGTTTTTTTAGACGAATGCCCTTGATTCCGGCTTCTTCGACAGATTTTAATAACGGTGATAAATAGGAACAGTTGAGATAATGATGATTTTCATCAAGCGAGAATAAATGTTTTTGACAATCCATCCCGTTTATCTGATTGATTTAATATTAAAGTATCATTGTTTACAAGTAATATTACCTGTAAAACGTTCAAGAGCTAAGCTGATCAATAATGCGAAAACTTTCCGGGCCGAATTGGAATAACACATCCAGGATAGAGCACTCGGGTTCGAATCCCTCGAAATGCTGGTGGTATTGGGGATGTTCGAGTTTTAGATCCCTCTTGTGTTTGGCCTGTCGCTGATAGTGTCGGCTGTCGAATTCTTGCAATAATTTCTCCGAATGGAGCCGTTGAGCCAATAAATCGGGATCCGAGGTATATTCCGGCACATTGCTGGCCAGTTCGTAATCTACCCCAATATCCATAAAACGAAATAGTCGTCCCTGAATGAAAAGCACAAAATTCAGTAAAAAAGTATAATCGTAGGCTGATCTGAAATCAGCGTTGATTTCGGGCTCGTAGAAATCGTAATAAATGCTGTTGCGGTAATTGTATTCGATTGCACGGAGCAGCGGACTAACCCAGTCCTCGCTGTGATCCATTCGCACATCTTTGATGGCTTTTTTACGATCTT
>DATFLI010000385.1:0-4239 GCA_035267805.1 Balneolaceae bacterium | reverse complement strand
GTTCATCAATATCGCTTTTATTTACTTTCTTTTCATAATCTTGCAAATACTCAGTAGCAATATGGAGTAACTGCTCAACGGGTTCGTTGAAGGTTAATTCTTTTAAACGACCACGAACTTTATCCCATTCTTTACGTTGTTGTAAGTCCAACCCATGGGCGTAACTATCAAATGCTTGATGTAAGGTATTTACGAAAAGTAAATTTTTGTCATTGTCATTAGCATATTCAGCAATTTGCTGAATTAAATAGAGTTCTTTTTCCGGATTGTGATGGGCTGCATATTCCAAATATTTACCGAATTCATCTATGACTAAAACCCAATATTTATTGGCCTTTTTGAAAGCTTCTTGCTTCTCTTGAATATGCTCAAGTATATCATCTACAGCAGGGTTTTTCCCCAATCCGAGGTGATCGCCAATTCCAGATATTAGGGAGTTGTAATCACCGACTATAAAATCAAAATTAAAATCATTTATATTTTTGAACTCACCATTAAGAGGTTCAAAATAGAATTTTTCCCTTTTTAAATTTTTACGAAGTGCCCAGAGAAATGTTGACTTACCGGTTCCGTAGGATCCAATTATTGAAAAGGAATGAATTCCTGAATTTATTTTGCCAACAATCTCTTTATATATATTTACAGCATTAGGTGTGACAACATAATTTAAATCCTTTTCTTTATCTCTTTGTATGTTGACCGAAGGTGAAAAAGTTGTTGTCAAATTAGGCATAATAATCTTCTAAAATATGTTCTTCATTAAAATCAGTAGTGATTTGCAATTCTTTTAATCCGGCGTCTTCTTTATAAACCAATCCGTTATAGTGGTTTACTAGTAATTCTATTTTATTGATTAAATCATCAGGAGATAGCAAAAAGATGTTTCCTGGTGCATTTTCATCATTTAAAAGACTTTGAATAGATATTGAATTGCCAAATTGATCATTGTTCAATATGCTATATAAAAATATTTCAATAGGTAATGATTCTTTTTCTCCCAATTCAAATCTATACCAATCCCTGTTATCTTCTTCAATATGCTCCATTTGTTTAACAAGCCCCAATTCCATTAAAAGGGATGAGTAAAGATCTTCAATATTTTTTTTACTATCTGTTTTAGACGGCCGAACATAATTTTTTATAAATACGCCTACATCTTTTTCAATAGTGTTTTCAGAATTACTTTCCCCCCTTGCTTCCGAATAACTCATTAAATAATTAATTAAATGGTCCTTCGTGAATTCAACACGTTCTTTTCGAAATTGATTGAATAATATAGAGTAGATGCTGGCTCTATTTGTTTTAACGAGTAAATAATGCAAGAGCCAAATAGTACCAATATCTTCTAAATAGGGATCATATCCATCTTCTGAAAATAGGTCATTGGATAATTTATCATTATTATAAAAACCAAAAGCTTTGTACCAAAAGTTAATAGATCCGACCATGTTTTTACCGACTCCAAGATCGACTACTGCTGTTTCATCATTGAATCCCTTATCATTGTCATGAATAAAATCGTAGCCTTTCTTTAACCAAAGGTTACGGCAGTGAAATGTTTCGTGGCCCGAAAATCTAAGATTACCCATTTTGATAATTCTTATTAGAAATCAATTAGATATTTATTTAAATAGTAAATTATGGTCCTAGAGTGACATCATTGTGTCAGGGGGTTTGTTACTAATTTACAATATTTTATCCCGTTTTAAGGACCACATAAATCAACATTAAAATCCCTCTCAGAATTTTTATCTGGATTGGCTTTAATATAAATAAATATTATGTGGACTTCTTATTAAAATGGAGATTGGTTTACCAATTTATCAAGCTTAGTCTCGAACTCATAAAATCCCCAAATCAACAAATGTATCTAAAAACCTAAAACGTTCAACAAGGAGTACGCGCTAAAACCCAGCAGCCAGGCAAACACGTTGGGATAGATGGTGTAGAACAGCCGCCAGGCCCACTGGGGGATCTCGGTGTAAAAGGTCGACATGGCCGCGATACAGGGCGAGTAGGTCATCATGATCAGGATGAATGCCACGGCCGCTTTAAAATCGATATGTGTGGAAATCGCCTGCCGGAGGCTGACGTTGTTTTCACCTGCGCCCTCATCCTGGTGATATAGCACGGCCAGGGTGGAAACGGCTACTTCTTTGGCCGCCAGGGCAGAGAGGGTGGCAACACTCATCTGCCAGTCGAATCCCATCGGTTTGAATACAGGCTGAATGAATTTTCCTATATCGCCGAGCATGCTGTGGCTGAGCTGTTCATATGCGGCATCGTTAACTTCGGGAGCTGCATTTTGGCCGGAACTTTTCATGGAGCTGGAGAGGCTTACCCCGCTGCTTGTCGGGGGACTTCCACTGCTCCAATACCGGGGCGAAGGGATGGCGCTGAAAGCCCACACCAGGAAAGCGGCGGCGGCGATAAAGGTACCGGCTTTGCGAATGAAGACCATCGTTTTGGTGTACAGATCGAGCCCGATGGCTTTCAGGGAGGGGACGCGGTATTTGGGCATCTCCATCACGAAGGGTTCGGGCATACCGCGAAACAGGACCACGCGCAGGATTTTGGCGACGATCAAACCAATCAGGGCGCCCAGGATATAAATGGCAAACAGCACGTTGCCCTGCAGGTAAACGGGGAAGAAGGCGCCGATAAAGAGTACATATACGGGAAGCCGGGCGCTGCAGCTCATAAAGCCGATCACCAGCATGGTAATGAGCCGGTCGCGTGGATTTTTGAGGGTGCGGGCGGCCATGTAGGCAGGGACCGAGCAGCCAAAACCGCTAACCAGCGGTATGAAAGCGTTGCCCTGCAGCCCGAACCGTTTTAGAATTCCATCGAGTAAAAAGGCGCTGCGGGCCATGTATCCCGTTTGTTCGAGCAGGTTCAGGCCCAGGAACAGGATTAGGATGTTGGGCAGGAAGGAGATGACGGTGCCCACGGCGGGAATGACGCCGCGCGTCAGGGCATCGGCCAGGAGTCCCACCGGTAGCAGTGAAGCCACTTCGTTGGAGAGCAGGTCGAAGCCGTGTTCAATCATCCCAACGGGAATATCACCGATGATAAAAGTAACCTGGAACAGGGTCCACATCAAAAAAAGGAAAATGGGCACGCCCCAGATCGGGTGGATGAGCAGGTGGTCGATGCGGTCGGTCAGCGTTTCATGGTGCTCACTTTTGACGGTTTGCGATATCATACCGCGCACCCGGGCGGCCCGGTCTTCGAACAGTACGGTTTTGGAATCGTCTTCGTCAAATTCGATCTGCAGATGGTGTTTTACTTCCTGCAGCCGGGGCAGGGCTTCGTAGAACACCGGGTCATCGTTCATTTTTTCATAAAACCACTGATCGTCTTCGAGCAGGCGAATGGAGAGCAGCCGTCCGGAGTAGGGCAAATTACTTTTATCCAGAATGTCGGCAAGGGGGGTGACCTGCTCTTCGATCGACTGCTTGAAATAGTTTTTGTTACGCGGTAGTGGGGAGCGGAAGGCCCGTATGACGGCCTGCAGGAGTTGTTCAATGCCTTCTCCTTCGCGGGCGGAGGTGAGCTGAACGGGGATGCCGAGCAGCTCGCTGAGCAAGGGTTGATCGACGAAACCACCGGATTTTTGAATCTCGTCGTGCATGTTGGCGGCGACTACCACTTTGGTTTCCAGCTCCAGTAGTTGCAGGGTGAGCTGCAGGTTGCGGTCGAGCACGTTGCAGTCGGCCACGTTCAGGATAATGTCGTAATCCCCTTCGAGCAGGTAGCGTTTGGTGATCTCTTCTTCCGGGGTATACGAGTGCAGCGAGTAGATGCCGGGCAAATCAACCAGATGCAGCCGGTAGCCGTTGCGTTCGGTGATAATTTCTTTCTTTTCAATGGTCACCCCGGCAAAGTTGCCTACGCGCAGACGGCTTCCGCTGATGGCATTGAGCAGGTGGCTTTTGCCGACATTGGGCTGGCCGACGACCGCAACTTTAAGCGTATCGACGGGAGGATTGCTCCCGGAGTTGTATTTGGGCGGCTTCTTCGTTTCGCAGTGCGACATTGGTGGAGTCTATTTCAATTTCCCAGGTTTGTTTCGTGAGGGTATGGGTTTTGAGCCGTACATGGGCTCCCCGGATGATTCCGAGGCCGAGCAGGCGGCTGCGAAGGGGCTCCGGGGCCGTGATTTTTCGCACTACGGCGATCTCATTCTCTTTTAGCTGTGTGACGTTTTTCATAGTGATCAATACAACTTCAAATGCT
>DATFLI010000384.1:0-28498 GCA_035267805.1 Balneolaceae bacterium | reverse complement strand
GCATTAATTATGAAGGAGAAGAACGTGGCCATGTTCCTGCAGCCTGAAGCATGGACCGATGCCCGTCGTTTTGACTATCAATATCCGGATTTTGATTTACCTTACCATGTGAATCCAGATCTCAACGGCAATTTTATACAGCGCATCCTGTATCCGAATTCTGAACTTACCCGGAATGAGGATAATGTACCTGATGTGCAATTGCAGCAGAAAATTTGGTGGGATCAATAATCAATTGTTAAGGCTTTGATGTCATTCCAACGACTCCCGACAGCGGCAATACTTTCGGGACAAAGATGGATTTAAATGATTTTATAGCTTTACCTTTCTTTGGGATATGGTTCTGAGTTAAGGGATGCGGTTATCGCATCCCTTTTTTAAACGATAACCTGGTTCATAGATCTGATTATGCATTGGTAACATTTGAAAACTTGATTTCCATTTTTTCTAAAAATTTGTTAGCTATGGAATTCAAAAAGGAGTGATGAATTTTGATATCAAAAACAAACGGTTAGGCTTATTCCCCTCATGAGATCTCTATTTCTAAATTTAGTGGTATTTTTAGTGCTGGGCATGACCGCCTGTCAGTCATCAAAAAAAATTGCTCGTAAAAAAGCAGTAAATAAGCAATCGAAGGAATCCCCGTTAGCTGTAATGTTTGATACTTCCGGTGTCTTTAATTCCGATTTGACCGGTTTTGTATTGTATGATCCGGATGCCGATTCGGTAGTTTATGCCCGCAATGCCACACGATACTTTACCCCGGCCTCCAACACAAAGCTTTTTACTTTTTATGCCGGGTTGAAACTTCTGCCCGACTCTCTGCGGGGGCTTGATTATGTTATTCATGGGGATTCCCTGATCTTTTGGGGAACCGGTGATCCCTCTTTCCTGCATCCCGATTTTGGAAATGGAAAAGTATATCACTTTTTAAAAAACAGCGGAAAGAAGTTATTCTATTCGGATACTAATTTTCGTGACCGTCATCTGGGCCCGGGTTGGTCTTGGGGGGATTACAACTACTATTACTCTGCAGAAATAACGCCTCTTCCGATGTATGGTAATACCGCCAGTTTTAAAATGCAGGAAATCACTATAAAACGAGTCCTGAAAAAAGACAGCAGCCTGTCGGTGTCCCCCTCAATTTTTAAATCATATGTGAATAGAGACTCAAAAAGAGGGGCAAGAGCTCCCATACTTAAGCGTGGCATCGATGACAATAACTTTGCATATGAACCGGTAGCAGACACTACAACTTATACCGTTGACAAACCGTATCATTATACGCCGCAGCTGATTACTAAAATGTTATCTGATACCCTTGGTCGGCAGGTACAATATATCAACAGGAAAGAGCCGGAACATACACAAGCAATCTACAGTATTCCTGCGGATACAGCCTATAAGCACATGCTCTTACACAGCGATAACTTTATTGCAGAACAGCTATTGCTGGTCACTGCCTCAGAACTTAACATGCCTTTGTATTCCCGATCGGTGATTGATTACATGAAAAAACATTATTTGCAAGATTTGCCCCAGGAGCCACAATGGGTTGACGGTTCAGGATTATCCCGCTACAATTTGTTTACCCCGATGACGATGGTGCGCTTGTTGCAGAAAATAAGGGGTGAGTTTAATAATGATGAGGATCTCTTTCGGTTACTACCGGCCGGCGGGGTGCGGGGCACCATAAAAAACTGGTATGCTGCTCCTGATGGAGAACAGCCTTATGTGTATGCAAAAACGGGTACCCTGAGCAATAACCACTGTTTGAGCGGTTTCTTGATTACTGAGAGCGGCAAAAAACTCATCTTCAGCTTTATGAATAATCATTATGTGACGTCATCATCGGTCATCAAAAAAGAGATGCAAAAAGTATTGTGGTATATCCATACCCATTATGAAAAATAATAAGAATAATGCCTGGGTCTGCCAGCTATTTCGGTAAATATGTAAAACCGTTGCGCAGTATCGTTTTCCTATTTGCATTCAGGAAATTTTTGATTCCATTAATAGGAATCGCCTGGGTTATTCCATATGAAATTTTTGTCTTTTGTTGGACGAAAAGCGAATCATTGTAGGGGCGCGCAATTTGACCATACTTGTCCGGTTCCGGCTTGGGAACGATATAATCTTCGTTATCCGCTGCAGCAGAGCGAGCCATCCCCAGCCATTCAAATGACTGAAAATTGTCATTGGTTGCAAAAACTAATCCGCCGCTGATCCCAGGATTAAAGAGAGCATCAGATACAAAAAAACGTCTATTCTGCGGTTCGGAATTACTTGCAATACCGCGCGTGAGCATCAGGTAACCCTTGGGATATCCCATCACATATAGAAACGAACCCATCTGCAAAAAATCATTATTGCCGGCATCGAAAGTCAGGGGATGCTTAAGCGATTTTATGTGATTGCTTAACTTGGTAGATAACAGGGCCAGATCAGCGTAGGAATCAGAGGTTATGACATCAAATCCCTGGAGATCCTTGGGACTAAATATCAGATTATTTTGTCGTTGTTTAATGCTAATGGATTTGATGAATTTTTCTTCGGGGATACCTTCACCTTTGTAATAGTTGATTACGGTATCGGGGGATGAAACGACATGATTACATGTAATCAGTAAAACCTGATCGAGATTATATTGCAGTATGATTGCCGTGCCGGCTGTGCTTTGCTCGCTGGAAAATGATTCCACAGCAATGTCTTTCGGATTGTTCGTTTTAATATCCGGCAATGTAATTTGTTGATCCGCAAATGTATAGGTGTTGTATGAGCTGGTAACCAAAATCCTTAAAATGGATTCCTGTGCATCTTTCAGCAGTTTAGATACGTCATGAGTGGGAAATGAAGTCGTATAATACTGCGAAGGTTTTGGTTGTTTCGAAGTTGTTTGCTTGGATGTGCTGCATGAAAGTGAAAAACCGATCAGGCTAATAAGCAGGAGGTAGGCATATCCTTTGACCATTATTGTCCAGTTTTATGAGCGATTATATGTAGAATAATATTACTTTTAACGATATGCACGTATTTTTTTGATAATTGGATTTTAAATCAAACCGACAGTGACAAAAGCGCACAAATTAGTGACATATCGGATTTGATTGGTGCGAACAGGTAATCAAGCGAAAAGACTTAAATTTTAATATAAAGTTCATTCGCCAAATCCTCCACCGCCGGGTGTATGGATAATAAAACGATCTCCCGTTGATAGCTCCGCACCATCAATTGAGTTAAGGTTTAGCCGGGTACCGTTTTTAAGAATAATGTATTGTTCTCCGCATCGGCCGGTTTTTCCACCTTTTAGACCGTAGGGCTTTTGCTTGCGATGTTGGGATAGGACAGAAAGACTTACCGGTTCCAGGAATTTGAGTTCGCGTGTTATTCCATTGCCGCCGTGATGTTTGCCGCTTCCTCCTGAATTTCTTCGGATTTCATAGCGTTCCAATTGCACCGGATAACGATGTTCCAGAACTTCGGGATCAGTTCCTGCTGTATTTGTCATGTGATGATGGATGGCATCGCACCCATCAAACCCGGGTCCTGCACCGGTTCCCCCGCCAATTGTTTCATAATAGCCGAAAGATTCATTCCCAAATAGAACATTATTCATCGTGCCCTGACTACAGGCAATTTGTTCAAAGGGTTTAAGCAGTAGATCTACAAGTCGCTGACTTGTTTCGGTATTCCCGCCGACTACGGCAGGGCAGTTTTCGGGAGATTTTTTAAAATTAGGATTAAGAATCCCTTCCGGCAGATTCATTTCAACTGTATCCAGTATTCCTTCATTAAGGGGAATAGAATCATGGATCAGGCATCGAAGAACGTACATTATAACGCTCTGTACAATAGCCGGTGTTGCATTTAGGTTGCCAGGGTGCACACTTGCGGTACCTTCGAAATCAATAATGAGCTTATCGTTTTTCGTTTGAATATGAGCACAAAGCCGACTCCCGTCATCCAGGAACTCAACGCTTTTTTCTGACATATGCGGAAGATTTTTGATCATAGTTCTTGTTTTTTCGGCAGCTCTTAATCTTAAAGCCGACATATAATGTCTTACGGTATCAGTACCTTCGTTCTCAGCCAAACGCTTAAGTGATTGGGCTCCCTGATGATTAGCTGCAACAGCCGCTTGCAAGTCAGCCAAATTTTCTTCAATTGCCCGACTTGGATATGCAGCTTCAGATAGCATTTTTTCTAATTCATTCCATTGAGCTTTACCGCTTTTAACCAGATAGGATGGTGGGATGACCACACCTTCTTCGGCCAGTGAAGTTGCATCCGGAGGCATAGAACCGGGGCGCGTGCCGCCAAGTTCTGCATGATGAGCCCTGCATGCCGTATATCCTAAAAGACTATTTTTAACAAAAATGGGAGTCGCCACCGTAATGTCGGGCAAATGAGAACCGCCGAAGTGAGGATGATTGGTTACAACAACATCACCGGGGGTCATTGAGATACTCTCCTTGAGTCGGCGGATGCACAACCCCAGTGCGCCTAAATGAACGGGGATATGCGGCGCGTTTACGACCAGTTCACCGTTTTCGTTTAACAAAGCACAGGAAAAATCCAGCCGTTCTTTAATATTGACCGACAGGGCCGTGCGACGCATCATTTGACCCATTTCCTCTGCAATTGTAGAAAAACGATTCGTAAACAGTTCGAGGTTTATGGCTTCGGAGTAGTCAGCAGTATGACTGTAAGAAGAGGATTCCCTGCGGATGAGCTTAATGGTACCATTCCTTTGAATTTCACCAAGCCATTGGGGCTCTATAATGGTTGTGCTATAGGGATCCAGAATGATAGCCGGTCCATCAATTCTATGACCAAATTGTAAATCGGCGCGTTGAAAAACGGGCGTTGAGTATGACGACTGCTCAAATTGTACCTCAGTAATATAATCTGCAGTTGGCCGGGCGGTTGCTTTGGGAATTTCCGTATTTATCTCAGCGCCTGGATTTGCAGCTGCTACTACCCGCAGGGATTCGACTTCAATCTCTCGATTTTTAATCCAGTGGCCATACCGGCTCCGATACGCTTCTTTAAAATCCGCTTCCAGATTTTTGATATCATCGCATTTTATTTCCAGGCTAGATTCCTGTCCCTTTAACCTCATGAATGCCATACGCCTTTTAATACGAATGGCTTCTTTATCTCCTGAAAATTCCTTCAACAATTCATTTTTCGCCCGTTTTATCAGTTTGTTGAACATCGAATCAAGCGAAGCTTCGGCATCCTTCAGAAGTTCTAACACCTGCCGCTCGGCAAACGCTTCGACTGATGCGTTCCCTAGTCCATAAGCACTAAGAAGTCCGGCTTTATCCGGGACCAAGACGGATTTGATATCCAATAATGAAGCAATAGCGGTCGCATGTTGAGCCCCTGCACCGCCAAAAGCCACGAGTGCGTAATCTGAAGGATTATAACCTTTTTGCAGCGAAACCTTGTTGATAGCATTAGCCATCCGTTCATTGGCAATTTGAAGAAAGCCATTGAGTACTTCGTTTCTATCAGTTGAATTACCGGCAGATTTTATCTCCTCCAGCAGTTCCTCAAACTTTTGTTCGGCAGACTTTAAGGAGATCGGGATGCTGAAATTTCTGGGTTGTAACCGCCCAAGCAGCAGATTCACATCTGTAAGTGTAAATGGGCCGCCGGCATCATAACAAGAGGGGCCGGGATGAGCTCCGGCACTGTCAGGCCCTACCGTAAGTTTTTGCCCGTCAAATGTACAGATTGACCCGCCACCGGCAGCCACGGTTTCGATTGCTAAAGCAGGTGCTTTGATATTGGCATTTCCAACGGTATGTTCAAACTGGTAGTCAAATCCGGTATCATATCGGGCTACGTCGGTGCTTGTTCCTCCCATATCTAGGGATATAACTTGTTCCTGGCCGGATTCGCGTCCGATGGAAGCAGCCCCGATAACCCCTCCGGCCGGACCGCTGAGCAGGCTGTCTTTTGGCTTGAAATTCGTTGAAGATACCAGTCCCGCAGCGCTGTTCATAACAAAAATTGAGCCATTGGATAAGGTCGACTGAACTGATCTTAAATATCTTTGCAGTACGGGTTCAAGGTAAGCGTTAACTATCGTCGTCTGAGCGCGTGGCAATAATTTTATCGATGGACTCATGTCTGATGAACAGGAAATATATTTTACTCCTAGATCTGTGAGCCATTTTTCAAGTTCTTTTTCGTGCACATTATTTTTATAACTGTGCATCAGGCAGATAGCCACGGAAGCATTAGGCTGCGATAGAAAATCCTGAACCGAATCGGCAAGGGAGGCTTTATTTACCTGTTGGATAACCGTTCCTCCTGCATCCAGCCGTTCGAAAACCTCTCTAACTTCATCAAAAAGGGGAGGCGGTTTTTTAATATCAAAGGCAAAAAGATCGGGACGTTTTTGGTCGCCGATATCAAGAAAATCCCCAAAACCTTTTGTAATGAGTAAAAGCGTAGGTGCTCCTTTCTTTTCCAACAGGGCATTCGTTCCTTTTGTCGTTGCTAACCTCAACCGGATCGGAGGCAAAGTACGATTGCGGGGAGTTTGGGTGGCAAGGCGTGCGGCTAGAATTGGAGCTTCTTCATCAGACAGAATTTCGAAGGCCGCCCCTTTTTCAAGTGCTTCTTTTGAAAATGAATCTTTGAATACGATTATCGATTGCTTGGCGTCGAAAGAATCGACAGTTAAAGCCGGGCTGTCGTGGTGAAGTACTCGAAAAGTAAGCCCGGCTATAAAATCATCAGGTGCTTTCCAATTTTGACGAATCTCAATCCTTTGCGGGGATAAAATCTTTACGACCTTCCCGCGGAGACTGCTGTTACTCAAAACCTTGACATATCGGATCTGCCCGTGGGGATTCTGTGCAATGCAATCGGTAAAAGTACCGCCGGTATCAATCCAGATATTCCAGGAATCCATAGTAATTTTGAGTGATCTTATTTCCATCCCAATAGTGGAAGAATAATAGAAATAAATTCTGCATCAGGCATCATCAAAGGTATCCGTGTTGCCGCCTTCCACATTGGATTCAACTTTTTTTGTTTTGGGATTGGTTAGGACGAGAATCTTATCACCGGCACTGGGCAACGGCGTGTGATCAATTGTAATTGGCAGGGCTCCCCCAGCTCTGGTAAGAATGAATAAAGGCACATCAGTATCAAATTTCTTATCAAACTCGGATTGCGTAAGACCTTTAACCAATTCCACTGTTTCAAAAGAAGCGCCTTCATCGATTCTTTGCGAAAACACGTCGAAATTGAGGGTTTTATCAAAGAGGATACGACCGCTCAGGTTATCGGGCACTTCTCGCTCTTGTTGCCTGCCATTGGCAAGAGCCGGTAGCTGGAATACTTCGGAACGACCAAAAACCTCTGTGAAGCGTATTACTGTCAGAGAATTAACTTCATCATTTGGAGTGATGGCCAATAACTTTCCAATTCCATCCAGGTCGATCTCATCAATAGCATATTCTGCCAGCAAGTTTCCGTAATAGGTGTCCAACCCTTTTTGGCGTGCTTTGTTGATGTTGGACCAATTGGAATCGGCCAGCAGGACTTTGAAACCATGATCTTGAAGAAATTTGGCTATTTCGCGTCCCCAGTGATGGGCACCTAAGATTAAAAACCCTCGCGGTACGGGCTTGGCCACTCCCAGGTAACGGGCTACAGCGGGGGCTGATAATCCATAAATAGCTACAGTACTTATGATTATGATGAAGATGATGGGTACGATTTGTTCTGCTTCGGAATAGCCACTTTGGACGAGTTCAATAGCAAAAAGGGCCGAAATGGAAGCTGCAACAACGCCGCGTGGAGCCATCCAACTCAAAAATAATTTTTCTTTATTGCTCAGCTTGGAGCCAATTGTTGAAAGGTAAACGGATAGCGGACGAGCTACAAAAATCAGTATCCCAATAAATGCAAATACCGACCAGTTTAAATGGCTGACTAGCTCGGAAAGTTCAATGCGTCCGGCCAGCAAAATAAAAAGGGCGGAAAGTAAAAGTACGCGCAGATTTTCTTTGAATTCAACGATATGTTGGATGCGTGCTGATTTTTGATTGGCTAAGGCGATCCCCATAATAGTAGTTGCCAGTAGACCGGATTCATGCTGAAACATATTCGAGAGCCCGAACACGAGTATCACAATCATCAGGTTAACGGGGTTTTGAAGAAAGTCGGGCAGCATATACCGTTTGAGCAGAATATAGATGAGCCCGGCACCGGCCAGTCCAATCAGGGTACCGAAAAAGATGGTTTTGAAAATGTTTGACAGAGCAAGGCTGGTAGCCTCTCCGAGGCTGTTGGTAAATATGACTTCGAAAACGAGTACGGCGAGCATGGCTCCGATGGGATCAATGACGATGCCTTCCCACTTTAGCACCGAGCCTACTTGTCCAGTGGGGCGTACTTGCCTCATCAGGGGAATGATAACGGTGGGACCTGTCACAACAAGAATAGCGCCGAGCAGAATGGCAAGTTCGGTGTTCATCCCCAGCAAGGAATAGGCAAAGACTGCGCTGATAACCCAGGTCACGATAACGCCGATGCTGACGAGTTTGATGACGGCTCCGCCGATGTCGCGAAGTTCTGAATAACGCAGGCTGAGGCCTCCTTCAAACAGAATGATGCCTACTGAGATCGAAATGAAAGGCCCAAGAAGATCGCCCATCAGCTCATCGGGATGCAAGAGCCCCGTTACCGGGCCTGCTATGATTCCTGCTACGAGTAAAAGGAGGATTGCCGGAAGTTTGCTGCGCCAAGCGATCCACTGGGCGCCAACGCCAAATAAGATAATGCTTACCAGTCCGATTAGGATGTGTTCACTCATGCGTCCAATTATCTCTTAAACTTAATGAGAGTGAGTAAAACTCTTTTATGATAATATCAGATTAATTTAAAAATAGGAAAACTCAAAGAAACTTAGCCACTTACTTGACGATGTGAGGATTTGCAACTGTGCCATCCAGTTTTAGCGTAATACCCTGATTATCAGAGTTTAGAGATACCGACAACAGTTTTTCCATATTCTTGATTACCCGGCTGAATTTTTGAGAGAATTCAGTAATTGAAATACCCATATTCTCCAATTTTGATTGGCCAAAGGGTTTTTTTAGCTGAATAGCTCCCGATCCGGAGACGAGTGCTAGATCGGATTTTATCGTTGATTCAACATGAATCGTTCGGGGCTGAGAGGCCGGTTCATAATTTAGGTGTGCAGATTTAAATGGAATGGCATCGGTATCATAGCCAAATCCTTTGATAAAAAAACTATAGGAATCCTGGAATGACTGCGAAGGCGTCCAGGTAAGCGAGTCCATCCCGAACTGATGAGTGCCATTTGTCCAAAAGTTCTGCATGCCGGATTTTATCATACCGGAATAGCTGAAATTTTTTGCCGTAAGTTTATACAGGGTCGTATTCGGGAATTGGAAGATTAGTCCTGAACTATGGGCATCAATTTCCTGGGGGGAGTTGAAAGGAATTCCGTTAATAGCACTTTGAAGTCCGTCAAGTGCATTGCCGTTATAAGTGATGTGAAGAGTATCGGCTTTTACTTCTTCCAGATTGGATTGGTTGACGTAAGACGGCCGCGTTAAAGTAATTTGGGCGCGGTCCAGATTTTGAAGCCCATATTTGATTCCACCGATATAAATATTCAGAAAATCGATATAACTGGCCCTGAATTGTAACTTTTGGGCCCGTTCTATGTTATTACCCAGGATGAATGTTAAGTCATCGATCGATACCTTTCCTACAAAAGGAGCAATGTTGATGGATGAGTATTGCACCGAAATGTTTTTCATTTTTGACGTTTGCTCCTGTATAGCCGTATCAATCTGTTGTTCTGCCTGGTAAGCGGCGTAGAAATGATATGCGAGGATGAGACATACCAATACGATGATCCCTATGAAATAATGTTTTTTCTTTAGTTTCATAGGCGACAGATGTTAATTACCGGTAAGTTTTGCCAGAATTTCTTCAAACGTATAAGCATTTTCTTCACTTGCTTTCATATCCCGCAAAGTAAACTTGCCTTCATCAAGTTCGTTCTCTCCGACGATGATGGAATACCGCGCATTTTCCCGGTCGGCATCTTTCATCTGGGATTTTACGGACCGTCCGATATAATCCATCGATGCGGAAAGGCCCGTCTGACGGAGTTTCCGCAGATGTTTGATCGCCCATTTTCGGGCTTTGTCTCCAATGGTTACTATGTAAACATCAAGCGTTTGTTCCTCTGTCAATTGAATATCAAGCTCTTCGCATGCAATCATCAGACGCTCCATTCCTGCGGCGAATCCCACGGCAGGAGTGGGTTGTCCGCCGATTTCTTCAATGAGCAAATCGTATCGGCCACCGGCACCCAAGGCATCCTGTGCCCCAAGGTCAGGACTTATCAGTTCAAATGCTGTTCGGGTGTAATAATCCAACCCCCGAACTAAATGTGGGTCTTCGGCGAAGGGAATTTCAAGATCAGTCAGTAATTCTTTGACCTCCTCGTAATGTTTGGCTGTGGCCTCATTCAGATAATCAGTAATGACCGGTGCCGACTCAATTAAGGGTTGGTCTTCTTCCTCTTTAGAATCAAGAATTCGCATAGGATTTTTCTCAAAACGCTCCTGCGAAATTTCACTAAGCTCAGAAAGATGAGGTCTGAAGTGATTTTTAAGTACTTTTTTGTAATCCCGTCGGCTCTCAGGGTCACCAACAGAATTTATCTTAAGTGTCGTATTCGTGATTCCAATCTGCTCGTAAATGGCCATCATAAAAGCAATAATATCCACATCGGCTGCGGGATCCGGAGCCCCGATAACTTCGGCCCCGAACTGGTGGAATTGGCGTTGACGACCTTTTTGGGGTTTTTCTGCGCGGAACATGGGTCCGATATAGTACAGGTTCTGTGAGCCGCCTCGTTGTTCTAAGTGATGCTGGATAAAGGCACGTGCTACCGGTGCCGTACATTCCGGACGCAGCACATACTGGTCGTCACCCCGTTCAAAGGCAAACATTTCTTTTGAGACAATATCCGTCAACTGTCCCACCCCACGGGCAATAAGTTCGGTTTGTTCCATGATGGGGGTACGGATTTCTTCGAAATTGAACTTTTTTGCCACCTCGTGAATGAGACGTTCGACATTTTGCCATTTTTCGACTTCACCGGGCAGGATATCCACCATTCCCTGGTGAGTGCTGAATGTGGGTTGAGCCATGAATACGGATTATTTCTGTTGTAAAATATTCGCCCCAAAGATAATAGTCTGTATTCAGAAATCCTTAGCCAATTTGTAAGGAGTTGCCTGATTGAGGGTTTTACTTGTAGCCACAGATTAAAAAAGGTAAAGTATGAATAATTTTAAATATAACAGACGTTCGATAAGACTAAATGGATACGATTATTCCAAGTCAGGGTATTACTTTGTGACGATATGTGTTAATAATCGATATCATCTATTCGGCGAAATTGTTAAGAAAAAAATGCTCCTTAATAAATTTGGGAAAATAGCCGAACGTGAATGGCAACGAACAGAAATTTTACGAACAAATGTTAAAATAGATGAATTTATTGTGATGCCTAATCATTTGCATGGGATAATAGTTATAACCAATAAAATTGCTGATGTTAAAATTAAGCAGGATAAGTTCCGATCCCCATCAAATAATTTAGGAGCGATTATACGAGGATATAAATCAACGGTATCCCGACAAATTAATAAAATTAATAATCAGCCCGTTGACAAGATTTGGCAGCGAAATTATTATGACCATATTATTCAAAATTTGTATGAATTGAATATCATAAGAAAATATATCAGAACTAATCCTAGGAATTGGGACAGAGATTCCTAGAATTTGTTATAAGTAGGGACGTATTGCAATACGTCCCTACTTAAATCTTTCTCCTAAATCCGTTAGGATCGTGTGCAGATCAGTGGCTGTCTAAAATTACATCCCCTTCAATACGATTTTGCCGGTATTTTTGTTATCGGCCATTCGCCGGTGGGCTTGTTCGGCTTCCGTCCAATTGTATTCGGAGTCGATGACTGGTTTTAAGGTGTCATTTTCAAATAAATGCAGCGTCTTATCAGCAAAATCTTGTGTAAGGGCTATTTTATAATCCAGCGAGCGAGATCGGAGAGTAGAGCCCATAATTTTTAATCGTTTGCGAAGGATAGGAGCGAGGCTCATATTTTCCAGCTTATGTCCGCCCAGAAATGACAGATAAACCACCCGCCCATCAGTAGCCAACACATCGATATTCTGCTTCCAGTAAGGGGCCCCGATAAAATCGATGATCAGGTGAATGGAGTCCGATCCCATATCTTTCTGAATTTCTTTTGAAAAGTCCTGCTCTTTATAATTGTATGCATAAATAGCTCCCAACTCTCGGGCTGTTTTCAGCTTATGTTCTTTTCCGGCCGTTGCAACAATTTGTGATCCTATCATGTGATGGGCTAACTGAATAGCTGAAGTGCCCACGCCGCTACCTGCTGCATGAATAAGAACAGCTTCATCTTCTTTTAGTTCTCCAAGCCAATCCAACGCCTGGAAAGCCGTCAGAAATGTTTCCGGGATAGCTGCGGCTTCCGTAAAAGATAAATTTTCGGGAACAGGCATCGCCATATCTTGATGAATCACACAGTATTCAGCGTATCCGCCACCGGCCAGCAAGGCAAAAACCCGATTACCTGATTGCCATTTAGTTACATTTTTGCCCACCTTATCTACGATGCCCGCCATCTCAAGTCCCAATATATCGCTGGCCCCTTCCGGGGGAGGATAGTTCCCTGAACGTTGCAGCAGGTCTGCACGATTTAGAGCCGTTGCTTTAATCTTTACAAGGATTTCATTTGCGCCCGGTTCCGGAGTGGGGGCATTATTGATTTCAAGGTGTGAATTTGTACCGGGATTAATGATATGAATTGCTTTCATAGCCGAAATGATATCATTTATACGTAATTAAGATTTGCAGTACGAAAAATTCGGATTAAATCCTGGAGGATATGTTGGCACGTTTATAAACTTGCTTAACCAGATTTTTAACATCAATTGAAAGATCAAATAATAGGATCAGGCTGATAAATAAGGCGGTTATAGTCACAGATCTTACCGTAACATCTATCCAAAAGTTTAATAAATAGGGAATCTGAAATGATAACAAGAGGCAAACTGCTGCAACTATAAGTATGGCTATGGCATTCCATTGAAAAGGTTGCATTGAGAACTTTATCCAGACAAAAAGAAATTTGACGAAATTATACGTGAAAATTGATATGGCCGTTGCTATTGCAGCTCCCATCATCCCATAGATCGGTATCAGCAGATAATTAGTGGCAACGGCTAAAAGCACCAGAAATAGATTGATATAAAGATCAAAGCGATAATATTTGGAATTAGAAATAATCCCCCCGTTTATACCGGTTGACATATCAAATAACTTAGCCAACCCTATGGTAATAATGATCCATTTTGCACCGTGATATTGAGTTGGCAATAAGTACATGAGATTGTGCATATTAGCCCATATGCCAATAAATATTAAGCTTCCAAATGTTATTTGAACAATTGAAGTGCGTTTATACATAGAAGCTATTTCCGGATATTTTTTTTCCTTTAGAAAATCGGCTAAAACGGGAAACCCAATTTTAATTATGGATCGTTGTGGTACTGAAATTACCGAGGTAACGGCAAAAGCTACGAAATAAACCGCCGTATTTTTGAGGTTTGTCATTGAACTAAGCATAAGGATATCAATGTTACCGACCAGCATGGTACTAAGTCCGCCTAGCAACGAATACATCCCATATACACTAATAAGTTTTGCAAATCGTCGTTTGCTGTATCTAAAAGGAATAGAGAACGACAATTCTCCATGAGAGTAAAGATAGAATAAGATGTACAAAGGTTGAACACTATAGGCCAGCACAAACAGGATTATGAAATAACTGAAATTGATCAGTTTGAAATAGAAGCAGCCTAATAAAATAATTGTTAATGAACGAACAACTATTTCGTTGAGAAATGAACCGGTAACGGCATCTTTCAATGCTCGAATATAATTGTTAAGAACTTCGAAGAAGAGCACCGATAAAAGCAGTGGAAGCAAATAGAAGTAATAGGTTGTAAAGAGTGCGGATTGGTCCCTGAAATAGTAAATAAATGTATTTTTGAAAAGGATGAATAGAATGGAAAATACCAGGAATCCCAGTAAAGGAACGATTAAGGAAAGGAATAAAAGGTTATATCTCGAACCTTTCATTTGGTCGAAGTAGGGAAAGTACCGGATGATTACATTTTTCATTCCAAGCTGACAAAATTGAGCGCCAATCATTGCCAGGGAGATCAATAGTCGTGTCAACCCATATTGAGTAGGGGATAATATCCGGGGAAATAGTAGAATGGTGGTTACAAAACCTAGAGCAATCCCAACATAAGAGATAATCGTATTTTTTACACTTTGTCGGATTATTATGCCCAATGAATCAGGGGTTGAATTCTATGTTCAAGTTCAAAAGTATATATCTTAATCATCAAACCGATTATTAAGTTGTTAGGTTAGTAAAAATTACTGAATAGTTCTCAGGTAGTTATCGGAACCATTTTTTAGGATGGGTTATTCTTATGCGTCTTCTTATTAAAAGTTCGATAATACGTCTTGCCGCTTCCAAATTTCTTCCGAATTTAAGTATTTGCTTATCCATAAAGGTCATATACTCCGAATAATGACTCGGGCTGAGATCCGGTTTAATACCCCGGAGCTCATTTAACCACTCATCGTTTGTCTCATAACCAAAATTAATCAGGTCTCTTGTAATGGCGCCGTGTTGTTGTAACTGGCCCGCAACACGTGGTTTATGGCTTTTCCATTTACCCACGCTGACAGGTTTAATAGGCCTTACTCCTCGGAGTGCTTCTTCTGATGAGTCAGAGACGGTAGCCGCTTCATGATATTCACTAAAACGTATTTTTTGCTTCAAAAACGGTATTTTTTCAGAAATCATCGTCTGAACTTCATCGGGATCTGAAACAAAAGATTCATAGTAAACCGGTATAAATCTGGGATGATCGGCTAAGCTTCTAACCACCTTGCTATAGGTTTTCCAATATTTTAAGCTGGCCCAATAACGATCGGGATCCTTTTTGTGTTTGCTACAGACAATATCCCTGGGATCTCGAATCATACAGATAACATATAGATTGGGGTCTACCTTTAGGCTTGGCCCAACAATCATAATATCCCTGGGACATTTTGTAAGATAGATTTCAGGATTGCCCGGCGCCCGAGTAAACAGTTGGTCTTCATGCGTAGTATAATAATCAATATCAAAACAGGTTTTTATGGCTTCTGTCATTAGTGTTGTACCTGTACGAGGGCTGACACCAACAATATGTATTCTTTTCATGGAGTCGTGTTATGGAGAGAACTAATTTTTTTAGGAAAGTTTTTTAGTCGCAAAAAAGTTAATCATCAAGAATTTATTGACTCTTTTGTAATTTAATCAACGATCCGAATTTCTGTTCTAGCGACATTGGTTTAAATGGCACAAATCCATTAAGAGGATAGTTCGTTAATTCGCCAAAATAGACCTTGTTTTTAAGCAGATACAAATCAACCCGGATAAAGTTTATGCCCTCCGCAAGAACTTCAGCAATATTCACTGCTTCGTCCAGTAATTCCGGTTTTGCAACGGGGCCGGAGTAGGGAGGGCTGAGTAACGTTCCGTCAATCGGATTGAAGTTCCGGTCAAATAAATTTTGCCGGTGCTTTTCAAAACGATCAAAATCAATTTGAATGATTTCGACTACCCCGTCAAAACAAAAAAATTTAAAATCTTTTGGGATTGAGTTTTCCGAATCTAAAATCAGCTCTTCCGCTACAATAGTCCGAGGAACCTCTTTATAGGCCCATTCCCTACCAAATTTATAATAACTGGTGTTTTTCCATTTATGGGTTACAGATCGGATTTGTTCATAGTTGGTGCTTTGTTTATCCCTGATAATTTCGATCATTTCACTACCATGGTTTGCCTTTAGAACAAATTGATTGGGTAACGTTTCCCAGATATCAGGGGTCATTTTGTTGTAGTTACCGATAAGGGGAATTAGGTGGCTTCGCCCAATTTTTTGGGTTACAAACTCTCTTACCGCATAACGATTTGCAAATTTCTTTCGAATGTCACTATGTTCAAAAAGTTTAATGTATTGAATTTTTTCGGTAAAAAGTTTCGGATTTTTTAAATGCAGCGTTCTTCCGGTTTCCAGCCAATAGCGCACTTTTGCATATTGTTTATCTGATAGGACATGTCGAAAGAATCCCCAAAATAATTTAGAGACTGCATTCCTTAAGAATTTTTCAAACATCTTATTTTAGATCTGATTTTTGTATCCTTTCCATATCCACCAGCGAAAGCGAAATAACATACCGGCTTTTGCAGGCTGAAAACTTAATAAATAAACGGCGGCCAGTGGAAAGGAAGACAGTAATTTTCCAAATTCGATTATCCAATTTTTTAAAAATATCGTACTAGAGGCATTTTCCAGACGCAACCTCATGCTTTGGCCAAGGCCAAGTGCCTGTTCCCGGATATAATCTAACGTCAGGCGACTGCTGTTGACCCTGTGATAAATAAAAGCTTCAGGCAGATAATAAATATTAACTGAGCGTTCTCGCAACCTCCGGAATAATTCTTTTTCTTCACCGGCATTCAGTGATTCCCCCTTTCGCCCCAGATCGGTGTGAAATAAGCCGATTTTTTTAAAAATTGATTTTTTAAATCCCATATTTCCGCCAAATGGATAACTGCTTCCTGAATATTTTTTAAAAGTATCCCCAAGGTCATGATATCCAAGCAGGGGTAGCAGAAAATGAGACATCCAGTTTGGACGAGGATCGTCGAATTGCACGTGTATTTTGCCTCCGGCGGCTATCGCCTCCGGATATCGTATAAAAAAAGATTGCCAGGCTGAAATAAATGTGTTCGTGGCAACGATATCATCATCCAGAAAAACCACATAGGGGGTTGTTGCCTCCTGAATGCCCCGATTTCGGGCATAAGATAAACCCTGATTTGTTTCTTTGATATAATGAATGGCTTTACCATCTTTACCCAAAGATTCCCGGTGTTTCTTAACAACAGCTGGTGTCTCATCTGATGAATTATTGTCGACCACCAAAAGCTTGCAATTAGAATTGGTAAAATCATTTTCTCTTAAAGAGTTTAATGTTTCATCGAGATACCGGGCCCGGTTATATGTACAAATGATAAAGGTTATAATTGGTTGTTCAGACATAAGGCTTGTTGTTTATTCGAAGCCTGAAAATACATTTTTTTCGAGCAAGAATGCGAATTTTGAATTTTAACCCTAACGCTTGCAATGAGTAAGAAGCAGCCTCTTGTTTCTGCTGTAGTGACGACCTGTAATCGAGCCGATTTGCTGAGTCGTGCTCTCGATTCGGTAGTTGTACAGACTTATGATAATCTGGAGTTGATTATCGTGGATGATGGCTCTACCGATCAAACGCCGCGTGTTATAGAAGGTTATAAGGATATCAGATCAATAAAGTATATCCGTAACGAGACTTCGCTAGGGGCCTGCCGGGCACGTAACAGGGGGATTCAGGAGGCGAATGGAACCTTTGTCGCCGGATTGGATGACGACGACAAGTGGCATGAAGAACGTATTGAAAAGATGGTAGCGGCTTACTCTGATGAGTATGCCTGCGTTACTTCGGATATAACAATGGTTTATCCTCATGCCGAAAAAGTCTGGAAAAAAAAGAGGATTATTGATCTGTATACGCTATTATTTACCAACCAAGTGGGTAATCAAGTATTGGCACGACGTGATCGGGTGTTGGAAGTAGGAGGCTTTGATCCCGATTTAGAGGCAGCTCAGGATTACGACCTCTGGATTAGGCTGTGCAAAGAGTACGGACCTATTTTAAATGTCCAAGAACCGTTACAGACGGTTTATTTGGGTCACAGTGAAGATCAAATTACTCATCAGTCTGCTTTTAAAGGATACCTGCAATTTTATAAGAAGCATAAATCACTGATGAATAAAGCCCAGAAAAAATATCAGCTATATAATATTAGGAGAGCTGAAGACAAACCCTTGAATTTTACAGAGTTTGTAGGCTATGTACCTCCATTTCGATACATGGATGAGATAAAGAGGATAATTGCCGGTAAGATCTGGAAATGAATGTATATCGAATTTTAAGCTTCTTCTTCGATTGTATGTTCGTCCCGCTCATTATACCAAATTATCAGCGCTCCGATTCCCGTTATCCACAAGATGATATGCCCAAACCAAGCAATACGGCCGCCCCAAACATCTGATGCCGGTTCAAAAGTCATCTTGATTGCGTGATTGCCGGCCGGTACTTGGAGGCCCCGAAGTACGAAGTCCGTTTTATAAATTTTGGCCGGTTTCCCATCAATGGTCGCATGCCATCCTTCGGGATAATAGATTTCGCTTAACACAAGGAATTTTTGTGAGGCCGACGAAGTAGAAAGCTCGATCGTTTTAGCGTTATAGTTCTTAACGGAAACATCCGCAGCTGAATCGGATGCTGCAGAAATTGCATCATTCGTTTCAACAACCGCTTTTTTATGGGGATTAAAACCGGTACCCGGCTTCATGAGATCGACTGCCTTCTGTGGCGAAGATACGGTCTGTACTGAATCCACCCAAAAGGCTTTTGGCAGTACGTTGTCATTACGGTAGACGTACTGTCCTTTTTGGCTAAACACCTGGCTATAACCATCAAATGGCAATTCCTGCCCGGTAGTGATATATTTCACATTCAACATATCCAGAATGGGATCGTTGAAGCCTTGATTCCCATTCATCAGAAGATGGTCGATCAAATCCTGGTAATGTGCAAGCTTGGCTCCGGTGTAGCCCCCGATGGAGGGATAAAAATAGCACGGTATTGCGTTATTAAAAGGATTCCTATTCAGCGGGTACACACGATATGGATAGCCTTGTCCACTGTTGATATGTTGTACTATAAATTTATCGGATGGCTGCTCGCGTTGCCTAATGACTTGTTCTGCGGAGACACGATCCGGCACCATATTGTCCTCGCTGGTATAGCGGGCATCCACGCGAAGCATGTCGTAAGCAGTTAATAAAACCAGACCCGCCAACAAGTATCCTTTGCTGAGCTTGCCATTTACAAATCCCACAATAAGCCCGGCGCCCAAAAGCACCAGCACTAAATAGCGAATTGAATCGCTACTGGCCATATCTTTTCGCTTGGGTTTAAGGCGTGAATTAATATAGGATTGAATGCGATTCCGTACCTGTGGATTGTCCGGTGAAAGATTGTTCTGCTGTGCCAGTTGCTGAGAATACTGTTGTATTTCTCCGGGTTTTTGAAAAGATAGCAACGAACCGCTTCCCAAGGTGAAAATAAGTCCGAGTCCCAAGGCAATGCCTAAGGGCAAGTATAGTTCTTTGATAGACTTAGTTCGGTCTTTAGCGATATCGAAAAGTGCCTGAATGCCATAAACGGCTAGAATAGAATAACAGAATACCGTGACGATCAGCCACATTTCGGGCGTACGGAATTTGTTGAAGTATGGCACATAATTGAACATCAAACTATTCAGCAGCGTGAAATGGGAACCAAGTGAGAAAAACATGGTCAATGTTCCGACGCCAAAGAATAGATACTTCAACTTATTTCGGTAGCGAAAAAGTCCTATCAATGCCAGCACAAAGGCGATGGCCCCAAAATAATGAGGACCGCTGGTAAAAGGTTTCGGTCCCCAGTAGACCTGCCCGGATGATCCGCCGTAAAGACCGGGAATGATGAGCGTAAATAATTCTCCGATTCCCTGTGACCAGCTAAACGCATATTGCATGGAAAGTCCGGCAGCATGAGAGGTGTCAAGTGTGGATCCCCCCCGGGTACTGTAATGTGCATATTCATATAGGCGCCAGTAGACGTCAATACTGCACAATATAGATAAGATGCCGCCACCAATGGCAATTCCGGTGCGCTGAATCCATTCTTTAATTTGATCTTTTTTGTAGAAAAGCCATGTGTCGTAAATCCACCAAAAGCCCAACAAATACATAAAGTAATAGGTTACCTGGGGATGGTGGGCTCGCAGCTCCAAAGTCATAGCCAGTGCAAAGATGAAGAATGCCCACCATTTTTTTTCGGATCGGCTGACAAGGTAATATCCGAAAAATATCCAGGGCACAAAACAGAAAGCTACAAACTTATTATAGTGACCGGCCTCAATAATTATCGGAATGTAGGTGGTAAAGCCAATCAGGATTGATCCGAGGGCCGATGAAAAGGGGCGGAGCCCCTGGATTATAAAAAAACAATAAGCGCCTGCAAGTAATATCCATAAAAACGGAATCGGTTTGGCGTGTCCCGATATCCATTTGATAAAAGAATCAATATTCGGAGGGGGCGCGGGGTTATCAACAACATAAGAAGGCATTCCCGAGAACATGTTGCTGTCCCAAAGGGGATGATTATCATTATGCTGTTGCTTATATGCAATTACGGATTGGGCCCCGGCACGCCATTGTATGACATCATTTCCCATAAAATGTTTGCCGCCAAAAAAGATGGCCGAATATAAAATGAGCGGCATCAGAAATAATATCAGCAGGGCAATTCCGTGTTGGGTCCGTTCGGAAAGCCGGGAGATAAAATCTTCTTTCAAGTCTTGATGTTTTTTAGTCATCACTCAATAACCCTGGGCACGCGAAAGTAATCCGAATCGGCATCCGGAGCATTCTTGAGTGCATCCTCATGGGAGAGCGGTTCCTTGGCGTTATCATCCCGAAGCCGGTATTCCAGGTCAATTACATGCTCAAGCGGTTCTACATCCGAGGTGTCTACCTCTTCGAGCGTATTCATGTAATCCAGAATTTGGTTCAGATCATTGACCAGCGACTCGGACTCTTTATCAGAAAATTGTAGCCGAGCCAGATCTGCTACATAATCGACATCTTTTTTTGTTACGGACATGAATTAAGTCATTTATTTCTTTTGAAAATGAACCACAAATTAATAAAACAATCTTACAGTTAACAGTGTCCAGTAACACAGTGAACAGTAATCAATTAAAAATGAAAAATCAGGAAATTAAAAATCGGGTAATGCATTTTGATTTGACACTGAATTTGCAAACCGGCAGCCTCTGATAACTGATAACTGATAACTGATAACTGATAACTGATAACTGATAACTGAATGGATAGTTTAAGTAATTATTGGCATCTTATGCGGTAAATATTAGACTCTCGAATGATACGAAAGAAAGTAACGATTAAAAATGATGCCGGACTTCACGCCCGACCAGCCTCAGCTTTGGTAAAATTGGCAAGTAAGTACAAATCAGATTTTTTTATTCATATGTATGGTTATAAGGTTAATGGCAAGAGTATTTTGGGAGTTATGACGCTTGCAGCTTAAAAAGGTGCCGAATTAGATCTGGAGCTCGATGGCCCGGACGAGGAAGAAGCCGTTGAATCGATTGTGGAGCTAATTGACAGTGGATTTGGAGAGGTTTATAAGGACGAAAATGAGTAAATCCAATAATCATGAATTTGCAATATCCGGTACTCCGGGATCCCCGGGGATTGTTATAGGAAAGACCAGCCTGTACAGACGAAATCGTCCGATTGTTTCCAACTTTAGAGTGAATGACCGGGGTGTTAAAAAACAGATTGCAGAATTTCATGAGGCTCGTGATCGGGCGGAAAAAGAGCTGAAACAGATGCTTGAGGCCCAAAATGACGGAAGTGCAGAAGAGTTGATCCAGACGCAGATCGAGATGATCAACGATCCCGAACTGTGTGAGCGAGTGGAAAGTGAAATATCAGAGCATAACCAACCGGCGGATTCAGCTATCCAAAAAGTGTTCGAGCAGTATCTTAGCGTGATGAGACAAAATCATGAAGAGATGTACCATGAACGCTCTGTGGATATTGCCGATACGCGGGATCGACTAATCCAGATTCTGCATAATCACGAGGCTGATGAAGTTAAACAAGGTACGATCTTGGTTGCGCGTGAATTGAGTCCGAGAGAAGTGATTGAATTTTCGGATCGTCATATAAAGGGGATTATCGTAGACCGGGGAGGAACTACTTCGCACGCTGCAATTATTGCCCGGGCCATGAATATTCCCATGGTCGTGGGACTAAAAAACATTACAAAAATTCTGAATGCCGATAAGCAGATAGTATTAGACGGGCAGACGGGCGAAGTCATTATAAATCCGGGTGAATCTACGCTCAATAAATACCAGGATCTCATTGACCAGCAGATTCAGGCTGAGACGGATTTCCAGGCAATTTGTGAGAAGCCAAATGTTACACAAGACAACAAACCGTTTGTCTTACGTGCTAATATTGAGTTTGCCGAAGAGCTGAGTATGATTAAAAAATATAAAGCTGATGGTATTGGATTGTTGCGAACTGAATCGATTTATTTGCGTCAGGAACATTTCGGTGATCAACAAAAACAGCAGGCATTCTATCAGGCCATCGTGGAAGGTACAGCTCCGCAACCGGTGATTATCAGGCTTTTTGATGCAGGCGGGGATAAGCTTTTGCGCGGGAGCAAGAAAGAGCAAAACCCTTTTTTGGGATGGCGCGGAATCCGCATGCTGCTGGATAACGAGGGATTGCTGAAAGATCAGTTGAGAGCCATACTAAAAACGGCGGCTGAATATGAAGGATGCGTACGAATCCTCATCCCAATGATATCAACTGTAGATCAGTTGTTTCAAGTCAGAGAGTTAATGCAATCTGTTCAGCAAGAATTAAAGGATGATGGCGTTGATATTGATGAGCAAGTGCAATTGGGTATCATGATTGAAGTACCGAATGTAGCCCTGCAGGCAGAGTTTTTTGCCAAACATGCCGACTTTTTAAGTATCGGCACGAATGATTTAACGCAATATGTGTTGGCGGTTGATCGCGGTAACGAGCGAATCTCTACATTGTATGATCAGCGACATCCGGCCGTATGGAATTTGATCAACCAGGTGGCGGAGGCGGGGCAAAAAACCGATACGCCCGTAAGTGTTTGTGGGGAGTTGGCGGCTGATCCTATTTCTGCATGCTGTCTGATGGGGCTGGGAATCAACGAATTGAGCATGAGTCCCACTGTGTTGCCGACTGTTAAACAACGGTTGCGGTCGAGGTCACTTTCGGATATGAAAGAATTCAGTAAGGATGTCTTGGCTTGTGACACCTTAGATGAGATTAACGAACTTTTTGCAAACTGGAACGCAACAAATACGAGGGCCGATAACGGATAACATGGATCTAGAATATATCCAGTCGATAGATAGCCAAAACATGCGTCGTTTCCTCACGGGGTTTCCCGGGCAGTGGAAGGAGGCTATGGAACTGAGCAGAGATCTTGATCTTATGATCGATACTGAAATAATCAGGAAAATTTGTTTTGCCGGTATGGGAGGGTCTGCCATGGGAGCCGATTTACTTCGGGCCTATACTTATAAAACCTGTCCATATCCGGTGCAGGTAATTCGACATTACGAACCGCCCGGGTGGGTTGATGAACATACCTTGTTTATTGCCTGCACTTATTCCGGAAATACCGAAGAAACCCTCACGGCGCTGGCAAACGCACGTAACAAAGGGGCACAAGCTATTGGTGTAACCTCGGGCGGAGACTTGATGCTTAAGGCCGCCCAAGCAGAATTTGACTATATTAAAGTACCGGGCGGTTCACCGGGACGTGCTGCCTTGGCTTATAATTTTGTGCCTTTGTATCGCATTTTTCAGTTATTGGGTATTTTGGATGAAGGAGATAGCATTCTATCGGATACACAACAGTTTCTGTCAGAACAAAATGAATTGCTCTCCAATCCGGACGACAACGAAGCTTTGAATCTCGCCGGAGCATTAAACAACACATTGCCCATTATCTATTCGGATGGAACAATGATGGAAGCTGTTAATACACGTTGGCGCAGTCAATTCGGTGAAAATGCCAAAACCTTGTCGTACGGAAATACATTGCCCGAAATGAATCATAACGAAATTGTAGGATGGGAGCGTGTCGTTCATCTGACCGGCCGGGTATCGGTTGTGATGTTGAGGGACGAAGAAGATAATCCCCGCGTACAACAGCGGATGGAAATCGTGCGGGAGCTAATTGAAGATCAGGTAGCCTCACTGCACGTTCTTAAGACACGCGGCAGCAATCGTTTGATGCGTTTGTTTTCCCTGGTTCAGTTAGCCGATTGGACTAGCTTTTATCTGGCAATGTTGGATGGGGTTGATCCAAGCCCGGTTGCCAAGATTGATTTGCTGAAAAGTAAATTGGCAGAGGCATAGATCCTTTATTCATAACTTTAAGAAATAAACCTGTTGAATTCTCAATTTGACATGCGTTCTTTAGATCAAAAACTATCTACCCAATGGCTGGGCCGAAACGCATGCTATTTTGAGGAGTTGGGATCCACGAATACCTATGCAAAAAAAATGCCTTCTGAGGAAGTTAAACATGGGTTACTTTGCCTTGCGGATAACCAGACTAATGGCAGAGGACAATATGATCGCAAATGGGAATCGGAGATTGGGAAAAATTTAACATTTTCTCTGGCTTTTAGACCGCAGACATCAGAACGATTTCACGTGTTGACACTCGCGTGTGCACTGGCGCTGGTGGAATATCTTAATCACTGCCTGCAACAAAAAAAATGTGCTTATATCAAGTGGCCGAATGACGTGATGTTGAATGGCAAAAAGGTAGCAGGATTTTTAACAGAAACAGTATTTTCAGGGAATAAACTGGATCGCCTTGTTATTGGCATTGGATTTAACGTAAATCAAAAGGAATTTCCGGATAAGATCGCTGATAAATCCACTTCGGTATATCTTGAAAAAGGGGAAACCTTGGTAAGAGAAGAGGTACTTAGCGAATTACTAAGCCGCATCGAATATAAGTATAACTTGTGGCATCGCCGGCAATCTGGCTTGATAAAAGCAATCAATCGAAATATCGAAGGATACGGCCAATGGATTAATCTGGTTGTCGATAACAATCAGCTTGAGGATCCCTATAAATTGCTGGGTATCGATGAGACCGGTAAATTACTGGTTCTGGATGATGACGGTGGAATCCAATCTTTTTCTTATGAGCAAATCCGACTTATCATTGATTGAGACGACCGTAAGAAAGAATATTGATCAGTTTTTCGAAAAAAAGTTACCACATTTTATTGTTGGGGTCAGCGGTGGTATTGATTCAATGTGTTTGCTGTATGCATTCAAGAGGCTTGGTGTACCTGCATTTGTTTCGCATATCAATTATCAAAAGCGAGGTCTCTCTTCCGATAAAGACCAGGAACTGGTAGAGCAAATGGCTTTTGAGTGGGGATTCGAGTGCCACACCGTACGGGCAGATCCCCAAGAAGCCGATGGGCATAATTTTCAACAGTGGGCTCGTAATTTTCGGTATGATGTTTTTAAGCAAATGGCAAAGGTACAACATGCCGATGCTATTGCCGTGGCGCACCACGAAGATGACCAGGTCGAGACTATTCTCCAGAAAATCTTTCGCGGGGCCGGATTGGCCAGCTGGACGGGCATGGACATTTGGGATGCTACTATCTTTCGTCCGTTTTTACATATTTCAAGAAGGCAGATTGAAGCATATGCAGAAGAACATGCCATTCCTTACCGGACTGACGAGTCGAATTTAGAATCCGATTTTGCCCGGAATTTTTTGCGCAACGATTGGCTTGAAAAAGTATCTGATTTTTTCCCGGGGTGGAAGCAAAATATTCTCCGGGTGAATCAACAGGCAGGTAATTACGAAGAGGCAATTGATTGGATTGCCGAACGTATCTCGGCAATAGAAGGCATCGATCGTGAAGCTATGCATTCTTTAAAACCGGGAGTGCAAAAAGCAGTAATTCTATATCTTTTGAAGCAACAAGATCCCGATTTGCAAATTTCGCAGGATAGCCTTAATCAGCTTGATACACTTTCCAAGCTTCAGACCGGCAAGGAAATCCAACTAAACGAAGAATTTTCAATTTTGCGGGATCGTAATCATTATGTTATACGAAGCAACCATACCGAAGTATTTTCTTCGCAAAAGCTTGACTATTCACAATTAGAGGCCTCCGGATTTGAGCATGAGACGCTGGTAATGGCTATCGCCCCTTTTCACGAACCGGATTACAGCAACATGCTGTATTTGGATCCCCAAAAAATAACATGGCCGGTAACGCTGCGTCGCTGGCAGCACGGCGATCGATTTCAACCTTTTGGGATGGAAGGACATCAATTGGTATCCGATCATCTGACGAATCGAAAAATCAGCGCGGCTCATAAAGATGAAACGCTTGTCATAGAATCTTTTGACAAATCAATCTGTGCCATTATCTTTCCGCCAATAAAAAATCAGACACAACCCGGCACTATTTCGGAACAGGTCAAATGTGATAACCAGACGAAATATTGCCTGAAGATAAAGCATAGAACGTAATTCATGTCTCTATACAAGCCGGAAGCGATCAAATGTAATGGTGAAACATTTAAAATTTATCTGACAGAGGAGGAATTGGCACGTCGAGTGGCCGAGTTGGGAAAAGAGCTTACCATGAAGTATGAAGGCAAAAATCCCATCTTTATTGGTGTGTTAAACGGAGCCTATATTTTTCTTTCGGATCTGATGCGCAATGTTGAGATACCATGCGAGGTCGATTTTCTCAAGCTCAGCAGTTACGGCGATGAGAAGGTATCCTCGGGGCAGGTCACTGATCTCAAAGATATTGATGCCAACATTGAAAATCGTCACGTGGTACTTGTCGAAGATATTGTGGATACAGGGCTGTCGATGAAATACATGCTCGACAAATTGCAACAGAAAAACCCGGCTTCACTGGCAACCGTAACATTATTGCACAAGTCGGAAGCAACACACCATGATGTACAACTTGATTATGTAGGATTTAAAATACCTACGCTTTTTGTATTGGGTTACGGACTCGATTATGCCCAGGAGGGACGCAATCTTGCACAAATTTATATTTTGGACGGTGATCATTAGCACTTCTGTATTTTTAGAACTCGGATATCGTGCTGAACTTTTTACCGGATTTCAATTATGTTTCCATCCCATATAAATAAAATCAAATTTTACATTGATAAGATTTTCGAAGGGGCTTATATTTGCGACTTCCCTTGGAGAGGTGGCTGAGCGGTCGAAAGCGCTCCCCTGCTAAGGGAGTATACCCTAAACAGGGTATCGAGGGTTCGAATCCCTCCCTCTCCGCTCAACTGCGCCAAGGTCTGCTCTACAAAGCGTTTGGCGTCGGAGAGCTTCGTTGAGCAAGAATTTCCAAACGAAGCTTTAAGCGAAAGGTATGATTGTTCGGCCTCTTTTAACGAATTCGTCATTGAGTTTGTTGAAGGAAGCCTTATTTTTTTCGTATGTATATATGTTTATATACTAAAAAGTAAAAATCAAGATTGGCATTATATCGGGTCTACCGGGGATTTAGGTACACGATTCAAAAGCCATAATGAAGGTAAGAATTGTGCTACGAAAGCATATGCTCCCTTTAAATTAGAAGCGTATGTTGCGGTGAGTACCCAAGAAAAGGCTAAGAAACTGGAAAAATATTTTAAAACCGGATCGGGACGCGCAGTCCTCAAGAAGAGAATCTTGCAGTCGACGAAGCTTTAAGCGAAGTCGATCCTCCCTCTCCGCCCAACTGCGTCAAGGTCTGCTCTACAAAGCCTTTGGCGTCGGAGAGCTTCGTTGAGCAGACATCCTTTTTTTGTATCTTATAAAGAAAACATCATGCTTGAGTCCATTCCCAATTTTTTGTTTCCGGTCTTTATTTTCTTCGCTCGCATCTGTGATGTAAGTCTCGGTACACTTCGTATCTTGTTCGTCTCGAAAGGGATGCGCCTTAGAGCGGCCTTACTTGGATTTGTCGAAGTCCTTATCTGGATAATTGTTGTTGCCCAACTGATTCAGCACTTGAATAATTGGGTTAATTATATTGCCTATGCTGCAGGCTTTTCGGCGGGCACGTTTTTGGGAATTTCCATTGAGAACAAACTTAAAGTTGGCTCGCTTATTATCCGAATCATAACAGCCAGGGAAGGGGATTCCCTTGTTGAGAAGCTGAAGAAAGCCGGGTTTATATTAACCAGGGTGGATGCCGAAGGAGGATTGGGGCCTGTGGAAATTGTCTTTACCGTGTTAAAACGAAAACGATGGATGGAAGCCAAGAAAATTATCGAATCTTTCGATCCTCATGCCTTTTATTCGGTTCAGGACGTTAAGTTTGCCAGTGATGATAATGGCAGACTACCCATTAATGGGCCTTCAAGTGCTTTCAATCGACTGCTTCGAATTCGCAAAGGAGTTTGATCAACTCGTGATACGTAAATGCATGATGACAGTCTTCGTATAGATTTACATTTTACGTCATGAAATCATTTA
>DATFLI010000383.1:0-11908 GCA_035267805.1 Balneolaceae bacterium | reverse complement strand
TTTCGGAGCTGTCTCCAATCCGGGAAGTTACCCGACAATTGTCACTCCATAATCCATCCCACGTCTTTTTGACGGGTGCGTTATATTCACAATTTTTAAGCAACGTGCCCGCAACATTGTTGCTTTCAAAATTCACACACGCCTGGTATCCGCTGGCAGCGGGCGTTAATATTGGGGGAAATGGAATCCTAATTGGCTCTTTTGCCAATCTCATTGCCGTGCGCATCACACAGAAACCAAAGCTGGCATTAACATATCACCGCTACTCCATCCCATTTTTTCTTGTAAATACTGCAGTCGTTTATCTATTATTGATGTAATCCAATACAGGCACAATCCTATGCAGGAAAAGATCGAGTCAACCATAAACCGTATAAATGCGGTAGCTGATAATTATGAAAAGCGCTGGGCTGATTATCTAGTCAACACGCATGAAAAAGTGCTTTCAGTCGTTGATGCGAATCCCTCTGATCGCATTCTGGATGTAAGTGCAGGAACAGGCTCTCTGGCTCAGCGATATATTGGACATGGATTTCCATACGAACAGATTGTTCTTAACGATCCTTCACACAAGATGCTGGAAAAAGCCCGTCAGCGGTTCAGTGATAATCCCAATATCATATTTACCGAGCACTGGGTAGATGAAATAGGCGTTGAACCTGAATCGTTCGACAAAATTTTTTGTACCAGCGCACTTCACAACTATCCTGACCAACCTAAAACTATCCGACATTTAAAGAATTTGCTGAAACCGGGCGGCCTGCTTTTTCTGCTCGACTGGAATAACAGTGGCTGGTTTCGGCTGGTTAATTGGTACATCAGGATTAAAGTTCGGGAAGAAATAATCAATACCCGATCACTGCCCGAAGCCGCCAACCTTCTGAACAATGCCGATTTTGAAATCTTTCATCAGCAAGAATGGTACTTCAGTTATTGGAAATTCTTTTTAATTAAAGCACAGAAACCTGATTAATGCGATCGGGGTAGGAATTGAAATAACAGAAAGCAAACAAACAGAGGAAGAAAGCCATAAAACTCCGCTAATGCTTGAACAACTATTTGAAAATGCTCCGGTCGGAATAGCTATTGATCAACACCCTGGTTACCTGGAAGGAGAGCTGTTATGGCCGGCAGAAAATCAGACTTATCAAAAGTTTGAGTGCTTTTTTACGCGTAAAAATGGCAACGGACCCGCCCGGAAAATCCTTGAGCAATCAGAGGCATAGAAAACTCACATTATCAGCAAGCTCAAATAAGAGCTTGCTGACCCTTTAACTCATTTACCCTCTTTCTCTAATAGTGAAGCCGCATCTTCATCCAACAACCAATATAATTGTCCGGATGGTTTAATAAGTTGAGCCGGCAACTGCTTTGGCTGATGTTTCCCATCCAAAACCTCGTGCACCGTCTCCGCTTTGTTTTTGCCAAAAACTAAAAAGGCTACTTTTCGTGCATTGTTGATGACTGGAGCCGTGAGTGATATCCGGTACTGATTTTTTTCTTGCAAATAAACAGAATCCACTAGCTTTTCCTGTTCATCAAGAATATCCGTTTCGGGAAACAGCGAGGCCGTGTGACCATTTCCACCCAATCCCAAGAGTATAAGATCAAATTTGGGCCGTTCCCCGAAAACAGAAATCAAATTCTTGGAATAATGTTTTACCGCTAGCTCCGGCTCACTATCAGTCGGGATGGGAAAAATTTGGCCTGCAGGAACAGGTACGTGATCTAAAAGGATTTCTCGTGCCATCCGGGCATTATTTTCAGGGTCATCCGGCGGCACAAATCGCTCGTCGCCCCAAAAAACCCAGGTTCTTTCCCACGGCACTTTACTTTTAAAAGGTTCGGAAGCCAGCAACTTGTATGTCTGTTCTGGAGAACTCCCCCCGGAAAGTGCCACCGTAAAGCGACCCCATTTATCTACGGCTTCGCAAGCGGTATCCGCAAAAAGATGAGCAGCATGCTTGCTCAAGGTCTCCGGATCGGGATAAATTTCAATTTTCATAATTTAACTTCCGTCGTTTCCATTCTTCGTGTTGCTCAAAGGCAACATCACCCAATGATTACCATCTTCGGCAATCAAAGCCTCGGCATTTTCCGGCCCCAGTGTACCGGCCTCGTAATTGGGAAAATCGACCGGCGTCGTAGATTCCCAAACTTCTATAATTGGCATTAGTACTTTCCAGGCCACTTCCATCTGGTCACTGCGCATAAAGAGCGTGGCATCACCTTCCATAACATCCAGCAGCAGCGTTTCGTAGGCTTCCGGCGGCTCTTCATTATAGGTTCGATCGTAGTTAAAGCTCATGTCAACAGGATTGAGCGACATCTCCAATCCCGGCTGCTTGGCCTGGAAACGCAGCCGCATGCCTTTTTCGGGCTGAATGCTGATCACCAGCCGATTGGGATGCCAGTTCTCCAGCGCTTCCTGGGGAAATGATTTATGCGGCACGCTGCGAAATTGAATAGTGATGACCGAGGCTTTTTTTGACATCCGTTTACCGGTTCGTACATAAAAAGGAACATCCTGCCACCGCCAATTATCAACAAAGAATTTTACGGCAGCATAGGTTTCGGTTAAGGAATTGGAATCGACACCGCCTTCCTCCCGATACCCTTTTACTTCCTTCCCTCTCATCCAGCCGGGCCCGTACTGACCACGAACGGCCATTTGATTTATTTCGTCCTTGTCAAATTCGCGTATGGCATTAAGCACATCAACTTTTTTATTGCGAACTTCATCAGCATCAAACGAAACCGGGGGTTCCATCGCAATTAAACAAAGCAGCTGTAACAGGTGATTCTGCACCATATCACGTAGTGCCCCGGCATGTTCATAATAATCGCCGCGATGCTCCACCCCCAAGTCCTCACTGACCGTAATCTGTACATGATCAATATAATTTCTGTTCCAGATGGGCTCAAATAAAGCGTTTGCAAACCGGAAGACCAAGATATTTTGCACAGTCTCTTTACCCAAAAAGTGATCAATACGGTAAATTTGCTTCTCATCAAAGTTCCGGGTTAGCATATTATTTAACTCCCGCGCACTCTCAAGATCACGCCCAAATGGTTTTTCGACGACCAATCGTGCCTGCTCGGCATTTTCCGCAACGCCGGATGCTTCTAGCGCTTTAGAAATATCATCAATAAAACGGGTGGGAACCGCCAAATAAAAAATACGATTGGCTTTGGCCTCCCACTCCTCTTCGATATCATTGATCATCCGGGATAGTTTTTCGCAGGCCTCCGGGTCCGTAAAGTCAGCCTTATCATAGGTAACTTGTGATATAAATTCATCCCAGGTAGACTTGTTGGCTTTCCCGCGCCGCGAAAACTTATCAACTCCATCTCGCAAGTGATCACGATATTCATCCTGACTCATATCCTTAATATCAAATCCCACCACGGCAAACTTTTCGGGGAGCCGTTTATCCAAGTATAAGTTATAAAGAGCAGGCATGAGTTTTCTCCATGTGAGATCCCCCCCTGCCCCAAAAATTGTTATGATTGTAGGTCCTACGTCCTGCACTTTCTTCATTGATTATCCTTTTTTTGTTCATTCCAACGTGTATGAAAAGTTCCGTCTGTATCGGTTCGTTCATAGGTATGAGAACCGAAATAATCGCGCTGAGCCTGAATTAGGTTGGCCGGAAGACGCCCGCTGCGATATCCATCAAAATAAGCCAGTGATGTCATGAAACCCGGCGCCGGAATTCCATATCGGGAAGCAAATTGGACAACTTCCCTGATATCACCCTGGCGATTATTGATTACCTCTGAAAATTCAGAATCCAGCAATAAATTCGGTAACTCATCATCTCGCTTGTATGCGGCCCTGATATCTTCCAGCAAATCCGCACGGATGATACAACCGCCCCGCCAGATCCGGGCAATCCTTTCGTAATCGAGATGGTAATCATAATGCTCGGAAGCATTGTAAAGCAACGCCATACCCTGCGCATAAGTCGTAATCATGGCAAAATACATCGCATTATACAACTTGGAGACGAACTGCTGCTCATTCCCATCAAAATTGTTCTCCGGACCTTGTAAAATGTTTTCAGCCTTGGTGCGCTCTCCTTTAAAGGCAGACAGATCCCGCATAGAAACAGCCATATCTATTGTTGGAACCGGAACTTTCAAATCCATTGCATCCTGTGATGTCCACATGCCCGTGCCTTTTTGTTTGGCACTGTCAAGAATGGAATCAATTAGATCCCCATTCGATTTATCATCCGGCTGGACAAAAATATCGCGGGTTATTTCAATGAGATATGATGACAATTCTTTCTCGCTCCAATCGGCAAATACTTCATGAATACGCTGATTTTCATAACCCAGACCCCGTTTCATAATATCATAGCATTCCGCAATCAGTTGCATCAGTCCATATTCAATCCCGTTATGTACCATTTTCACATAATGACCTGCTGATCCCTGACCGAGCCAGGCAACACAAGGATCGCCATTTACATGGGCTGAGGCCGCTTCAAAAATATCTTTAACTCGTGAGTAGGCTTTCTCAGAACCGCCTGGCATAATACTCGGGCCGTTACGAGCTCCTTTTTCGCCCCCCGAAATCCCCACACCCATAAAGTGAATACCTTCTTTCTTGAGCGCTTTGTAGCGACGGTTAGTATCTGTAAAATGTGAATTACCACCGTCGATAATCAAGTCACCTTCATCCAGTAAAGGTTTCAGTTCATCGATAACGGAATCTACAGCGTCTCCGGCCGGCACCAGCATCATTACTGCCCGCGGCGATTTTAATCCGGCAATAAATTCTTTCGGAGAAGTTGTCCCATCTACATCTTTCTGACCGGTTTCTTGTTTAAGCGCTTCGACTTTATCCTGATTATTATCCAAGCCGGCAACGGAGTACCCGTGATCCACCATATTAAAGGCAAAATTTCTCCCCATCACTCCCAAACCGACCATTCCAATAGTAAAACTTTCTTTATTCATAGCTGTCAAATTCTAAAAATATTATCATAATAATTATTGATTATCTGCTGATGCAAAAATTTTAAGCCGGATCTAAATAATGTTAAAATATTCGGCCATTCTACTGCGCAACCGATTCACGCACACGTAGATTGTATTTTTCCGACAAGATTTTGCGGGTGGATTCCAGTCCCTTGTGATGGATCCCATTTATCCCGAGATCACCGGCAATCTGTACAAAAAGGCGGCGATCATCGATATACACCACTTTTTGGGGATCTACCTGCGACACATCCAGCGCCATACGAAAGATATCCTCATCCGGCTTCCGGTAATGCACAAATGATGAGGAAATAAAAGCATCTACAAATTCATGAAGATCAAACGCACTTATACGATAGTCATTCAACTCGCGTCCCTCATTGCTAACCACCGTAACTCGCAACCCGTTGGCCCGTTTAAGATTCCGAATGTATTGAATCATCTCGGGATAGGCTTCCGACTGTTCAAACATAAAATCACGGAATTCTTCCTTTGTAAACGCCCGATCTTCATAAAACACCACACGATCAAGGTATTCATCCAGACTAATTTTTCCCTCTTCATAGGTATCAAAAGTCAGATGGTGACGCTCATTGAGTTCATCATAATCCAGGTCGAACTTCTCAACGGCATCGCGCCTGGAATAGCGATCCCAGCCATTGGTCAGCAAAACACCGCCAATGTCCAGAAACAAGGTTGTAATTTTATCGGATTCAGACATAAGTAAATATCCAGAATTAGACTTTCAGTGATGAACGGCCACCTTTTGTGAGAACCATTCGTTAAGCTTTTTGAGACCTGCATGAACATCAGACCCCAGATCAATACGCAAGACTCGCCGATTACGGTTATTCAGGGCTTCGAGATCCCCGGCCGCTTGTGCGTGTTTAAGAATACCGAAGGTATAATTGGTATCAGGCACATCCAGCTCAATCTGATCATCAGCCGTTAGCTGCAAAAATAATCCAGTATTCGGACCGCCTTTATGATATTGCCCTGTCGAATGTAAAAACCGTGGTCCGTATCCTATAGTGGTTGCAATATCATACTTCTTTTGAACCGTTTTTCGGAGCCTTTGAAGCAGTTTTTCTGTTTCTGACTCTTCCGTCAAATACGCCTGAATCGCAAAGTAGTCGCCGGGATTTACCTGTTCAAAGAATTTCCGTACGGTTTGATTGGCACTTTCAGAAGCCGAATCGCCATAAAAACTGATATCGCCCTCCTGAAGAGAAGCTTCCTTCTCCGGCAGTGAACCTTTTTCTTTAACCTGACCGATAAGCTCGTTGGTTTTATCTTTGCTTAGCTGCACATTCGGTTGGTTGAATGCATTGATACCGATAATCGCACCTGCCGCGGCGACCGCCATCTCCCAGCGATAGAATTCCTGACCAATATCCATTTTTTCTGTCACCTCAATAGTTACGACCGGGTGCCCGGCTTCTTTCAAAGCGTCAATCTTTTTCTGTGTTTCTGCATCTTTTTCTCCTTTGAGATACAGATGCACAAAGAGGCGGTCTTCACCGTATTCGGAAGGATCAAGTAATGCTTCCCCTGTTACCGGCAAGATCCCTTTATCTTTTTTGCCCGTACTTTCGGCCAGCAGCTGTTCCAGCCACATACCCAGAGTTGACAATGAATCAGGCAGAACGAGTGTCAATTTATCTCGACCTTTAGTAGCCATTTCTCCTATAATAGCGCCGAGTTGTAATGCAGGATTAACAGAAGCGCTCCCGTTTTTATGACAAGCATGTTGCATACGAAGTGCACGCTCCAGAAGTGATCCGATATCCACACCCATTAATGCGGCTGGAACCATACCAAAGTAGGAAAGGGCGGAATAACGCCCCCCGATATCCTTAAAGTTCAAAAATATACGTCGATAATTTCGCTCATTAGCTTTGTCAACCAGTGGGGTACCCGGATCCGTAATGACCGCAAAATGTTGACCGGCATTCGTGCCCTTCAATGTTTTTAATTTCTTATAGAAATAATCTCCAAACGCATTGGGTTCGGCCGTTGTGCCTGATTTGCTAGCTACAATAAACAATGTTTTCTCCAGCGGAATATCTTCTTTGATCTTGTGAATCGTCGCCGGATCAGTCGTATCTAAAACGGTAAGCTCAAGGTCATTGCCTGCAGGCTCAAACGTCCGCTCAAACAAGAGAGGCGCAAGACTGCTTCCGCCCATTCCCATGTGCACGACATGCGTGAAACCGGCCTCTCGGATCTTCTCGGCAAAATGCTCCAACCGCGGTACGGCTGAGATCATTTCACCGGCTACATCCAGCCAACCCATTGCATCGGGTATCATTTCTTGCGACTCCTTGTCATCCGTCCACAGGCTGGGGTCTTTCTGCCAGATACGACTATTGAAATCCTGTTCGTTCATCTTTTGCAAGCGCTGCTCTATATCCGAATCAAAGGACCCCAAATCAGCATGCATATCATTAACGGATAATGACAAAGCTTCTTTTCGCTGTTTTTTCAACACCTTCATCAAGCTGTCAAACGGGTTACAAAACTTATCCACCCCTTCATCTTCCAACTGTTGGGTGACCTCGCCGATGTCAATATCAAGCTTTGGCAAATCCTCCATCACCTGATTTGCCCGGTCAAGATCATCTTCCACACGGGATTCCGGATCCCCGTGATCGCGGTAGGCTTCCAGTGTTTCCATCGGGATGGTATTCACCGTTTCCGGTCCGATAAGCGCATCGACATATTTAACATCGCTGTAATCTGGATTTTTTGTACTTGTACTGGCCCAAAGCACGCGCTGGGTCTTGGCGCCGGCTTCTCTCAGCTTTTTAAATCGATCGGAATTAAAGACTTCCTTATAGATCTGATAGGCTTTCCTGGCACTGGAGATCGCGACTTGCCCATGCATACGCTCAGCCAGTTTTGCTTTTTCTCCTCCCTTTTCCATGTACTCTTCCAACATGGGATCTACAAGCACATCAATGCGGCTCAGAAAGAAACTTGCAACAGATGCAATACTGTCGATAGATTTATCCGCCTTTACACGTTGTTCCAAACCTGAAAGATACGCTTCCGTTACGGCTCGGTAGCGATCCAAACCGAACAATAGAGTCACATTTACGTTGATCCCTTCACTTATAAGCTGCTCGATAGCCGGCAATCCTTCCTCGGTTCCCGGTACTTTGATCAATACATTCGGTCGATTGACCTTCTGCCACAGATCCCGGGCTTCTTCAATTGTGCCATCGGTATCATGAGCCAAGTGCGGGGATACCTCAAGACTGACAAAACCATCTTTGCCATCCGTTCCTTCATAAACCGGGTAAAAAAGATCCGTTGCAAACTGGATATCCTCGATCGCCAGGCTTTGATAAATTTCTGACGCACTCATCCCCTGCAAAGCCTTGGCACGAATAGCCGATTCATAAAGATCGCCACTGTCAAAAGCCTTTTTGAAAATGGCAGGATTTGAGGTTACTCCTTTCACTTTATCTTCGGTGATTAGTTGCTCCATTTCACCTGAAGTAAGCATATCACGTCGGATAAAATCGAGCCAAATACTCTGATCAAACTGCGTTAAGTCTTTAAGTGGATTTTTCATAATTTTGATCCTCTTTTTTCTAAAGCATTTACTTTTGAAAGTCTTCTAAGATGGCGCTCGGCCCCACTAAAACGAGCTTTGAGAAAGGTTTCAATGAGCTCAAAGGCTAACTCGGGACCAATAACCCTGCCACCCAAACACAATACATTTATGTCATCGTCTTCCACGCCTTGATGAGCTGAAAAATTTTCATGGATAAGCGCAGCCCGAACACCGGTAATTTTATTGGCAGCAACCGAGGCCCCCACACCGCTGCCACAAACAGCGATTCCTCTCGTTATGTCACCTTCGGCCACAGACCGGGCCATTGGAATAATAAAATCCGGGTAATCGTCATCGCCATTGTATTTTCGAGCACCAAAATCATGTACCTTATAGCCGCTGCCTTTTAAATGTGCCTTTATCTTTTCCTTCAATTCAAAACCGCCATGATCTGCTGCTAAGCCAATATTCATAACATTTTGTGGCATATTTACTTGTATATATTAAACGATAGAGGCAGCAAAAAAATTCTAAGTAACTCCAGATTAAATTTCATCCATTTCTTTCCTCAAGGTATAAACAGCAGCTCCAATCATGCCGGAAGCCTCATCCAGCCCGGTCGGCATTATTTTTAAAGGTTTCAAACACGCTTTTAGAGCACGGTCACGTACCTTCTGATCCACCCTATTGACCAAATCAGGCAGATGATCAACCACCCCTCCGCCCATGATAATTCGTTGGGGGTTCAAAGCATTAACAAGTCCGGTCAGTCCGCCTGCAATAGCATTAATAACATCGGTCATAATCCTGGTTGCCAACTCATCACCCTGTTGAAAGGCATGAATGACCGTTTTGGCCTTTATTTGATCAACATTTCCATCCGCCAGTTTAAGTATCAACGTACCCGGGTTGTTCTTCACAGCTTCTTTTGCCTCTCGCTCAATAGCCCAGCTGCCGGCTAGAGCTTCAAGACATCCTTTGTTTCCACAGTGACATTCCGGTCCATCCAGCATCACGGTCATGTGACCAATTTCTCCGGCAGCATTGGAACCGCCTTCCAGCATTTGGCCTCCGCTGACAATTCCGCCACCAATACCCGTTCCAATAAAGATGCAAATCATATCGGTGGTTCCTTTTCCGGCCCCATGCAACCACTCTCCCCATGCAGCTGCACGAACATCATTCAAAACGGTTACGGGCAAATTCAGACTTTCTTCCAGATTCGAGTCCAGCGGTACGTCATGCCAATTCAGGTTAGGCGCATAGCTAACGGAACCGGTTTCTTTATCAATCTGCCCCGCTACACCTATCCCCACAGAAACCGGAGGCTCCGATGCCTCATCAATCAATTGCTGAACCAATTTTTCAATCTGCCTTTGTACTCCCTCAGGCCCGCCGGAAACATTTGTCTTTTCTTTTACAAAATTCTGAATTTCTCCCTCATTATCTACATGGGCGGCTTCGATTTTTGTCCCTCCCAGATCAATTCCTATCGACCATTTTTTTGTTGCCATAAGCGGCTCTAGCCTTGTGAATTATTTAATTTAATGAATCCAATATCATACCATAAAGGTTAATACTTTTCTGAGTCCAAGCATTCCATTTGATTACATTGAATGAACGAGTTGATCCCTCAGGATCCATCGGTTTCCGAACTTTTCGACGCAACAGATTTTTGTTGACTTTGCTGAATCAATTTGGCTACCAATGCAGTCCACCCTGTTTGATGGCTGGCGCCCAATCCGCGACCGTTTTCTCCGTGAAAATATTCGTGAAACAAAAGATAATTCCGAAAATGAGGATCCGATTGCATTTTTTTATTATCACCAAAAATCGGACGATTATTTTCCTCATCCTTCAAAAATAATTGCATAAGCCGTTTTGAGAGTTCGCCGGAAATATCCCAAAGATTTAGTTTTTGATCCGATCCGGTTGGAAATTCAATCTCGATCTTATCCCCATAATAATAATCGAACTTTTGGAGCGATTCGATTAACAGGTAATTCAGGGGGAACCATACCGGCCCGCGCCAGTTGGAATTGCCTCCATACATTTCCGTTCTGGATTCGGCAGGGCTATAACGAATTGTATAAGTAGTATCGCCCAATTGTAAAGAGTATGGATTTTTGTCATGATACTTGGAAAGCGAACGAATCCCGTAAGGAGATAAAAATTCAGCCTCATCAAGCATTCGTTTGAGGATACTTTGAAGACGATCCCGGTTTACAACCGAAAATAGTCTTCGCTCTCCCGCTCCTGTTTTGGTGACCGAAGCAATATTTCTAGTCAAATCGGGGCGATGCTTTAAAAACCAGTTCATACGTGCTTTAAATTTCGGCAATTGTTCCAGGTGCTTGGCATCAATGGTGGTAACAGCCAGCAACGGGATCAACCCTACCATAGAATGGATTTTCAGTGGGATCTTGTCCCCGTTTTCAAGATGGAGGACATCGTAATAAAACTGGTCTTCTTCATCCCATAAATCAATATCGTCTTCATCCTCCAAAGAGGCTTCTCCACGCTCATTTATAGCATGAGCTATATAAAAGAAATGCTCCAGAAATTTAGTAGCTAAGTCTTCGTACGTTTTATCCTGATCGGCCAGTTCCAACGCAATGGAAAGCATGTTCAGGCAAAACATGGCCATCCAGCTCGACCCATCCGACTGATCGAGATGCCCCTCTGCCGGTAAGCTGCCGCTACGGTTGAAAATGCCGATATTATCCATGCCAAGAAATCCGCCCTGAAACACATTCCTGTTATTAATATCCTTTTTATTAACCCACCATGTAAAGTTAATCAGCAGTTTATGGAAAACCTGCTTCAGAAAATCGTCATCTCCCTCACCCCTGATCTTCTTTTCGATGCGATATACACGCAGAGCTGCCCAGGCGTGAACAGGCGGTGTGGTATCCCCCAATGTCCACTCATAAGACGGGATTTGGCCATTTGGATGCATGTACCATTCATGCAGTAACGTAAGTAGCTGGTTTTTGGCAAAATCCGCATCAACCAGCGCCAGCGCAATGCAATGGAAAGCTAAATCCCACGAGGCATACCAAGGATACTCCCACTTATCCGGCATGGAAAAGATATCTTTATTGTCGAGATGGACCCATTCGCTGTTGCGACCCTTTTTGCGTTGCTCTGGCGGAGAAGGCTGGGCGGGATCTCCCAAGAGCCACTTGCGAATATTATAATGGTAAAATTGCTTGTTCCATAATAACCCTGATAAGGCCTGCCGTTGTATATCATACATTTCTTCGCTAAGATCCGTGGCAGCGATATGCTCATAAAATGCATCGGCCTCATCTCGGCGTTTATCGAAAATTTCCTCAAAGGCTTCTCCCAAAATGT
>DATFLI010000382.1:0-4199 GCA_035267805.1 Balneolaceae bacterium | reverse complement strand
ATTGTTGTAGTTTCTTTGGGGCCTCAAAAGGTGTTTGGCCTGTATTTTTGGCAATCATTCCCTTTAACGTGGTAAAGGGCGTATAGTAGATACCGTCTTTGGGACTGTACCCGTGGACACGTCCGCCGCTAAGACGAAGGGTGAAATTGGCATCCGGGTAACCAGCAGAATCGTTGTGAAATGCCATCATGCCTTTTTGATACAATTTTTGGGCGGGACGCAGGTAGGCAAAATGCTGGATATAATTCCTTCGGCTAAATTTATAGCTGTCCAGCAGTTCCCGGTAAAGCTTAACCATGCTGTCGGTTGCCCGGGCCCGTGCGCTGTCGATTGGAAGAGACAGAAATTTTTTGGCGCGACCAGCGTCGTAAATGATGGATCGTTTTCGCTGCTGATTTAGAAATTGGTCAATTTTATGTTTCAGGGTGTCACCTTGTGCGCCATTGAACTGTTGCATCAGGTAAAAGGGCACTTTCCCGTCCGGCAGGTTGGCGAGCGTGTAGATCATATCCGAAAGCATAATATTTTGAGCTTTTAGATTGATATTTCCCAGAATCTTCTGCTGCCGCTTTAGCAGGCTGTCTTTGTTTGCTTGATCAAGATCGCTTTTGGTGGAATCGGAAAGATACTGCCGGTACGAATTATACAAACCTGCAATTTTTAACAGATTGTTATTATTTAGCGGCAAGGCTGTGGCGTATAGTAAGTCACCGGTTTGGGAGGCAATATCATAAGCCTGATCAAGCTGCGGCAATACGCGACGATAGGTAATCCGACGCAGCGAATCTTGCTTGATCCATTGGGCAAAATTTTGTTCCATATCGTGTTTGCGCTGCACGATGTGATATCGTTTAAAGCCTTGTTGGATGCCTTGATAGTATTTAAGGCTGTTGGCCACCGAAGCGCGTTCAGAGGCATTTTCGACGGCTACCTGTGAATCCTGTTTAGCTGCATATTCCAGGCCATCCCGGATCGCATGATAATAATCGATAAGTATGGGATTCCGAATATCGCGGTAAAATTTTAAAGCATAGCTGCTCTCGTGGCGAAAAGTGCTGCCCGGATAGCCGAGTACCATTGTAAAATCGCCGGGAGCTATGCCTGAAGCATCAATGGTGAGATGCGTGGCGGGATGGTAAGGTATATTCGTATGATCGTACTTTGCGCTGCTGCCGTCGGGCGCTACGTAAGCACGAAGGAAACTGTAATCGCCGGTGTGTCGCGGCCACTCCCAGTTGTCGATATCACCACCGTATTTTCCGATTGAAGCAGGGGGAGCGTATACCAGGCGGACATCCCGAATGACCTTATAGACGGTCATAAACTGCCGGTTGCCGCCCCGGTAATCATCGATATTTACGACCAGATCATTGTTTTTTCCTTTGCGTTTTGCAATAAGCTGCTTCCGGATTTTTTGTGATTGTTGCTCACGCTCGCGGAAGGTGAGAGAATCGGCCAACCGGTCGTTAATTCGGCGGGTAACATCTTTTTGCTCGATAGTAATATAAAGGCTGTAGTTTGGAATGGGGATTTCATCTGCAGTCGAATCCGCATAAAAACCCTTCTTTAAATAATTTTGGCTTGCTGAACTTACAGAGGCAATGGCATCATAGGCTACATGATGATTGGTGAGAATGAGTCCCTTGTCGGAGACAAAAGAACCTGTTCCGCCGCCACTGTTACCGATATTGATACGAACGACGGCTTGGTTTAGTGAGGGAGCGGTGGAATCGTAGAAAGCATCGGCAGAAAGATTCAGCCCTTTAGCCTGTAACATGGCATGCACAGCCCCCTTAATTTGGGGCAATAACCACATCCCCGAATCATCGGGACTTTCGCGATTATAGAACGGTTTTGGCTGCTTGGATGGGGTAGTATTCTTCAGAGAAGATGGCGTTGAACATCCCGCTAAAACCAAGAGGGCAGTGATTACATAAGTGCTAAAAGAATTCCGAAAAGTTCGCATGCTGGATTCTGTAAATTGATGCTTATATTTGAAAATAAGTTTTAAGAAGGTGCAAAGATTTTTTCTTACATTAAAGCGATTAAACGCTTAATACGATTATAATTGATTAAGATTTTCGGAATATGAATTACAAGCACAAGTTTTTTTATCTCTGTAAAACCCCGTTGAGTGCAGAAGGACCTGAAGATGTTGAACTTATTGATCGGGCTGAACATAACGAGGAATTCCCTGCGCTTTTTAAGGAATATGAAGAACGTCGATCGCATGCATTCAATGACGATAAGTTATACAGTATCATTCGTGCGGATGATATTTATGATCTGATTCGTACGGGCACGGAGAAAGAAGCCAGGAATGAGGCTTTTGAAAAAGCACAGCAGGAGATTATTACAAATCTTCAGCATCGTGTGATGCAGAAAAATGATTCGGAAGCCAAAGCCATTCTTAAAGAAGTTCACGGCGTCGAATCCTAATCGATTTTTTGTCCCGGAGTAATAAGTTTCCAGGTTATGGCTGGCAAAAAGCGGCTGTTCTATATTGTTCACCAGGATAAGGATATCATTGTCGTTGATAAGCCGGCCGGCCTGCTTGCGGTTCCCATCCCAAACAGCAACGTGAAAAATCTTTTCGATCTGGTTGCGGAGCACCTGGGAAAGCACGGGGTGCGGGTGGGAAGTGTGCATCGTATTGATCGTTATACCAGCGGATTAATGGTCTTTGCCAAGAATAAACGGTCTTATGATGATCTTACTCAAAAATTTCGCAGCCATGAGCCCCGTCGTACGTACCTGGCGATGGTGCGCGGTATTATTGAGCAAGACGAAGGTACGCTTGAGCATCATTTAAAGCTGATCAAGGATGGATTTCGGAATATAGTTGTGGATGCCAGCGAGGAGGGGGCAACGCCGGCTCGATTGCATTATAAAGTGAAAGAGCGATATAAGGAGAATACATTAGTGGAGGTGAATCTCGATACCGGATTGAAAAACCAGATCCGCGTGCAGTTCGAGTATATCGGACATCAGCTGGTGGGCGACCAGCATTATGCTCCGGAAGAGGAGGGGGAGCCGCTTATTAACCGTCAGGCGCTGCATGCTTACCGGCTTGAGTTTGAACATCCCCGAACCCATCGAACGGTGCAATATGAAGCGAAAATTCCCGCCGATATGCTTCGCCTGATTGATAAGTTTCGTTGGAGAAAAGAATCAGAGGCTAAGGGTTAATTGCTTTTCTCTGATTTGTCTACGTTTTACTCCATTTCCAGATTGGAACGCAAACAGTCCCCATTTTCTGTTCTATAATAGATGTGTTAAAAATGTGCTACCGGAAATAATTTAAGGGTGCTATGAGTAAGAGGTCGATTAATGCCATTTTATGTTTAGTATTGGTAGCGGTTGTGATCAACCCGGTTTATGGGCAATCAGGATCCATTTTGCAGCGTCCTCGTCTTACCGGGCGATGGGGCGGTTTTCGTGATGATCTGGCAGCGCAGGGGATTGATGTGACAAGTACCTTTCTCGGAGACGCGATGGCTAATATTCGTGGAGGGCTGCAACGCAAAACCGAATTATTGGATAATTGGGATCTTGGTATCTCAATCAATACGAATCAATTGATCGGTTGGCAAGGTGGCCTTATGCATTTTACTATTCTCCAAAATAATGGGGGCCATCCAAGTCAATATATAGGGGATGTACAGACAGCCAACAATATTGAAGCGGTACGAACAATTCGGATCTATGAGGCTTGGTTACAGCAGAATTTGTTTGCTAACAGGCTATCTTTGCTCGCCGGGGTTTATGATATCAACTTCGAGTTTGATTATATGGAGTCGGCCTCACTATTTATTAACAGTTCTCAGGGCATAGGAGGAGCCATTGCTGCCAGCGGATTGGTAGGTCCGCCAACCTTTCCGGCAACGACCCCCACGATTCGCCTGAAGGTGGTGCCAATCCCATCATTGTACGCTCAAACGGCTGTGTCGGATGGGGTACCCGGAGTAAATAAGGTTTCCTGGAGTCCGCAGCAAAATGACGGCACTTTCTGGATAACGGAAGTTGGGTTTTTGGAGCCGAGGCAAAGCCAATCGAAGGCTTTCAAAAATCGAAATCATATTAGTTGTGGAGCTGAGGCCGATTATTGGTTTAAGTTGGCGGTAGGGGGATGGATGTATAGCCGGAATTTTGTACGACAGCGATTCGGTCTTCCCGTGGCTCCATCTAAGGATGATAGG
>DATFLI010000381.1:0-8080 GCA_035267805.1 Balneolaceae bacterium | reverse complement strand
ATTTAGAAGAGAAAGTAAGAAATCTCAAAAAACTAACTCTATGCCGACACGCAAAGATTTTTTAAAGACCGCCGGACTGACTACGCTGGGACTCACGTCCGGGGCGTTAGGTTTTCCAACCTTGCATAATGCTCCGCAATTTACCTCCAAGCGTCCCGCGCCGGCCGACCGCAACTTCACCAGCGAGGCCGTCGAGCAGACCATTAAAGAGGTTACCGGGGCCCTCCCCGATAAGGAGCTGGCCTGGCTATTTGAAAATTGTTTTCCCAATACTTTGGATACTACGGTGGATTTTCAGATGAAAGATGGCCGCCCGGATACTTTTGTGATTACCGGGGATATCAATGCGATGTGGCTGCGGGATTCTTCAGCTCAAGTATGGCCGTATCTACCGCTGGCAAAACAGGATGAGAAGTTACAGACCATGCTGGCCGGCGTCATTAACCGTCAAACCAAGTGCATAAATATTGATCCGTATGCCAATGCGTTTAACAAGCGTCCGACAGGCAGTGATTTTGACAGCGATCTGACCGACATGAACCCATGGTTGCATGAGCGAAAATGGGAAGTGGATTCGCTGTGCTATCCTATCCGGCTGGCCTACGGCTACTGGAAAACCACGGGAGACGCCTCCCCGTTTGATGCGGATTGGCAGGCAGCTATGAAAAAGGTGGTGCAGACTTTTAAAGAACAACAACGCAAGCATGGCCACGGACCATATAAATTCCAGCGCAAGACGCCCGTTAAGACTGATACGGTGGCGGGTAATGGGTATGGGAATCCCATCCGGCCAACGGGGATGATCTGCTCGACCTTTCGTCCGTCGGACGACTCAACGATCTACCTGTTTCTGGTGCCCTCCAATCACTTTGCGATCGTGTCACTGCGCAAGCTGGCAGAGATGCAGAAGCAAATAAAACATAATCCAGAATTTGCAAAAGAATGCGAAGATTTGGCCGATGAAGTTGAGCAGGGCATCAAGGAGTATGCCGTTATCGATCACCTGGACTTCGGGGAGATGTATCCCTACGAGGTAGACGGTTTCGGCAACCGACTGTTTATGGACGATGCGAACATCCCCAGCCTGCTGAGCCTGCCATACCTGGGAGCCTGCGATAAAGATGACAAACGCTACCGGCGGACGAGAGACTTTGTGCTAAGCCATCGGAATCCGTATTTCTTCCAGGGCACCGCCGCTGAAGGGATTGGCGGCCCACATGTCGGCATGGATATGATCTGGCCGATGAGCATTACTATGCGCGGACTGACTAGTGATAGTGACTCGGAAATCCGCCATTGTCTGAAGATGCTGAAAAGCACACACGCCGGCACGGGATTTATGCACGAGGCTTTTAACAAGGATAACCCCAAAGATTTCACCCGCAAGTGGTTTGCCTGGGCCAATACTTTGTTCGGTGAGTTTATCCTGAAACTCTATCACGAAAAACCGGAGTTGTTATCGGGATAGCTGGGAACGGGTTGGGGTACTATCTGTCCGTCCCCAAGTGTCCGGGTGGGAATGTAAATCTTATATCAAGGTTATTTACTGGCACGAGCGGTCACTCGCGCCAGTTTGTAATTCTTTGAATGTGTATGCACCCGACTCTAAGTTCGACTTTCGGATAGAAGCAGTTTTTCCCCAGCACTAGTTTGCACGAATTTCCTGTCGCATAAACAGCACGTACGAAATTCCAAAACAAATGAGGGTGGCGGCAATCAAAGCGGTGATGTCCGGCCAGACTAACAGCATACTTTGTCCCAGCGGCAGGGTAGAAGGAATAGCCCCTGACATCTGCCTGAAACTTAATCCGCCCAGGCTTCGAATTGATGGATTGAGTAGGATAGTTGTCAACTCATGGAAGAGATAGTTCGGGGATACACGGGATAGCATCTGCGATACCGGCTGGGCTACGATGCGGCGGTAGTAGAAGGCACTGATTATGAAACGAACCAACATGGAATAAAAGACGGTGAAAAATAGCCAGATGGCTAGTGCTGAGAGAGCGGAAGTAGAGGACTGGCGAAATAAGATGGAAAATGTAATACCAAGGTTAAGCCAGAAGGCGATATATACGCAGGTAAAAATGAGAAATACCAGTACCCGCACAAATTCGCTGAACGCCGGCGGTAATCCGATGTAGATAATTCCCAATCCCAATACTAGAAAGCCGAGGGCAAAAACCAGGGAAACAATAACCGTTAACCCACCTATGAATTTACTGTTAATAAAGTAATCGCGAGGAATAGGCTGCGAGATAATTCGACTTAATGTACCGTTATCGCGTTCAGAATTGACAGCGTCAAATCCGAGGGCAATGCCTACCAGTGGCCCGAGGAAACCGATTAAGGTGATAAAGGGTGGCAGGTTATTTGTTGATTTGGTAAAGAGTTTGAGATAGAGAAAATGACTGTGTGCACTCAATTGGGCCGGGTGTTGTTGGATGACAGCCAAGACAGTATAAATCGAGCCGGTGGTTGTCAGCAAAATCAGGGCAACGAGGATGATGAACCTCCAGCTGCGCACATGATCTGCAATTTCCTTTTCCACCATAACCCAAAACGGTCTAACGATATCAGACATCGGAAGTACCTCCTTCAAAATAATGTTGATAGATTTCGTCGAGTCCGTACTCTTTGTATGAGAGCCGGTATAATTTGGCGTTATTTTGCACGATCGTTTGGGAAATTACAGGTGCAATCTCCCGGGAACCTTTCATGTTGATGACCTCACCATTTTGCCGAATCTCCGTTATTGCTTCTTGCCGGGAAAGTGCTTGAACCAGGTTGTCGGTAATAGGAGAAACTTCGGCCGTGATGGATGTCTCTTTGTCTCCGAACAATTCTTTTGCAAGATCTCCTACATTACCCTCCGCAAGCAACTTCCCTTTCACCAAGATACCTACGCGATCGCAGATTTTTTGAACCTGGTGCAGCAAGTGAGAGCTTAGTAATACGGTGATATCTTTTTCTTTGCTAAGATTTCGTATCAAGTCCAAAAATTCATTGATCCCTTTGGGATCGATTCCAATAGTTGGTTCGTCAAGCACCATGATTTCCGGTTCCTTGATCAGCACATCGGCCAGACCCAACCGCTGGGTCATCCCCTTGGAGTAGGTTTTCGTCTTCTTATGACCGGCTTCATGTAATCCCACCAAATCAAGCAATTCCTCGGCCGAGTCAGTGGCTTCTTGTCGGGGAATACCATTCAGCATCGCTGTATATACAAGATTTTCGAGTCCTGTACTATTGCCCGAAAAACCGACATCATCCGGGAGATAACCTGTAAACTTCTTTACTTTGATTGGCTCGGAAGTTGAATTGTGTCCCTTTACGGTAACGGTTCCGGAGGTAGGTTCGGAGAGACCAAGCATAGTTAAAATAATGGTTGTTTTGCCGGCCCCGTTCGGGCCGAGCAATCCAAAAATTTCACCTTTGCCAATTTCCAGATCCAGATGGTCGACGGCCGTATTCTTACCATACCTTTTTACAAGGCTATTAATTTGAATAATGGGTCCATCCATTGTTATCTCCTCCCATATTTTTTAAAAAGATATCCAATGCCACCTAGTACGAGTATGATGACGAGGATACCCACGGATCCCCATGCAACGGATTTGTTGACGGTGACCCGGAACGTTGCTTTTGAAGATGCTTCGGGTGTTTTTGCGTTAATCTGCATCTGGTAATCTCCGGCAATGGCCTTACTGCTTGCTTTAACTGTAGCAATGACGGTAGTGGTAGCCCCGGGGGTCATTTTTGGGATCTGTTTTGTATCAAATTCTATATTCCAATCGGTTGGAGAAGAAGAGGAAAGTTTAATATCGTGTAGTGGTACTGTACCGGTATTCTTAAGAGATAACTTGACATCTTTTTCACCGCCTGCCGTAATATCTGTACTTAAGCGTCCCGAGGGCGTTGTGAGTTTTAAGTCATATTTTCCCTTGATCACAGCCTCGACGGGCACTTCGTCGGACGTGCTGCCGGAAGTGGCCTTAATATTGATTTTGTAGGTATCGGCCTCTGCATTTGCCGGCGGTTTAACTTTAACATAAATGCTCTTGCTTTCGTTAGAACCTAGGTTGACAGAGGTTACATAATCGCCGCTTACTCTGAAACGCACATCCCAGCCGCGCGGAGCCTTAGCTGTAAGAGCATAGTTTTGTTTGGTTGCTGTTCGGTTTTTCAGAGTGAAGTTGTAGTTGAAATTAGAGTCGGTATACCCTTCCATATTGGCTTGATCAACCTGTAGCTCAGTTTTGAATATTCCCTGTTGGGTGACATCGACTTCCAGTGGAAGGATAAATTCTTTACCACTATCGGTTTTGCCAACTAACCTAAAATGATAATTTCCTTTTTTGATTTTTAGGGGGATTTCAAGATCCAGCTCAATATTCTGTGAATTTTTCTTGCCCAAATCTTTGGGTTTGATTGCTATTTGTTGAATGGGGGTGTTTCCTGCCGTCAGCGTTGGTTGCCAGCTACCCGGTAAACCCTGCACTGAAAAGCTAACATCCTGAATACTGTTTGTCCTGTTAATCACCTCAACTTTATAGCTTAGGCTTTTTCCAGGCGTCACAGATCGGCTCGTGTAAGGGGTGTAAAGGATGATGCCCTGCCCGGTTGGGCCGGCATGTGCAAGTAGGGGAATCAAAAATAATGGTAATATGAAGAGCAGCTTAGAGAGAGGAGAACTGTTTTTATCCATAGCTTAATACCTTAAAATTTAGTTGATAGAATACTATTCAACATATTTATGGTTGAAACTACTAATTGTTAAAATGGCTTTAACCCATCAGACCCCGAATATGAAAAACGGAAAGGATAAAATTCCCAAATCTGATACTGGGTGGCTGGATTGCCATCCCGAAAGCCTTCTTTAAGAAAAGTTTTTCGCTTTTCCGCTTTTAATACGTAAGAAAACGGAAAATCTTATTTAAAAATTGGAATTAATTGGAATAACCAGAAATAATCGGCCGGATATGTTCTTTTCGGTATGATAAGCTCTTCTTATCCGGGCTTCTGGTAGATTGCTGCTCGACTGTGAAACCAATGGGATGACCATTGAGGTTTCCGGATACTGCAAGCATCAGAGATGTTCCTTCGAAATTAAGTTGAAAAATTCCAGGATAGGATCAGGAGTTCTTTTTCTCCTTTTTGACTCTTTTCCGTTGTTTGGCAACGGCTCGATCGCAAAGCACAATAATGCCAAAAAAGGTTACAAAAAAGGTTACGATACCTACCCACGTCAGCCAGTTTCCATCGCCTAAGTAAGCCAAAACCCAAGAGGCTGCCGAACATAAAAACAGTATCGCGAGGGGAGTTTCGGCCATTGTTGTCTCAAGTTTGTGTGTTCCCCATTCCTCTTCGGGTAATAGTATGTTTTGTTCTTTAAGATCTTCTAAAGACATAATTATTGTGTTCTTTCAGGTTCGGAACTACGGAAAAATTCAATAACGTCAAGGAGTCCGGATTGGATGGTATTCCGTCGGGTTTTAACAAGGATTAGATTCCCTTTTGTCTGCTGGGCAATTTGTTCCGGTTTAGTCCCCGCTATGAGCTTATGGAACCATCCTTCGCGAGCGGCCCCGATGATCGTCAGGTCGTGCTCTGCAGAAAGTTCTACAATAGGTTCTACTACGCGAGTATCAACTTTTAGCTGTATTGCATGTTTGGCTTCTTGTTCGTCGTCAGGACCCGCTTCGAGGTCGGCCAACCCTTCATAAAGTTCATCAAGCCTCTTTTTCTTGGCCTCTTCATCGGCATCGATGTACGGAGGCATAATGTGATATAAATCAATATTTGATTGTTGTTCTTTTTCAAACATCTGACCGACTTCCAGCATCAAGTGAGCCTGATCGGGATAAGCAACCGGAATAAATACATTTTTTACGTGGCTAAAATCTTCACCCCGCAACACGGCAATGTCGCAATCGGCATCCATCATAACCTGGTCGATATTGCTTCCTATCCTGGTCTCCACAGAGCCGCGACGTCCCTGCCATCCCATTACAACCATATCAATTTCACGATCTTCCACTTCATCGATGATCGCTTTGGCCGGTTTACGTGCAATGCGTATTACTGAGCTGGTAGGGATATCATGCTTCTGTGCCATTTTAAGAGCCTCGTCGATTACCCTGTCGCGTGCATTTTTGATATACTGTCGCCCGACTTCCAGGGGAGATTGCTGCGGTACTGTGATGGCATTCATAATGATGAGTTCGCCTCCTTTTTCCTTGGCAACCATTGCCCCAAAATCAATCAGCGCTTTGGAAGTTTTGGGATTTGCTACCGGGATGAGTACACGGTAACGTTCTTTCTCTTTATAAACAGATTGTTCCAGAACTACGGGAGATACACGTTTAGCTCGTTCACGTTTCTTTGCGTAAGTGTAATAAATGATAAACCCGGTACCAATCCATCCGGCAACGACATACCAACCGAGCGGTGAAAAATGGAACATGTAGGCGGCTATCACAATCATCAGGACAATAGCCAGGATGGGAGTAAAAGGGAAAAAAGGTATAAGAAATCCATAGTCTAATTTGTCACCGTATTTTCGACGGATAGTTATAATTGCCACATTCACTTGCAGGAATAGCAGCAAAAACATCACATCAGCGGCAGCTGCTACATCTTCGATGGGCACTGCAATCGCCATAAAAATGATGAGGCTGCCACTTGCGATCAAAGCAAGATAAGGTGTACGGGTTGACTGATTAATTTTGGCAAAAAAGTCCGGCAGGTTTCGGTCGCGGCCCATTGCAAAGGAAACACGAGTAGAGCTGAATGTCGTGGCATTCAACGCTGACATTGTGGATAAAAGGCCACCGATTAGCAGAAGGGAGGTTCCCAATGGCATAAACTGCCGGGCTGCTTCGGCCAATCCCAGTTCACCGGCATTACCAAGCCATTGCCAGGTTGTTTGCGTCGAACCGGTATCCACGGCACCCACTGCCACAACGGCCACCAGAATATAGATCGGAATTACAATAAATAATGACCAAAATACGGCGCGCGGGATATTCTTTTTAGGATTTTTGACTTCCTCACCGGCCTGTACAATAATCTCGTAACCTTCGAAAGCAATATAGGTGAGTCCCATTGCCGACATTACGCCCGCGAAGCCTTTAGGCGTGAAGGGCTTAAAATTTTGCCAGTTCACGGGGTTATTAAACATTACCCACAGACCGCTTCCGATAAATATACCGATAATAATTACCTTTATAACGGTGACGATGTTGCCGGCCATCCCTGTTTCTGAAACGCCCTTAAAGTTAATGGCGATGAACATCAGGGCGATGAGTACGGCCAATCCCTTTTGAAAGATGGCGGCTTCAATAGGAATTCCCGCAACAGAATGTACACCGAATTCCTGGAGTACAAATCCTAAATACGAGGAGAAACCAAGTGCGTAAAGACTACCCGCAACCGAATGGGCAAACCAGCTCATCCATCCTGCTAAAAAGGCATTAGGTCCCGGTAAGCCTTCTTTAACCCAGAGGTAGCCTCCGCCCGCTTCCGGAATGGCAGAACCGAGTTCTGCATAAGCCAGAGCCGTCAGAAAAGTAACCAGACCGTTTCCGGCAAATGCCAGAATAAGGGCAGGTCCCGCTGTACCGGCAGCATAACCGGTCAGGACGAAGATCCCGGCACCGATCATGGCACCCACACCGACCATCGTTATTGTGAAAACACCTAAATCTCTGCTTAATTCAGTTTGGTGTTGAGGAGATTCAGCCATATAAAATGATTTCAGCGTATAATTTCATGAATTTGCTACACGAACACACAAGGCAGCTCTAAAACGTTCCAAATTTTAGCAACCTGTAATTTAATTGCAAATGAATTTAGGAGAACGGTGGGTATCATACCCGGGGGCCGTTCGAATGCAGCGATTGGAATTAGAAATTTTTTGGATGACTTGGCTTCTTCTGTATTATCAGTATTCTTTGGAGTAGGAAATATCCTGTAATTGTCCCAATCGCATAAAGATCTCTCCCGATGGTCGAGAGGAGACCGAGGTGGTTTTAAGAAGATGCTCGTTTTTGAAAGGAAACTAACTCAAATTAAACCAAAG
>DATFLI010000380.1:0-6252 GCA_035267805.1 Balneolaceae bacterium | reverse complement strand
AATCGCCATTCTATCTCGGAGTAACAACGGGCGATATGCTGAAATCTTCATAGAATCCTGCATTAATACGCCCTGATATAATCCATTTGAATCAGTCCGAAAAGTTGAAGCTGTATCACTTCCTGATACCGATATCAAGGCCGAATCGATTCCTACAGAAGTTGAGTCCCAAAAAACGGCCTTTCCACTTAATCGTGCCTCTGGAATAATCATACCATTTTCCAAGGTAACTGATTTGGGGTTTCCATTTTCATCCAATATTAATTGGGAGGCATTATTATCAAAAGTCACACCCAATGGGGAAAATGTAGGAGTCTCCGGTTTAACATAAAAATAAAAAACACCAAGTGTATCACCATCATTGACAGACTGCGATCCATTCCAGGCGATCTTGATTGTATCATTTTTGACGTTGAAAGTCAGTATATCGTTACTTAGAAGGACAGATTCAAAAGCCGTGTGGGTTCCCAGTTTTGAACTCATTGTCGATAAATAATTATGATTATATGGAATACTCAATTGTAAACCGGCCATATTAAAATTATTCCCTTTAAAAATGAGTGGCACCTTTATTACAGTGTCTTTCACAGTATAAATACTTTTAATTCTTAACGTATCAGCTTGTTGGCCGTAAATATTAGTATACGGAATCAAGACACAGACCAGAATTATAATCCATTTTATTTTTTTTGTAACATGTTTTGATATTTTCATTCTTTTCCCCATTTGAAATATTAAAATTACTCGTACCGATCAATTAGTAAGAGAAGGCTTTGCAAAACCGGTCTTTTGCCCAATATCTTCCCGAAAGTTTTCGGGAGAATTTAAAATCCTCACTTATAGGTAATAAGCTCCGGTTTTAAATTCACTTAAGCTTTGATCTTGACCAAAATCCGTGGTTTTTCAAAGCCTTCTTAGATAAAGAAATGGATCATTTCCTTATTCTATTTAACCAATAAAACTTTTCCAGTTTGTACATAGTGTCCAACTTTTAGCCTGTAGATATATACTCCACTTGTCAATTGCGCTGCATTGAAACGTATATTATACGTTCCAGCCTGTTGCCGTTGGTTAACCAGTTGAACTACTTTACGCCCCAAAGCGTTGTATACCGCTAAGGATACATTCCGAGTCTCTGAAATCTGATATTTTATATATGTCACCGGATTAAAAGGATTCGGATACGCCCCAATCAACCGGGTTCGTTTCGGATTATCGTTTGGTGGCTGTTCTATTGGTGTATATACACTATCAGTGGCTATATGTAACGGCTCATCCAACCTGATCCCTTGTGTATTGACCATTTCAGTATTATTCAACAAATCAAAGGAAGGAGCCTCATTATTGATAAGATTGAATTTCAAAATCGCCAGTTCTTTATTACCGATCGGCGGAGCAATAGGATGCGTTAAACTATGCCATAATAAATTAATCCGTCCCTGACCGGCTGCCCCCACCTTTTTTTCTATTTTTAAAGAATCCAAAGGACTTTGTAAAGAAGAAAATATTACAGATTCTGTGTTGTATTGCAACGAGGCTTGCCAACCGGCAACTGAATCACCAGGATTAGCTGTAATGCGCACCGTATAAATCGAAGTACCTTTGTTTTTTTCGGTATTTACCTGGTTTTCGACTACGGGTTCTTGAAGGGGTTTTATTTTTGGCTGTGAAGCCACTCGGGGCCATGAACCATTGATATCACCCGGGAGTACGCCGGCTAATTCAACATCCCGCACATTTCCAGCTTTTGAAACGATTCGCAGCGTAGTATCCATCGAAGCCGGGAGTTGTTTAAGATGAAGACGGGGTATCATTTTCCAGGAACCGGCAGGCAGTTGCGTTATGCGTTGGAGAATAAACTGCTCCAGGTAGAATCCGTCGCGGACATCAATAACGCTATCTCCGTTCACATCGGCTATCCATTTCTGAGTGCCCTGAAAAGGACGATCCAACCCCACCACCGCACGCTGTAATTTTATGATATCAGCCACCGACACGGCAAAACGGTCGTTATTACTCTCTTTCTTTTTTGCCCGCAAAGAAAGGGTATCCGCCGGTATAATAGATTGAAAACGACCATCCGTTGAACTTTGAACACTCAAAACAGTGTCTTTAGCCTGTATAATCTCCCTTGACTCCGGGACAGCTGACAGGGAATCACTCCAATACGTCGTTTTACCATAGAGCGTATCATATTTAATATTGAAAAAACCGTTTACTTGTCCGGAAGCAACATTATTGCCGTCTGGATCACTCAGCAATACATGTTGAAGATGAATGGGATAGGAACCGGGTTGCGGCATTTCCGCTAAATCAATGCCGATGAGGGTATCAGTCTGTAAAGTATATTTGGCCCCGGTGGTTGAATAACTTAAAACCCGATAGACAGAATCATTAAGTGCATTATAAGTCAATGTATGATTTTGCTTTCGCCTGCTTAAAAACATTGATTTTACGATTAAATCGGGGGATAAAGTGAGATCGAATTGTACACCAGCAATATCATTTTCATTCTCCATAGAAATCCAAAGTGTTCCCGTCTTGCCGGGTCTAATCGAAGTATTTAAAACATCCAACCGGTTAACTATATAAAAATCGGCTGTTATGGGAATTACAGATGGATTATGGGGAGCATCATTATGCCGGATCCGTACCATTGCATCCAGGTGAAATGCTGAATCAGCATAAACCCCAAACTTCAGCACCCGGTTTTCACCCGGACTAATTTTAAAGTTCTGAATCCCGGGAAGTACAACGGCCGGCTGATCGGCCTGAATATCCTGGACAATGAGGGTATCATTACCGGTATTTTCGATTGTAATAAAACGTTTCAGGGTATCCCCCACCGCCACATTTCCGAAATTAAACCTGCTTTTCGAGAGGGAAATCCGGGGGGCGGTAAGCGTTATGGAACCGTCTATAGCCTTGGAGAGTACATTTGACTGGCTTGAATCGGTAAGAATGGCTTCCCGGACGGGCAGGGAATAGCTCCCGCCCTGCCCTTTTAAATCCAGTTGGAACGAAAACAAACGTCCGGAGGAACCCGTAAAGGAGGCATTATTTGCCGAAAAAGATATTATATGAAGCTCCCCGCCGGAGGTATCAGCAGAAATAGTATGATCGGTTTTACGGTCAGATAACTGAATAGAACCTGGGACATAGGTGGCCATTTCAGGCAGGTTGATTGTTATCTCCATCGCCAGAATAGAATCCATATTATCCATTTGGACCGGTATCGTAACTTTCTGACCGGATCGTGCGTTCACGGATCCCACTTTTAACTCATTTACGGCAAATGCGTGGGCATGCAGCGAAACGTCTTTGAACGTTTCATCCGGATCATCTGAAGTTATGGTCACTTGTCCGTTGTGATCCCCTCTGCTTCGGGCATAATAGGTTACAGAGACCTGTTTGGAAGAACCTGCGGCAAGATTTTGCCCCTTACTTAATCCTGATAACCCGAAAGTAGAACTGCTCACCGAATCATCTTCTATCGTTAAACCCACATTTCCGTTATTGGAGAGCGTCAGCGACCGGGTACGCTGCGTATCCAGTGGGACATCCCCAAAATCAAGAGATGGAGTTGATATTTGAATATCGGGTGCATTTAACCGGTAAGAGCCACTCTTTACGATATTCACGATATTTTGCCCGGCGGTATCGGAAACTACAGCATGGTCCAAGCCAAGTTGGTAAGTACCCGGGTGTGACCCGGAAGTACAATGTATCGTCGCCACCGTTCCCTGTCGGCCCGACAAGGTATCCAGGTTCGAGCTGAACACCACCACCCGGATGACACCGGGGCTTATCTCTTGGATACTGATCGATTGATTCCCGGCCCGGCCGCTCAAATTTCCTGCCGGATGACTCAAATGTAGCACATCGGGTAGGTGTAGATCGAATTGAAATCCGGTTACGGGTACCGTGTTGGACAAGTTAATCTTAATATCCACCGAGTCCAGGGCTCCGCTCTGAACATCTTGCACCGACAAAGTATCGGCCGCAAATACTCTTGTGAGCCCCATTAACGTAATCATTAGTGCAAGCAATCCCGTGGCCAACCGCATGGAATATCTCCCTTATTTTATCAGAATCATCTTGCGAACTTTGGTGAAATCGCCGGCTTTCAGACGATACAGGTAAACCCCGCTGGCCAGGTAATCGGCCCTGAACTGAATGGTATAGCGACCTGCTTTTTGCCGTTTATCAACCAAAGTGGCCACCCTGCGCCCAAGAATATTATATATTTCAAGGGTAACTTCAGAAGCTTCGGGCAATTCATAATTGATCGTGGTCCGGGGATTAAAAGGGTTCGGGTAGTTATGAGCAAGTTTATATTGAGCAGGCAGTTCCCGCCGTTTTTTTCCTAATCCAGTAAAAGTAATTTCAGATCCATTAGGAGTAGATAATATCGCATCATCCATCTTAACTCCTGTAGAATCAACTTGCAGCAGATCGTATTTGCCCGGAGCCAGCGTCTCCCCATTCATACTGTAGGCAAGCACGGTTAAGGTGTCATGATGTTTTACATGGGCTACTTCGAATCCATCCAGTGCTTTCAGAGCTTTGAATGAATTTTGTTTTGATGTATCTGCAAAGGAAAATTGCATCCCTCCGACTTTAAAAGGAGTTTCCAGGGTCAACCGCCCTTTATTAAATATTAAATTGGCTTTATTGTTCTCACCAGAGGTCAACGCAGGTGAAGTTGATTTTGCTTTTAATATCAAATCTACCGTGGCTACTACGTCCAAAATATTGATGGACGAATCCGAATTCACATCCGCGGCTTCAAAAATGAAGGGCTCCGGATGTTGATCCATAATATAAGCCACGGTCGTGGTGAGATCTAATACATTCACCTTTAAGTCCCCGTTGGCATCTCCCGGATCGGAAGTCAGGGCTTGAGCAGCCGCTACTTTGGATTTACCTGATTCATCCAGGTTGGTACGAACCACCGTATACTGGTAATAGTAATTGGAATCCGGCTTCACCTTATAGTCAGTATAAGTGGTATCGGTGACCAGTTCGTTATTGATTCGAACGGTATCGGAATAGGTAGAATCGGTTTTATTTTGATACCGGTAGATATTATAACCCAGCAAATCACTCACAGACTTCGGTGGTTTCCAGCCCAGGTTTATTTCGCCCAGCCCCGCATGGGCCATAAAATCCTGCGATTCGGTACCGGCCGCGTCAATCAAAAATTCAAAGCGCTGATCTTCCACTGGAATTTTAAATCCTTCCGGGTCTTTGGCATCATCAACGCGGATACGATTGATACCATCACCGGTTGTCAAATCGACCGTCGTATAGGCCGTCCAGTGCGTAGAATCAGACGACCAATGGGCAGAATCCACTACGGCATTTTGGGTATAGGGTCTTCGAACTCCAAACGTTAATTGGGGATCATAACTAGTATCCATCGGCCGGTTGAAATAGACATCGTAACGGACCGGACCTACGCCTACGGGATTAGCGGTTTTCTTACGCGGGTCTTGATTATTCACCAGAACTTTCCATACAACGCCGTGGGCAGAATCAGAGGGTTGATCCAACTTGGGTTCAATTTCTACCATAGGTAATTCTGGGTCATCCCAAAAATCATAAATGATATTATTCTTTATTGTTTCAACACTATCTGTTCCCCAATACTGATTATGTACTTTTGTGATATCCCCAGAGCCATCAGTAAAAATTCCGTAAGAATATTTACCAAAACTCAAGAAATTGTTACCAGTATAATTCCAATTAGCAAATAAAAGGCGAGAATTTTTTTTCAAATCTCTTGTTACATATAAATAACTTCGTATATTTGAAAAATTATTGAACTTTATATTTCCATGGTCATTCCTTACTGAAATGTATTCACGATGATTTGTTAAGTCATTAGAAATATTATTTTTAGTAAATTCTAAATTATTAGTAATACCATAGGAAAAGAGTCGGTTAAAATATGAGTTAACAATTTCCGAATTCCTTACCTTTAAATTCGCACTTCTAAACAAACCAAAACCATCAGAAAAAGGTGCATTATCCAGAACTGCATTTATATTGTTAAATTTGCAATAGTTGAATTCCAGCGAACCAGAACCTAAGCCCCCAAATTGTCCATTAATACTAGTGAAATTGGTATACCTAAAGTATGATTTCCCTCCCCCTATAATCGATTTTGGGCCATTTATAACTACCCTCTTATTCTTCGTTCCGTTACTCTGCAGTACTCCCCGATTTACGATTGGATATTTCAAATTT
>DATFLI010000379.1:0-7614 GCA_035267805.1 Balneolaceae bacterium | reverse complement strand
AGTATTCCCCTGCAGTGGACCCAGTATATGGATTGGGTGGAAGTGCTTGAAGAGAAAAATATCACTGAAGAACGCCCCATTGTTGTTTACGGTTACAGTGCAACAGATAGTTTAGAAATGGCCAAACAACTACGCAAGCTGGGGTACGGTGATATATGCGTCTATAATAATTTTGTGCATGAGTGGACTACGAACCCCAAACTGCCTATGGATCGGCTCCCGCGGTACCCCCACCTGGTATATCCCAAGTGGGTCCGGCAATTGATTGATGGAGATTCACCCCCTCATTACGATAATGATCACTATGTCATTTGTCATTCCCATTATGATCATATCGAAGATTACAACAAGGGACATATTCCCGGCGCCATACCCGTGGACACCAACAGCCTGGAATCGACCGAAACCTGGAACCGGCGGTCGCCTGAAGAGCTGAGAGAAACACTTCAAAACCTGGGTATTCGTAACGATACCACGGTGGTGATCTACGGCCGCTTTTCATCCCCGGTGTATGATGAAGAAAAATTTCCCGGAAAAAGTGCCGGTCACCTGGGTGCCCTCCGGTGTGCGGCCATCATGCTGTATGCTGGAGTAAAGGATATTAGAATATTAAACGGGGGCATCACCAGCTGGGAAACCGAAGGTTTTGAGCTTTCAACCAAACCGAATGAACCCAATCCCATTGATAATTTCGGAATGGACATTCCCGCCCATCCCGAATACATGATCGACACGACGGCGGCTAAGCAACTGTTGCCCTCGGACCAGGGAGAACTGGTAAGCATACGAAGCTGGGAAGAGTTTATCGGCAACCGTAGTGGTTATCACTATATCGAACGGAAAGGTCGGATTCCGGGAGCCGTGTACGGTAATTGCGGCAGCGATGCGTACCATATGGAAAACTATCGTAATTTCGACCACACTATGCGGGAATACCAGGAAGTCGAAGCGGCATGGAGGGAGGGGGGTATCACTCCAGACAAGCGCATCGCGTTCTATTGTGGTACCGGTTGGCGTGGCAGCGAGGCTTTTTGGATTGCCTGGCTCATGGAATGGCCCAACATATCCGTCTACGATGGCGGGTGGTTTGAATGGTGCAACGATCCAGGCAATCCCATTGAGACAGGGGGCCCGGAAGAACCCGTTCTAAAGAGGCTGTGAAAAAATTACTTTGTAAATTTAATTCAACTTTAATTATTAAGGCTGTAACTATATAAATAGCAAAATTCGAAAAAGTCCCCCTACGAAGGGGGTGTAGGGGGATGACCCCAGCGTTATATAGGCGAATATCCTTATTTATTTAAGTCCATTTTATTTGATTTTGGATTTTTTCACAGCCTGTAAACAGGGGCCTATAGTGTTATCTTATTTCACATGTTACGGTCTGGATCGAAATAAACATTTTTCCTTGAATACCCCACCAAGGAACGCGGAACAAAAGTTCTTTGTTACCATAATACTTTAATATTAAACTAAAACGAGGGTATCATGGATTTCTTTGTACTGATTGCCCGCATCCTGTTTTCAGCAATCTTTTTGGCCTCTGGTTTCGGGCATATGACAAACACGGCACAGATGGCAGAATACGCCGGAAGCAAAAATGTACCGGCTCCCAAAGTGGCTGTCTTTCTGACCGGAGTGATGATTTTTCTGGGAGCTATTAGTATCATCCTGGGCTTATGGGTCCAAATCGGGGCGTGGCTCATCATTGTTTTTTTGATTCCCACCGCCTTTATCATGCACAATTTCTGGACCGTGGAGGACCCCATGGACCGCCAAAACGAACAGATCCATTTTATGAAAGACCTTGCCCTAGCCGGCGCCGCCTTCCTGATCTGGTACCTGTATGTTACTGTAGGGCACGTACCGCTTAGTTTGGGATAGTGTTGAGTTCTAAACCAGCAACGATCAAAAAGTTACGTAAAATGTTATTACGATTTTTGGGGGGCTGTTCTATAGTTGATGGGAAGGTTACAGGTTGAATGTGTATTTCAACATTCAACCTGCAACAATTTATGAAAATACAAGATTTTAGATCACTAAAATGTACTCTTCAGGCCCTCAACACCCAGTGTATAAAGCCCTTCCATAGCTTCTTTCATCTCATCTTCCACTCCTTCATCTGCTTCAAATTCCGATGACCAAATGAACTTTGATTGTCCATTATCGATCGATTTCACCTCTAAAATTCCAATGTAATTCTCAATAGGCATAGGTGATTCTACAATAGAATAAGTCAGAATCCGATTATCAACGTCCAGGCTCTCCAGCTTTTCCTTAACTTCTCCCCCATCCTGCAACGTCAATGTTCTTATGGCTCCAACACCGGTCCCTTCAGTAGTACAATTGGTTATGGCTTCCACAAATTGATCCAATCCACCAAAATTGGCTACTAGTTTCCAGACCTCGCCAGCCGGTGCATTGATGGTACCACTTACTTTAACATTCTGCATAGATTTAACCTATTTTTAATTAATCTCATCATGTATACTTATATTGATGAATTATGATCGGTAGTTCTTACTTTATTTTGAAATACCAGGAGCCTGTCGGACTTAGCTAAATCTATTGCAAATTCGTCAGATTTGGCCAGATTCCGTCCACTATTCGCCTCAAAAGACCTCAAAATCTGTCTCAAAATGACAAATTTTCGTTAAAATTTCCTAAGTCCGACAGACTCCCAGGGAAGCTCAAAATTCAAAAAAAAATTGCATAAGCTTAAATAATTTTTCCAATTTATGGCTCCCAATCGTCCAAAAGCCCTCATCTTTGATCTGAATGAAACCCTGCTAGACCTTAGTGAAGTCCGTCAATCTGTAGCCGGAGTATTACAGGGCGGGGATGAAATCGTATCGCTCTGGTTCGAAACCATGCTTCATTATTCGCTGGTGGCCAATGCCAGTGACAACTACCGCAATTTTAGTGATATTGGTGCTGCCGCTTTAATCATGCTGGCGGAAAATCGAAATATTGACATGGATATGGATCGAGCACGTGATGCCCTAGCTCCGATACGCAGAACCCCGCCCCACCCCGATGTTCCACCTGCTCTTGAATACTTGAACGATGAAGGATACCGATTGGCAATCCTGACCAATTCTCCTAGGGAGGGCATGGAGGCCCAGTTGAGCAACGCCGGCATTGAGATGCATTTCGAACTTCATCTGAACGTAGAAGATATCGGCATCTACAAACCAAACCGGCATGTGTACCGGTGGGCCGCCCGGCAACTCGGCGTTGCTCCCGGAGATTGCCTGTTTGTCGCCGCACACGGCTGGGATGTAGCCGGTGCCATGGCATCCGAAATGGAAGCAGCCTTTCTGGACCGGCCCGGACAAAACCTGTATCCACTGGCAGCTAACCCAGCCTATGTCGAACCGGATTTGGAACAGCTCGCCTCTAAATTAGAATCACGACTGTAATTTGATCAAAAAAGGGCCATCTGATAATAAATAACATAGCTACCGGCAAAGATTAACAAGCCGCCGGTCACTCGTTCCATATAGGGTAAAATCTTGCGCAGGTACTTCATCAACAAAGTTTTTGCAAACGTTGACAATAAAATGATGACAACCATCATTCCACTCAATCCAACAAAATAAGCGCCGATATAGGTAGTGCCCTGCCAAACCGTGGGTGCGGCCAACGCCTGTGTGGCGACCACCAAAAACAGGGGGAATAGACAACCAAGCGCTCCGATGGCATAGGCAACGCCGAAGACAAAAGCTTCCACGGCTTCTGTTTGATGGGTAGCATTGTTCATGTTCAGGGAAAAAGAAACGTTTTTGCCCATAACCATCAGGATCCCGAGTACGATCAAAACGGTGCCCATAAGGATCGTGACCCATTTCATATAGTCTTTCAGTACCTGGCTGGCCACTATGATCATCCCGCCGGCGATGGCATATACCACCAGAATTCCCAAGATACTGAGCAGAGCCAATTTCAGACCACGGTACAACCGCCTTACCAGCGTAGGATCTCCCTGGGAATTCCGGGAGATGAAGGCCACGATGTAACCGGGAAGCAGGGCCACGGCACAGGGAGCCAAAAAAGCCAGTGCTCCCTGCAAAAATGAAAAAGAGACAAATTCCATGGGGTACTAGCTCACAAGTTGATCAAATAGTTTGCGATACTCTTTTTCGCTGAGGGCCGTTTTATTTTTCTGGAATACGATCTTACCCTCGCGGTTAATTCCTACCGTGGTGGCCTGGCTTTCCACTCCAAAATCTATCATAATCTTTGGATGTCCCCAGGTGAGCGGAAACGTAAAGCCTTTCTCTTTGGCCAATTTGGTCATCACCTCTCTGGTATCCGTCGGATCAATGCCAATGGCAATAAAGTTCAGCTGATCTTTGTAGTCGGGATAGACTTTTGAAAGAACCGGCCAATTTTTAGCACAGATCGGGCACCACGACGCCGTAAAATAGACGACCATCGGCTTATTTTCGCCCAAGGACCTTTGCAAACTCACCGTATCACCTTTAATGGTGGTTACCTGAAAATTGGGGGCTTCCCGTAAAGTTGTTTCAGCTTCTGCTTGTTGTTTCTTATCAGCTTCATCTGATTTCCTGGAAGTGCATGCCAAGGCGATAAGAACAAGAGACAACAGAAAAACTAGTTTAGAGGTCGACTTGTACATTTTTTTAGGCTTAATGGTTGAATTTCATTAATCAAATGATGTCTGGTAGTAATTCCCGGGTGTTATTTAACTGACTGCGTGAGTGTTGCCTGTCTTACCAAAATTTCTCCCCCCTACATAGAATGGTGGTGTTCCGCCCGCCTGCGTAATGATTCGAAAAGGCCTTTGCAAAACTACCAACGAGTCTTCGACTTCATTCGTCGTCCCTCCTCATTCTCTAATTTTCCTGGTCATCTATTAAGCACTGTTTAAAGTGCTCCTGCCGGATACGTACAGCCTTTGCCGAATAGACTATTAACAAAACGAGTGAGACGAAAATAAATACCACTCCCAAAAGCAATATGCTCAGTCCCCATCCTTTTTCTAATCCAACACCGACATTGGGCAGCACCGAGACGATACCGCTAAGCACCATTAGGGCCGTTGAGATGTAAAATCCCGTCATACTGTACGTCAGGAGTTGCAGTTGGTCCACTTTTTTTGAAATCAAACTTTCAAAGTTTGTTGCATCCTTTAGTAATGCTTCCATCTCTTTGTTGAGAGCTACAGCGAGATTCGAAGTACTGAGGATCAACAGTCCAATTCCCGGCAAGATTGTAATGGGCAGATACCACTTTTCCATAGATAAAAACTTTTTTGCGAAGAAGGTTTAATGTTCCATTTTATAAGTTTCTGATATTTTTTAAATCCAACATTTCTAAGAAGGCTTTGAAAAACCAGGGATTTTGGTCATCCCGAATACTTTCGGTGAGATATTGGGTAAAAGACCGGTTTTGCAAAGTCTTCTCTAAATAAATCAGTGCCTATATAAGTAAGCAGCGCTTTATATACAACATGATGTGCAAGAGGCCTTTGTAGAACTCTGTTTTCACCAACTCGTCATTGCGCGCCCGCGAAGCAAGCTCCCTTTACAGGCTTTGACAGGGAGATTGCTCCACTCCGATCTCAATGGCCCTTGGTTTTACAAGTCCTCTATTGTTCTTATTGGCCAACTGTAGTGCCTTTTTAAAAGTATACCATGTTAACCCATCCTTATTTCTTGCTTTTGAGGAGTCCCCAGCGGTCTTATTGTCATGGGACCGATTAATATATTTATCACTACAAAAAATATTTTTGCTGCACTCATCCGGAGAACCTCATTACTAATCATGGATTATATCAGGCTAAAATTGATCCCATAATTAAATGCCGGAAGCACTACTTCTTTATGATGAGACGTGCCTCTGATTTCTTTCTAATTTTTTAAAGAAATCCCAAAACAATAACTTAAGTGATTATAACGGTTTTGCGTTTGGCCAGCCCCACTCTTCCATAACAATGCGAGCCTTTAATGCGCCCCCAAGCGGGGCGAACTGTTTCAGTAGTGAAAGTAAATCGGCCATCGGTATTGAGGTGAGCCAAAAAGTCCAGGGAGACGGTCTACATCGTAGCCCCGGGTTTCAACCCGGCGAATAAAGCTGCGTCCGAAAACCTTCGAGGTTTTAAAAACCTCGAAGGTCTAGTTGTATTTCCGTGATGCGTTCAAGATCCGCAAAGTCTTCGAAGACTTTGCGGATCTGCATGAAATTAGGATCTCTGCCATATTCAACCCCTCGGGGTTGGTTAGGTTTCATGGACCATGATTTAAATAGGTGAAGCAGGTTATCTATCCCCAAAACTTGTCATCAGTAGCCCTTAATGCGCCCCCAAGCGGGGCACACTATTTCAGAAGAGGGCTTTGAAAAACAGGGATTTTGGTCAAAAGCACGGTTTTGCAAAGTCCTTTCAGAAGTGACAGAAGTAAATTGATTATCGGAAGGAGCCAACCAAATCAGAGAGGGTAATCCATTATAACTACGAAGCAATCTAAGCAATCCGCATCATACATTCCATGAAGCGTAGTCTCAGACAATATAACGAGAGGTTTATATTGGGAAATGAATAAATCCCATGCTTGCAAAACCTTTCCAGGGATGGGAACCCCTGGAAAAGTGAGGGCAATTTCTATGTTCTTTTTTCGAGCGAAGCGAGGCTAAAAGCCCCGCGGGGCAGGTTTATAGTAGCCCCATCAAAAAAGTCCTGTAAGGACGACACCAACAAAGCGTGGTCAGAGGCCATGAATTGTGATCAGTAAACAATGGTGAACGTTAAACGATTTGGTTATTGAAAATGTCATTCCGACGAGCTTGTCAAGTCGGTGTTCAGTTTTCGGTTTACAGTTTTCAGTGTTTCTATGTTGAAGGTCCGTCGTCGGTGGTCCGTGGTCTGTTGTCAGTAGTCATAGCTCATTGAAAAGCTAAAAGGGAGGTCTCCTCCCGATCGCGAAATGTTTCGATACCGTGAATGAAGGCAGAGTGACGTAACGAGTAGAGGGAATCGTCTGAGTCGTGGCCTACGAATACAATACTACGTGCGTCATCTACACACCTGCACATATAGGCAAAAGCTGGGTTATGCCTTAGTAGAACTCAAGGAGTAAATTTGTCATCAGCAAGTACCAATCTAACCAGAATCAGCAACACGCATTAATTATGGGTAGCGAAAAAATATGAAGTAAGAACAATTTGAGTGGGCTCGTCTTATAGACAAATGACTTAATGCACGGTCTAATAACTAACGAGCTAACTTAAATTAACTTCCTCTATTATGATTACTTCCAATAAATATTTGAAAGCCACATTAGCCCTATTATCAGCAGTTCTTTTGATTGGGTTCAGTTCTCAAAAAAGTTTCTCGCAAAGCAACAATGATATCGTCAAGGTAAAATCTTCCGGCTCGGTCGAGCAGACGGTTTCGAATCTTAAAAAGATGGTTTCCAATAATGGGATGATGGTTATGGGAAACCTCAACCAGGGTAAGGTTCTGTCAATGACAGGTATCTCGGTGCATTCCCAGACGCTCTTTGTCGGTAACCCACAGGTTGGGAAAAAGCTTTTTTCTGCGGATGCCGGTGCTGGCGTAGCCGTTCCCGTTCGTATTAACATCTATGAAGA
>DATFLI010000378.1:0-4769 GCA_035267805.1 Balneolaceae bacterium | reverse complement strand
TATGTGCCCATCAAGCCGAGCTCCAGCCGGTGGAATTTTTGGGATAAGATGAAAGAAACCAATCAAAAGATTAAGGCATTTAATCAGCAGAATAAACAGCTATATTATGTGGATTTGGCCACTCCGTTGTTAGACTCGGATGGCAGGCCCAATGATTCTATCTTTCGGGATGATCACCTGCATTTGAATCCCAAGGGGTACGCCATATGGAATCGGATCTTGCGTCCCGAATTGAAGTCATTATATCAAAATTAGAATCTCTTGTCCGGCATCGAGATTGTTTAAAATATGTATAGAATGAATTCGCTGAATGGGCGTTATTGTGTTCTAAATATCAATTTATGACGAAATTTTTGTATCGATTTATCTCCGTACTTGTAGTATTTATGTTGCTCCCGTTTGTGGGGATGCGTGCACAAACCAGCCCGCACGCTCAATTTGGCGTTATCCCCGATTCACTGTATCAGATGCAGCCGCCGGCTTCATCCCCGGACGCGCCATACATGGTCACAAATAACAATATGCATGTCTCTTTTAAAGAAGAAGGGAATTCAATTGTGGCCATCATCAAATACCTGGTTCGGCTGAAAGTATTTGACAAGGAAGCTCGGGAAGCCTCCATTGTTTCCATTCCCTACTATTTCGATAACAACATGGAGCAGATTTCCGATATTAAGGCGCAGACCTATGAGCCGTCCGGAAAGCGCATTCCCCTGCAACAGGCAAATATCAAGACAATTAACATAAATGAGCGGTACAATGTGAAGGAATTTACCATGCCGCAAGTAGAGGATGGGTCGATTCTTGAATACAGCTATGTGATCCGTCGTCGTTACATCGAACAGTTACCTGACTTTTATCTTTCCCACCAGGTTCCCACCGCAGAAGCGAAAGTGACGATTACATATCCCGGATATTTACGGTACAAGTCGTTTGTTGAGAATTTTGATGGGGAAGTTGACCATAATTTTGCTTATCAGGATACAAGTTCAGTGCCTAAGATTTTTGTGTATCCCCAGCCCAAACCTATTGTCACTGAACGGTGGATTGCGCACGATATACCGCCGGTAAAAAAGGTACCTTATATTTCTTCATTGAATGATTATCGCGGGAAGATACGTTTTTTGCTGAATGAGTTTGGCATCCCGCGTCAGCCGCTGGAAAATAACTGGGAAGTGGTTGTGCGGCGACTGCGTGAACGGACCAATCCACTGCAGTTTATCAAGCAGAATAAGTTTGCCGAATCTATTGGGGATTCTATTGCCGCGGCTCATCCCTCGGCCTCTAAAGAAACCGTGCAAGATAGTATTTACCGCTATGTAAATCAGAAAGTCAACTACTCCGGGGCCTATTCGCCGTATAGCTCGGTAACGGATTCAGTAGCGCTTTCGGGTAAGCCGGCCGATCAGGCTGCAATCAACCAGACCTTGATTGCTATGTTGCACGGCGCGGGGATCGAGGCTCATCCAATGCTTGTTTCGTCTCGGAAGTCGGGGCAAATCGATATGGATTTCCCTTCTTTTTACCAGTTTAATGCCCAAATGGTTTATTCGAAGATAGGCAATCAAAGGTATTTTATGGATGCCAGCTTTCCGTACAGTCAGCCCGGGCTGGTTCCGGTGGATATGTACAACGGTCCCGGCTTGTTACTGAAGCAAAATTCCTTCAAGTGGGTAGATATAAATCCGGATATGAGCAAATTTAAGATTCAGGTACATCTGGATGCCGACTTGACTGCGGATGGTACCCTGAAGGGGTCTGTGACAGCTCATCAAAGCGGCTATCCGGCTCAGCAAATTCGTAAGCAGAGAACGGATGGAATGAGTAATACCGATATACTGAAGCGGACATTATTTGACGGTTACGCTGAGATGACCGCCGCTGATGTTATTATTACCAATATTGACGACTACAGTCAACCGGTGGGTATTTCTGCTCATTTTCAGATTAAAAATTATGCCACCAGCTTCACAGACGGACTCAAATTCCGGCCGATGATTGTCGGATATCGCAGAAAGAATCCCTTTGAAAATTCAAGCCGCAAGCTTCCCATTACGCTTGATGGTCCTGAAAAGTTGGATGTTTCATACTCAATAACATTGCCTTCAGGCTTCTCGGCCAAATCGGGACAGGAAAATCATCGAATGGATATTCCCGGAGCAAATTTTGAAGAACAGTATAATATTGGTTCGGGTAAGATGAACTATCAGTACCATATTAACATTAGTCGTAAGGATTTTTCTACGGGTGAATTTCCTGAGTTGTATCGTTTGTATCAACGCTGGGTTGATTTAAGCAACACCGCCTGGCTGCTAAAGAAATAATTTTTAAATATTACTTTGAGAAGCTAACCACCCCTGCACCCCTCCTTTAAAAAGGAGGGGATTTAGAATGTGGTCTTGCCACCAAATTCTACCTTTTAAATGGGGAGATGTAAGACGGGTTTTAATGATACTAAATGAATTGGAAGTATGATTCTGGCAATTGAAACCGCAACCAATGTATGCTCTGTCGCTCTAAAAGCGGGGGATGGAAAAGTAGTCGAAAAACGTGTTGCCAAACGCGGGTCACATTCCGAGAAGCTGTTTTTATTTATCGAAGAATTGATGGACGAGCGTGGCTTTACTATTTCTGATTTGGATGCAGTGCTCATCAGCGAAGGTCCCGGATCTTATACGGGATTGCGCATTGGTGCCAGCGCGGTTAAAGGCCTGTTGTTTGAGACGACAGTGCCCTTGTATGGGATAAATACGCTTGCTTCTTTTGCAATGCAGGCGGTTACGGAACTTCCAATGACTAAAAGGATTCATAGTATTGTTGATGCTCGACGTGTGCATGTTTATCACCAGCAGTTTCGGCATAATGATGGGCTTACGGCAGTGGGTGAAGTTGAGGTAATTCCGATAAAAGAGTTCGAAACATTGATAGGTGAAGGTGATATCATTATTGGAACGGGTTTAAAGCGTCTTAACAAAGATATTCTTAATAAAGCACATACTTTTGGCTTGGAGTCAATTACAGCTAAATCATTGCTTAATCTTTTTGAGGATGGCTTAACTGCCTTTTATCAGCGGGTGGATCCCGAAACATTTGATCCCAAATATTATACATCGAATCAGGTACAATAAAGATTTTAGCTTCGCTGGAGAATCGTTATTTTTGAGAACCATTTTTTAATGAAATTGAAGAAACATGGCTTGGTTTAAGCGAAAAGACAAGAATATACAAACCGATCAGCGTAAAGAAATGCCGGAGGGGGTTTGGGTAAAAGTGCCAAAGACCGGCGAAACGGTTCACCGGCGTGAGCTCGAGGATAATTTATGGGTGGATCCGCTGAGCGGTTATCATTTCCGTATTGGCAGCGAAGAATATTTTTCTTTCCTTTTTGACAAGGGAAAATTCAAGGAAATTGGCCAAGAGATACAACCGACAGACCCTCTGAAATTTGAGGATCGCAAAAAGTATAGCGACCGTCTCAAAGAATATCAGGAAAAAACAGGCCATAGTGATGCTGTTCGTGTTGGAGTTGGAAAGATGAACGATTTGGATGTGGTCATCGCCTGCATGGATTTCGACTTTATCGGTGGTAGCATGGGATCAGTTGTCGGTGAACGTATTGGTATGGCTATCGACCATGCCCGCGAAAATAAAGTACCGTTGCTTATTATTTCGCAGTCTGGCGGTGCACGTATGATGGAAAGTGTTCTTAGCCTTATGCAGATGGCGAAGACATCTGCTAAGCTGGCCCAGCTCGAGGAAGAGGGGGTACCCTATATTTCCTTAATGACGAATCCTACAACAGGCGGAGTTACAGCTAGTTTTGCGATGCTTGGCGATTTTAATATTGCAGAACCGGAAGCCCTCATCGGTTTTGCCGGTCCGCGCGTGATTCGTCAAACCATTGGACGGGATCTGCCGGAAGGATTTCAGCGATCTGAGTATTTGCTGGAGCATGGCTTTTTGGATTTTATTACGCCTCGTCCTCAGCTTAAGGATAAGCTTACCAAGCTGCTGAAGATTCTGCTTCATAAATTTGAGAATTAACGGACTTGTGCAGCTGCATTTAAGTTTGTTGGCTTAAACTGGAAGGTCTCAGTCAAATTGGATCTGTCATCTTAAATCAATTCAGCCTTCTTTAAAAAGGCTCTTTTAAGAAGCTTTTAATTGGGTGTTTGCATCCGCATGACAATGAGAATTGCGCAAAGCTGCTCTTAAATACAACGGGATTTTTGACACTATTAATCTATGCTCACCGATATATGAAAAAAATATTTCTTGTGCTCATATGCTTCGGCTGGATTGTACAGCCGACTTTTGCTCAAAAAAAAGAACTCACCTTTGACCAGGTTGTCGATGGAACGTTTTATCCCGAGGGGATCCGTGATATAAATTGGATGAGGGATGGTCAATATTATACGACATTAGAACGCACGGATCATGATATCCAAATCCGGCGCTATAATATTGTTACCGGAGATTATAAAGTGTTGGCGGCAAGTTCGCAGCTTTTCGTGCCGGGGCGCAATAAACCGGTTATTATACAGGGATACCAGTTTTCGGCGGATGAGAAGAAAATCCTGATCAAGACGGATGTGGAACCGATCTGGCGGCACAGTACGCGCGAACATTATTTTGTATATAACCTGGCAACTAAAAAGATTCAAAGACTTACCGATTCGAAGGCGAAAAAACAGTATGCCCATTTTTCCCCTTCCGGTGATAAGGTTGCTTATGTGCAGGATAACGACCTGTATATAGTGAATCTGGAT
>DATFLI010000377.1:0-5091 GCA_035267805.1 Balneolaceae bacterium | reverse complement strand
ACTCGGATATGCGGTCACCAGCAACTCCTGGCTGGACCTGTCTGTGGGATATCAAAATCAGAAAAACCTGGATTATCCCGGTCGCCTACTGAATGCCAGGTTTTTCCATACCTTTAATGGTGCCCTGGATTGGGAATGGCACCCCAAAAACAGCATCGTAACCTCCGTTGATGCAAAAGCCTACATTAATAACGTAAATCATCAGATGGATAATCATGGCAAACCCACTGCCGAGCCTGATCCCAACCGGATGCCCCCGTTTGCCCTCGATGTCACAGTCAATTCCAAAGCCCATGTTTCGGGCGGGCGCATTGATGCTCATCTTTCGTCGGTCGATTCGTGGGACTGGGAAGTAGGTGCCGACATCTATTCGGCCTATCGCAATGCCACCCGGTATATAAGACGTAAGGATAATCAAATGCTGATGTTCCAGGATTTGATGTGGCCGCAGGCGACGATCACCGATGGCGGCCTGTTTACGCGAGGCAGCCATACCTTTAACGACCGATGGAAAGCCAATGCCACCGTGCGGCTGGATTTGGTAAGTGCCAAAGCCGATACCGCCAGTCCATTCTTTCGCCAGAATGTCTCAACCGATCTCAGCTCCAATGAAGTGAATGTGAGCGCTTCCGGAACCGTAAATTATAATCTTGCCGAAAATTGGACGCTCGGTCTCGGACTTGGTTCTGTGGTCCGCACCGCCCAGGCCACCGAGCGATATTCCGACCGCATCCCCGCCAGCAAAGCCCAGACGAGTGCCGAGTTTGTCGGAAATCCCCAGCTAAAACCGGAACGCAGTACCCAAGCCGACTTGTGGATTAACGCCGCATACGCCAATTGGGATCTTTCCGTCAACGTTTTCGCCCGGCAAATGGCCAACTATATCACGTTAAAGCCGACGAACCTGCCTAAACGGCTGCCCTTAAGTCCGAATACCGTCTACCAATATATCAACGGCTCCGCCCGCTTTTGGGGATTTGATATCTCCTCGGATTATCAAATCTTACCCGAACTCCAATTAAATGCCAGTGTCAACTACCTATGGGGACAGGATACCGAGGTAGATGAACCAGCCCTGGGAGTGACCCCATTCGAATTTAATCCCGATCTTCGGTATGAATTCCAGCAATGGCCGGTGTTTGTGGAAGGCACGGCCCATTTTGTGAGCAAACAAACACGCGTGGCCACGGCTCGCGGGGAAGTCCCCACGGATGGCTATACAACTCTCGACTTATTAGCCGGAGGTAAATTACGACAATGGATTTCACTTCAGGTGGGAGTAAAAAATCTAACCGACCGGCAGTATGTAAACCATTTGAATGCTAAAAATCCATTTACCGGCATGCAAATTCCCGAACCCGGACGAATTATCTATGGAGATGTAAGTATTCAATTTTAAAGGAAATGAGAGATAATTCCAATAACTGTGACCTCCAGGATTTCTAAAATCCTGGAGGTTTTTCAGTAAAAATACTATGCCCGCATTTGCTTGAAATCTGCTGAAGTTCTAACTTACTTCAAAAGAGAGAGTAAATGTTCAACCAAAGAGTTAAAAAACAAATAAGTCTGTTTCTGCTCGCACTCATGAGTATCGGACTTATTGTAACTACACTTCACTCGCATCATCCATTTCACTGGAATCTACCACGGCACTTGCCCAATACCGGAAACAACCTGGCAACCGATGCAGCCTTTTGCCCGATCTGCGGCTATACATTTAAAGGAACCAATACACCTGTATTCCAGGTTGCACAAGTTTTTGAATCTTTTATAACTATTCCGAGAGCGGAAGACCATATACAAGCAGCGATCTTTTATACACCCGATCGGGGACGTGCCCCTCCTCCCATCCCGGCTTAAAATTTGATCTTTTTCTTAAAACAGTAAGCCTGATCCAGGCCGGTAAATATTAACCCGGTTGGATTATTCATCATTACAACTATGAAAAATCAATATAAACGACATGAACTATGCTTTTTTGTGACGTTATTCATAGCCGGGCAATCATTAAAAGCCCAGGACTCTACGGCTACTGATTCGGTTTCAATCGAGCAGATTCGCAAGCAGATGGAGGACGCACAATCCAAAGAACCAAAAACACCGTCCCGGACAAAGCAAACGCAATCGGTTCAGGCAACATCGATCAACTTGAATCCGGATATCAGTGCGATCACGGACTTTCGAAGCCTCTATACAAGCCAGGGGGATCGTAACTGGGATGCCTACCTGCAAGGTGTTGAGCTTAATCTTCGCGCCGCCATTGACCCGTATGCACGCGCCGACATCTATCCCGTTTTTGAAGGCGAGCAAGGGCAGCTGAATGCAAAGATCGAGGAGGCTTATTTGCTATCCCTGAGTTTGCCCTACAGACTCCAACTAAAAGTCGGTAAGTTCCGCCAGGCATTCGGACGCATCAATACTGTACATCAACATGCTTTACCCATTATTGACTTACCGGTTGCGAGCGAGGCCTTTCTGGGAGAAACACTTATCGATCAAGGCGCCTCGTTGAGCTGGCTGCTTCCAAACCGAGCCTTTTACCAGGAACTTATTGTCTCAGTTACCCGCGGACCGGATGAAAGTCCCTTATTTGCTGTAAGTGATCACACGGTGCCGCTAAAACTAGTGCATCTCAAAAACTTTTGGACCCTTACCGACAATGCAACGCTCGAATTGGGACTGTCCGGGGCTATGGGCAGCAACGAAGCACAAAAAACGTCCAGGTTGGGCGGCATCGATCTCACCTATATCTGGAAACCGGTACGCTTTAACACCTATAAATCCTTCAAGTGGCAGTCGGAGTTATTCTTCAGCAATACAGAAACAGCATCATTCGAAAAGATCAGTGCCTGGGGGATGTACTCGTGGATGGAGTACCAGCTTAGCCGACGCTGGTTTGTTACGGGAATGTATAGCTACACCGAGGATCCGAACATGCGCGGCGTCAAAGAACAAGCAACTTCTGCAACTTTCGGATGGTACGCCACTGAATTTCAAAAGCTGGAATTCGGTCCCAAGTTATATACCGATAACGGATTCTCGGATGTGACTTTCAGCGGGCTTTTTCGCTGGATTTTCGTGATTGGCATGCATGGGGCTCATCAGTATTAACCAATTGTGACAAACAATTTCAACTATCAAACCCATTATTCTCATGAAAAGATTAAACACAATTAAAATAGTTGTCCTTGGTCTGGGGATTTTTATTACCGCCATAGGCAGCGCTTTTGCCCAGATTAAAGTCGTTACCACGCTTCCCGATTTAGCTAGTATCACCCAGTATGTCGGAGGCGACCATGTAGATGTTTTTTCAATTGCCAAAGGATATCAAAATCCGCACTTCGTCGATCCCAAGCCGAGCTATATCGTCAAGCTTTCGCGGGCAGATATGTTTGTTACAGTGGGACTCGACCTTGAATTGGGATGGTCACCGCAACTCTTGCAAAGTTCACGCAACGTTCAAATCCAGAAAGGAACTAGCGGTTATGTGGATGTATCTGAGGGCATGCCCCTGCTGCAGGTGCCAACGACCACCAGCCGTGAAGAGGGCGACATCCATATTTACGGAAATCCGCACTACTGGTTGGACCCGGATCGTGGCAAGCTAATCGCTAAAAAAATTTATACTCACCTCGTACAAATAGATCCCAAAAACCAAGTCGATTATGCCAGAAATCTGAAGGCGTTTGATGATAAAATCGATCAAAAGCTGGTGGAGTGGGAAAGAAAGATGGCCCCCTATCAAAATACGGAAGTGATCGCTTATCATAACGAGTGGGTCTATTTCGAACAACGGTTTGGACTAAACATTGTGGATTTTCTTGAGCCAAAGCCGGGCATCCCTCCATCGCCGTCACAGCTTGTTAAAATTATCAATGAGGTAAAATCCCGAAACATCCCGCTGCTTATCAATTCTCCCTATTTCAGTTCTTCGTCTCCGGAGGTAGTAGCCCGGAATACAAATATTAAAATTGTGCCCCTTTCAACAATGACCGGCGGATACGACGAGATCAAAAACTATTTCGACTTGTTCGACTATAATATTAACAAAATTATCGATGCGCTCACTCACAGCAACGCATCAAATTAACAGGGAACTTATCATGTTCGAAATGTTCAACTTAAATTTCATGATTCAGGCCTTTGCTGCCGCTGTCATCACCGGGTTGCTACTCTCCTATTTTGGGGTTCATGTTGTCGGTCGGGGTATCGTTTTCGTTGATCTTGCGCTAGGCCAAATTTCATCATTGGGAGTAGCCATTGCCGCATATCTGAATACCGGCAGCACATGGATACCCATCGCAGCAACGATAATAGGTGCATTCTTGCTATCCCTGATTAAAATCAAGGATAAAAGACTAAAACAAGAGGCTGTCATCGGCATAATTTATGCATTTACATCCGCTCTGACTGTATTATTAATATCAAAGTCGCCACACGGAGATTCTGATATTCAGGAAGTACTTTTTGGTAATATCCTGGCTGTCAGCATCAATCAAATTACCACACTGGCTATTATTTTCGGGATCCTAGCGATAATTCATTTCATATTTCGCAAGCACTTCTTCAAACTCACGGAATTATTTGAAAAACGACGGGGCGAAGAAATTGGACTATTGAATATTTGGAACTTCTTGTTTTATATCTCCATCGGACTGGCCATAGTATTTACTGTCGAGATCGGAGGCGTCATCCCCGTATTTTCCTTTCTGATCATTCCCAGCGTTTGCGGTATTATGTTATCAAAATCGAACACTGCTGTAATTATCGGTGCATTGATTATCAGCCTGTTAGGATCTTTTTTAGGATTAAACCTTTCCTATCACTACGATTTTCCGGCCGGTTCCTCAATTGTTGCCGTTTTAGGGATACTCTTCGTAGTCATCTCGGCCTATAATGCCGTCGTCAAAAAAATTAAATATATTCAATAATTTATTTAAAATTCCTTAATTATTTATTTTATAATAATTTTAAACCATAATAATTGATGTTTCATAGATTGCATTAAGTTAGCTGATAGTTTAGTTCGATTAGATGTTAGCCATGGTAGTCCGTATTTTGTTCGTCAATGAAGAATCTACAAACGGCGAT
>DATFLI010000376.1:0-13830 GCA_035267805.1 Balneolaceae bacterium | reverse complement strand
TGCTGATATCGTTGTTGAATCTACGGGCTTATTTCGAACACGTGAGGCAGCTGCCAAGCATCTGGAGGCAGGAGCAAGCAAGGTGATCATCTCTGCTCCGGCCAAAGGCGACAAGGATGTTAAAACGATTGTTTTGGGTGTAAATGAAGATGAGATTGATCCCAAAACCGAAATTTATTCTAATGCCAGCTGCACCACTAATTGTCTGGCTCCAATGGTGAAAGTACTTGATGACGCTTTTGGATTGGAAAAGGGCTTTATGACTACTACACACGCTTATACAGGTAGCCAAAATATTGTTGACGGTCCGCACAAAGACTGGCGACGTGGACGTACAGCCGCTCATAATCTTGTACCTACTACTACCGGTGCTGCTCAAGCTGTGGGACTTGTACTTCCGCATCTCAACGGTAAACTGGATGGTAGCGCGGTTCGTGTACCTGTTCCCGACGGTTCACTTACAGATCTTACGGCTCTTGTTGAAAAAGAGGTAACTGTGGATGAAGTTCAGGAAGCTTTCCGTAATGCTGCCAACGGACGCATGAAAGGAGTTTTGGAGTATACCGAGGAAGAACTGGTATCTACCGATATTATTAGCAATCCGCACTCCTGCATTTTCGACAGCGGTTTTACCAAAGCAGATGGGAAACTTGTAAAGATTCTTGCATGGTATGATAATGAAGCAGGATATTCTGCTCGTACTGCTGATTTGATTACCAAAATTGCTTAGTTTTATAGCTTTTTGATGTGCTGTGCATTATAAGTGCAGTACATCACTTTTCGGGATGTAGCGCAGTCCGGTAGCGCACTTCGTTCGGGACGAAGGGGTCGCTGGTTCAAATCCAGTCATCCCGACTTTAATCTGGGTCAGGCTTAAAAAAGCCTGGCCTTTTTTATTGGAATTTTCGATCAGCTTCAATTTGTTACATGAATTAAAGAAAACAGATCTGGTTTAATAATTTTATTAAAGCTAAATAGCCGATAATGATTGACTGGAAGGAAATACATAAACTTACCGTAAACGGAAGTCCCGAGCCGCCCCGAAGAGTGGAGAAAAGTGAACAGGAATGGCGTGAACAGTTAACGGAAGAGCAATTCAATGTGACACGTAAAAAAGGCACCGAACGACCCTATTCCGGCGAATATTGCGAATCTCATGAGCCCGGTTTGTATGCATGCGTATGCTGTGGAACGGAACTGTTCGACTCATCGGAAAAGTTTGAATCTTCCTCCGGCTGGCCTAGTTTTACTGAACCGGTCAAGGATAATGTCATAAAATACAAAGAGGATAGCAGCCACGGTATGCACCGTATTGAAGTACTTTGCAATGTATGTGATGGACACCTGGGACACGTTTTTCCGGATGGTCCTGAGCCGACAGGTCTGCGCTATTGTATCAATTCCGCCTCTCTGGAACTCGTGGAAAAAGCTTAAGCAGCATCAGTTTGAGATAAGAATCTATGACTTTGGTAGGTTCTACCCCGAAAGGAAATCTCTAATCCCTCGCTTAGATGCAGGTGTAGCAAAATGGACTTGTTTGTGAATTTTGTACCGGTACATTTCTTTATACGAAGACTAAGCGAGAAGGATTGAGATTTTTTCCTCTAAAGCATACCAAATTTATGTTTTATCAATACTGCGGCACGCTGTCGTCGATTTCTTTCGACCAAGCCAAAATACCGCCTTTTAGGTTATAGAGGTTATCGAATCCGTATTTATCTCGTAGTTGTTTGATAGCATCGGCACTGCGTTGACCACTTCGACAGTGAACAACCACCTTTTTATCGCGACTGATTTTATCCGCATTGTCCAAAACCGTTTTTAGTGGGATGAGTTCGCCGCCTATTTCTGCAATCTCAACTTCATGAGGTTCACGCACATCGATAAGCTGTACATCTTCGCCGTTATCGACCCAGGACTTATATTCTTGAACACTTACTTCCGGCACCTCTGACTCTTTTCTCGGTTCCCCGTTTGTCGACGGAATTCCGCAGAAAGCTTCGTAATCAATCAATTCGGTAATTTCCGGATTTTCACCCCTAAGAGGATTGTCTTTATTCTTGGTAACATTCACCTTACGCGTGCTAAAATCCTGTGCATCAAAAAGGAAGAGTTGTCCTGAAAGAGGACTCCCTATGCCGGTAATAATCTTTATCACTTCGCTGGCTTGCAGACAACCGATAATACCGGGAAGAACGCCTAAAACACCCGCTTCGGCACAACTGGGCACCAGACCCGGCGGGGGCGGCTCGGGAAACAGGTCTCGATAATTGGGACCGCGATTCCCTTCTTGATCAACGTAGTTGAATACCGATATTTGTCCTTCGAATTGGAAAATAGACCCGTGAACATTTGGCTTATCCAGCATTACACAGGCGTCGTTGATCAGGTAACGCGTGGGAAAATTATCGGTTCCGTCGGCTACCACATCGTATTGCTTAATAATCTCCAGCGCATTATCACTGGTGAGACGCGTTTGATGTACCTGGACATCGATATGAGGATTAATTTCCTGCATCCTTTCTTTGGCTACTTCCACTTTGGGACGGCCAACGTCGGAGGCTCCGAAAAGGACCTGTCGATGCAAGTTACTGGCTTCCACTTTGTCAAAATCTACAATACCGATAGTGCCGACGCCGGCCGCCGCAAGATACTGCAGCATTGGAGCTCCGAGTCCGCCGGTTCCTACAGCCAGTACTTTGGCGGCTTTGAGTTTCTTTTGTCCTTCCATCCCGAATTCGGGTATGGACAAATGTCGACTGTAATGTCCCAGTTCTTCCCCTGAAAATTCAATGTTTTGCCAATTACTCATAACGTTTCACTAATGGTTTCAAATTTTGAACTTGTTACGAATTCAAAATCCATAATTGATAATTCACAATTCTGAGTATCCGCCCGCGATGGCAGGAACAATGCTCAATTCCGTATTATCGGAAAGTTGGGTCGATCCGTTTTCAGCGGGATTTACTTCTTCGTCGCCGATATAGAGTTTGATATAAGACCGTATATTACCATCATTATCGAGCAGATTTTCTTTTACATCGGGATATTCATCAATAAAATCCTGAATAGCATCGGAAAGATTATTCGTTTCCGTTTCAAATTTACGATTCTGATTGGTGTATTTACGTAATGGTGTTGGAATGATAATTGTTGCCATAGTTCTATACTTCTAAGTTTTGTTGTTGTTTTGAAAATTCTTTCGTTTCGACAGGCTCTTCTTCAAATTGTCGATCTTTATTCAATCGCCAGGAGCGGGTTGCGACCGCTTCCCCATCCTGAACCGAAATAATGATGTATGAAAACCAGGGCATAGCCACTTTTCGGTCATGCTCTGACGGTTTCGCTGGATGATCGGGATGCGAGTGATATACACCCAACAGATCAAGGTCATGATCAATAGCATATTTCTCGGCTTTTTGATAATCTTGCGGAGCGATTTGAAATCGTCTTCGCTGGTCACCTTCCTTGGCATTTTCCACTTTGCGGGCGATACGAACCTGGCGAACGTCTCCTTCAAGTCCATAGAAAAATCCACAGCATTCATTAGGGTAGTCTTCCTCGGCGTGTTGGTGCATCTGCTGTAGGGCTTCAGTACTAATTTCAAGCTTCATAACAAATCCTAAAAAAGTTGGTTAATAATTTCTCCGTATTTATTTCCGTCATCAGGAAAGACCGTTACAATAACCCCTTCTTCAATTTCTCCGGCAAGCTGTAGTGCTCCTGCAAGGTTCGCCGCCGAAGAGGGACTGATAAGTAATCCTTCATTTTGAGCTGCCAGTTTTATGATTTCATGAGCCTTATCCGTATTTATCGTTCGGATTTCATCCGGTACTGAATCGTCATAAATAGCAGGGGTGTGGGCAGTTTCCATGTGTTTCCATCCTTCCAGCCCATGCATGGCAAGATCCGGCTGCAAGCCGATAAGCCTGATATCTTTATTATATCGTTTCAAAAACTTGCCGGTACCGGTAAATGTACCGGTAGTCCCCAGGCCGGCAACAAAGTGCGTGACTTGATAATTGGTTTGATCCAATATCTCCGGTCCCGTTGTATCGTAATGAGCTTTCCAGTTGCTGGCGTTACTGTACTGATCGGCATAGAAATATTTACCCGGCTGATTTTCGTACATCGATTGAGCAATTTCCTGTGCATCATCCGTGCCGCCGGTCCGAGGGGTCAGACGCAGGTCGACGCCCAACGACTTGAGTATTTGTTTGCGCTCTTGGGATGCATTTTCCGGCAGACAGAGGGTCACCGGAATCCCCAACGCCGCCCCGATGTGTGCGTAAGCGATGCCTGTATTACCGCTGCTTGCGTCCAACAGGTGTTTATCTTCTGTTAATTGTCCCGATTTGATTGCATCACGGATTATTCGATAGGCGGGGCGTGATTTGACGCTGCCGCCAAATTGTTGCCACTCCAGCTTGGCATAAATTTTAACCCGTTTATTTGGATTGAGGTTTTTTATCGGGAAAAGAGGTGTTTGTCCGATAAACGATCCTAAACGGATTGCTTTATCCAGTAATGAGATTTCTAAATGTTCAGTGGCTTCCAGGGTTTTCATCGTTGTGACTATAAAATTTCATTGATTTTGTTCGAAGATAGGTAATAAGCAGAACGAGTCGTTGACTCAATCATGCTGTGTTACCGGTAAGAAGAAATGTCTAAATCAGAATCCGGTAACTAGCTACAACAACAGCAACAACAAGACATAGCACAACAACAGTGCTGGAGGTGAGTGAAAGATATGTCTTGCAGAGTATTCAAAGTATTATTTTTTGTGCTGCGTCGAACAGACGTAAAACTACAAATTTTTTGCCTCATTTCAATAATCATTAGATAAAAACGGAACAGTTTTATCTGTCGTTCCATCCCAGTTTATCTGTAGAAATGAAAGAGAGTTTTTCCGGGTTTTAAAAACCTGTCAAGTCATTTAAACCGGATACATAAATTGATATTTTTTGACGCCGAGGGTAATGTAATACTCATTAGCAATGATGGAACTAATCTTTACTAAACTATTTGTATTCGGTTCAGCAGCGTCATACTTGTTGGGAGATGAAATTTATTACGATAAGGCTCATAATGTAAAAGACTCCTGCACCCCTCCAAAAAATGGAGGGGCTTAATGAACCAATCTTGGTCTCCTGTTTGGAAGGAGATGCAGGAGCGGGCTATCTATGCTAGTATAGAGTTGCCATTTTTTGCTATAAAAAGGTGCCAGGTTGTAAATCGGGATTAAGGTGTTTAACTACGGCACTGCCCATTTCTTCGGTGCTGGATAAGTATTCCTTTGGAGATTTCGAATAGATGTCCCCCGTTCGAAATCCATCGTTCAGTGTTGCTATAATCGCCTCTTCAATTTCCCGTGCCGCATCCGGCATATCCAGCGAGTAACGACACATAAGAGCAACAGAAGCAATAGCAGCCAGGGGATTGGCCTTACCCTTTCCGGCAATGTCAGGTGCGGATCCGTGAACGGGTTCGTACATGGCATACTCTTTACCGATACTTGCAGAAGGAAGCATACCGATTGAACCTGTAATCATAGATGCTTCATCACTAAGAATATCTCCAAACATGTTGCCGGTAAGAATGACGTCAAATTGTTTGGGATTGCGAACGAGCTGCATGGCACAGTTATCTACCAGCATATGATTAAGTGCAATTTCCGGCCACTGCTGAGCCGACTCTTTAACCGTCTTCCGCCAAAGTCGGGACGAGTCCAGTACATTCGATTTATCAACCGATGTCACTTTTCTATTCCGTGCTGTAGCTGTTTCAAACGCAACATGGGCTACGCGATCCACTTCTTCGCTGGAATAAACCATGGTGTCTACTGCGCGTTCGCCTGTTTCGGTCTGCTCGATCAGGCGAGGGCGTCCGAAATATATGCCTCCGGTTAGCTCTCGGACGATCATGATATCTACATTTTCTACCACTTCCTTTTTTAATGTGGAAGCATGGAGTAATGATTCGTACGTTTTAATAGGGCGCAAATTGGCAAATAAATCTAATTCTTTGCGCAGTCCCAGCAGTGCGGCTTCAGGCCGTTTGTCTTTAGGCTCATCATTCCACTTAGATCCTCCAACAGCTCCCAGTAAAACAGCATCACTGTTTTTGCAGGCTTTCAAAGTTTCTTCGGTCAACGGGCGACCGAAACGGTCAATACTGGCACCGCCGATCGGAAAACTTCGAGTCTTTATTTTGGTTCCATGCCGTTTACAAACGGTTTTCAAAATATTGACGGCTTCTTTGGTGACTTCGGGGCCAATACCATCGCCCGGTAAAACAATAATTTCTTTTACTGACATGTGATCATTCCTTCTTTGCGTGCATATTCAAAAATTCCACCCGCGTTTACGATATCGGCAACGCTGCCTAACGGGCGGATCTCATATTCTTCGTCCTGTGTAAGGTTACGAACGGTTCTTTGTTCAATATCAATTTCCAATTCATCGCCGGTTTGAACCTTTTGGCTCAAATCTTCGATGCTCTCGTAAGGGACTACAAAGCCGCCATCTACCGAGTTGCGATAAAAAATTCGGGCAAAAGTGGGAGCTATTATAGCTTCTACACCTGCTATATCCAATGAAGCGGGCGCATGTTCGCGTGAAGATCCGCAACCGAAATTCGGTCCTCCTACAATAATATTGAATTCACTTTCAAATTTGTCTTCTTCTACTAGCGGAATCCCGCCTTCCGGTAATCCGGATTGCTCATCGGGCACCCCGGAAAGAGCATATCGGCCATAGAATTTTCGTTCTTCCGGATCATCTAAACTATAGACGAGGTGCTCGGCGGGAATGATCTGATCGGTATCGATATTTCTACCGAGTACAAATGCTTTTCCCTTAATCGGTTCATTCTGTTTTGACATAATTGTTGCTAAGGAGATTAATATTTTAAATGACTGTTTGATGGATAAAAGCCCTGGGATCGGTTATAGAGCCGGAAATTGCGGAGGCCGCCACCGTATAGGGCGACGCCAAGTAAACTTGTGACTGTTTAGAGCCCATACGCCCGGGATAATTCCGGTTGGTGGTAGAGATACAAACTTCATCATTATTAAGGCGTCCGAATGTATCCGATGGGCCACCGAGGCAAGCTGCACAAGAAGCCTGACCGATTTTACAACCGGCATCCTTAAAGATATCAATCAATGGTTTACCATTGACCCTTGTGGTTTCAAGTTTATCTGCAATCTCCGTCGTTGCCGGAACAACGTAGGTATCAATTTTGAGATCATTACCTGCGATAATTTCCGCAGCGGCAACAAAGTCGGAAAGTTTGCCGCCGGTACAGGATCCGATATATGCCCGATCCAGCTTGGTGCCTTCCAATTCGATAGCGGTAGCTTTATTGTCGGGACTATGCGGTTTGGCTACCATGGGAACCATATCTTCCAGGTTATAGCGATATACGCTGTGATAGTCCGCATCGGTATCGCTGAAGACCGGTTCAAAATATTTGTCGGTGCGTTCGCGCACATATGTTTCGGTTTTAATGTCAGGTTCGACGACCCCATTTTTTCCACCGGCTTCAATAACCATATTTGTGAGCGTCATACGATCTTCCATCGTCATGGCACTAATGCCGGGACCGGCAAATTCCATCGTTCGATAGGTGGCTCCATCTACCCCGATATCCCCGATAATCTGCAGGATGATATCCTTGGCCATCAGGTAGGGAGGCATGGAATCCCCATAAAAAACAAAGCGCATAGTTTCGGGAACTTTCACCCAGAGCTTTCCCGCTCCCATGATGAAAGCAGCATCGGTGTTGCCAATACCGGTAGCAAATTGGCCGAATGCGCCGGCAGTACAGGTATGAGAGTCGGTTCCAAAAAGCATTTCGCCAGGACGGGTAAATCCTTCTTCGGGAAGGGCAATATGGCAGACGCCTTTGTAATCCTCTGAGCCTACATCGTAAAAGTGCGGCAGATCCTGATCGGCGGCAAAAGCCCGCAGGATATCGACATTTCGGTTGGCGTATTTATCTTCAGTAAAGATGTAATGATCCGGTATGATGACAAGCTTGTCCTTGTCCCACACCCGGGCATCTTCTCCGAATTGTTCTTTGAAAATTGAAATCGTAGGCGGTCCGCAGACATCGTGTGTCATAAGCACATCCGCATCAACCCAGACGCTTTCGCCGGGCTCAACGGATGTTTTTCCGCTATGTTTAGCTATAATTTTTTCAGTGAGAGTCATTCCCATAATGGTAATCAGTTAATGATTTCAGAATTAAAGATTCGTTTGCTGTAGTTCGGGAGTTTAACTCCCTCACAGCTATGTGTGCTATGTGTAGTTTCTTTTACCCGGTCATCGTGCTATCCCCGGAAACTTTCTTCTGTGGTAGTATTTGAGTAATTAATGTAATGAGTTCGTTTTCTGATATTGTTTTCTGTTCATCAGCCAAGTCAGTAAATTTGTGATATACACTGTTTAATTCCTCTTTAGCAAGAGTATATCCCATTTTCTGAAGCTTCTTATTGAGTGCAAAGCGGCCGGAGTGCTTGCCGAGCACAATTTTGTTGCTTTCGAGTCCTACCGATTTTGGCGTCATAATTTCATACGTCATAGGGTTATTCAGCACGCCATGCTGATGAATACCAGCTTCATGAGCAAATGCATTATCTCCAACGATAGCTTTGTTGGGCTGCACATTGTGTCCCGTAATTTCAGAAAGCAACTTGCTTGCCGGTACCAACTGTTCGGTCACGACATTTGTTTTTATCTCTTTTTCACGGGTGGCGATTGCCATTACAATTTCTTCCAATGAGGCATTACCGGCTCTTTCTCCGATGCCATTGATCGTACATTCAATTTGCTGGGCCCCGTTTCGAACGGCCATCAATGAATTGGCCACGGCAACTCCCAGGTCATTGTGGCAGTGAACACTTAGTGTCGCCTGGTCGATATTCGGCACATTATTACGAATATTTCCGATTAATTCTCCGAACTCCCAGGGCATGGCATAACCAACCGTATCCGGTACATTGACGATTTTGGCCCCGGCTTTAATGACGGCTTCAAAAATCTGATATAAAAATTCCGGATCACTTCGAGAGGCGTCTTCGGCTGAAAATTCTACTTCCTCGCATAATCCAGTTGCGTGCTCAACGGCTTTTACCGCTGATTCAAGCACTTCTTCGCGACTTTTTTTCAGCTTGTACTTCATGTGGATGTCGGAAGTGGCAATAAAAGTATGGATGCGAGGTTTCGCAGCCGGTTCGAGTGAGGCTGCTGCGCGGTCGATATCTTTGGTAGTAGTACGGCACAGAGCCGCCACTGTACTGTGTTGGATATGTTTGCTGATTTCACGTACCGTATTAAAATCCCCTTCCGAAGCGATAGGGAACCCGGCTTCAATGACATCAGCTTGCATACGTTCGAGTTGCAGAGCCAATCGCAATTTCTCTTCCTGATTCATACTGAATCCGGGAGATTGTTCTCCGTCTCGAAGTGTGGTGTCAAAAATTTTAATTTGATTCTCCATGGTTATAGCCTTTGTTAATGGGTGTCTAAGTGTTCACGATAATTCGCAGTTGATTTTGTAGCTGTTGATTGAGTTTTAGAGCAGTCAGCAGACCGCCTAGCAATAGCCATGAAGTAACGTTGAGAAAAGTCATTTTAGATTGCTTTTTTGCTGTGAAGATTCCGGTGTTGTTTGGTCAAATAGTAGTTAAAACTGTCTGATAACGCTTCCCAGCTTGCATCAATAATATTGCGGGATACGCCAACAGTCGTCCAGTTTTTGTCACTCTCGGCCGAGTCGATGAGCACACGTACTTGTGCATCGGTACCTTCTTTTTGATTGAGTACGCGCACTTTGTAATCCTGCAAATGCATTCCCTTAATTCCCGGATAAAAGCGGTGCAATGCCTTACGGAGTGCCCGGTCCAAAGCATGTACAGGACCGCTGCCTTCCGCCGCACAGTGTTCGGTTTGTCCATTTACGGAGAGACGGATGGTTGCTTCGGTACGGGAATCACCGGAAACATTTTTTTCAACGATGATGCGGAATCCTTCGAGCCGGAAGAAATCCTGCCATTCATCCGTCAGCTTCTGCACCAGTAATTCAAAAGAGGCTTCGGCTGCCTCAAATTGATATCCTTCGTTTTCGAGTTTTTTAAGTTTTTCAACGATCTCGGGGATATCATCGCTTTGGGTTTCCAAGTCTATGCCAAGCTGTTCCGACTTATAGCGGATATTGCTTTTGCCTGAAAGATCGGAAACCAGGACACGCCGCCGGTTGCCCACTTCCTCGGGGATGATATGTTCATATGTTGCTTCGTTTTTCATCACGGCGCTGACGTGAATTCCCCCCTTGTGAGCAAAAGCACTTTGTCCCACAAAAGCCTGGCGATTATCCGGATTAAGATTTGCTACTTCACTAACGAAATGAGAGAGGGTTGTCAGTTCCTCCAGCTTTTCTTCCGGAACACAATGGTAATTTTGTTTGAGCTGGAGGTTGGGAATTGTTGAACAAAGATTGGCGTTGCCGCATCGCTCCCCATAGCCATTGATGGTCCCCTGTACATGCCTGCATCCTGCATCTACAGCGGCAAGTGAATTGGCAACGCCTAACTCGCAATCATTATGTGCATGAATACCAAGTTGTGTTGAAAGGTGTGATTGTACCTCTTCAACGATGGTAAAAATTTCTGAAGGCATTGTGCCCCCGTTGGTATCACAGAGAACCAACGTATCAGCACCGGCCGATTCCGCCGCTTCGATTGTTTTGAGGGCGTATTCGGGATCAGACTTATATCCATCAAAGAAATGTTCTGCATCGTAGATCACTTCTTTCCCATGCTCTTTGAGATAAGCGACCGACTCGCGAATGATCTTCAGGTTTTCGTCCGCGGTCGTTTTCAATGCTTCCTTAACATGCAGCAGCCAGCTCTTGCCGAAAATTGAAACAGCAGGTGTACCGGCTTCAACAAGTCGCTGGATGTTTCTATCTGATGCAGGATCCGTATTGGTGCGGCAGGTGCTGCCAAAAGCTACAATTTTGGCATGATCGAAAGAAACGTTTCGAGCCAGCTCAAAGAACTGCATATCTTTTGGGTTGGACCCGGGCCATCCGCCCTCGATATAATCAATACCGAAGGCATCAAGCCGCTGAGCGATTCGAAGCTTGTCTTTGGCTGAAAAAGCTACTTTTTCGCCCTGGGTACCATCCCGAAGTGTGGTGTCGAATATGTGGATTTTCTTGTCCATTATTCTGCGGCTACCGCTTCATCTTCTTCTTGGTCGATCCAGTTCATCATCGACCGAAGTTGTTTACCTACTTTTTCAATTTTGTGATCCCCGAGTTGTTCTCTTAATTTTTTAAGATTTGGAATACCGTCTTTATTTTCTTTGATCCATTCATCGGCAAAGGAACCGTTTTGAATTCTTTGAAGCACATCCTCCATACGTTTCTTATTCACTTCGTCGATCACTTCGGCACCACGGGTAAGTCCGCCGTATTCTGCCGTATCACTCACGGAGTAATACATCCGTTCGATACCCCCTTCATACATTAAATCGACAATCAGTTTTAGCTCATGCAGGCACTCGAAATAGGCAATTTCCGGCTGATATCCGGCTTCAGTAAGCACTTCAAATCCTCTTTTCACCAGCTCCGATACGCCGCCGCAGAGAATGGTTTGTTCTCCGAAAAGATCGGTTTCGGTCTCTTCTTTAAAGGTGGTTTCGATGACGCCGGCACGTGTGCCCCCGATAGCTTTGGCATAGGCCAGGGCGGTGTCTTTGGCTGTACCGGAATTATCCTGATCCACTGCTACCAGGCAGGGGACCCCGGATCCCTTTTTATATACCCTGCGGACCAAATGCCCGGGACTCTTGGGGGCAATCATAAAAACGTCCACATTAGAAGGCGGTTGGATCTGGCCAAAATGGATGTTGAATCCGTGGGCAAAGGCCAAAGCATTTCCATCCGTAAGATTCGGTTTAATTTCCTTTTCATAGACGTCGGCCTGGTATTGATCAGGAATCAATACCATTACAATATCACCTTCTTTGGCCGCATCGCCCGTTTTAAGAACTTTAAGCCCCGCTTTTTTAGCCTGTTCTCGGGATGAGCTGTCTTTGCGGAGTCCAACGACTACATCGACGCCGCTGTCTTTCAAATTTAAAGCATGTGCGTGTCCCTGGCTTCCATAACCCAGGATGGCGACCGTTTTATCTTTTAGATATTTGATATCCGCGTCGTCGTTATAATAAGTTTTCGCTTTCATTTTAAGTATTAATTATTTGTTAGTTGCGTTTTGTTCTAAACTGATCCGTTAAATTCTCTTTTGAGTGCCACACTGCCTGTTCGTGCCACTTCAATAATTCCGAAAGGGCGAACCATCCCAAGAAATGCATCCACTTTGTCTTGGTTTCCGGTAATCTCGATAGCAAGTTTTTCGGGACTGATATCAATAACCTTGGCCCTGAAAACCTGCGCAATCTGCATAATTTCAGATCGAGCGGTACTGGTGGCTTTAACTTTAACCAGAGCCAGTTCCCGAGCTACGAAACTTTCGTAGGTAAGATCGGAAACCGTAACCACATCGATGATTTTGTGCAGCTGCTTGGTGATTTGTTCGATAATCTGCTTATCACCGTGCGTGGTGATGGTGATGCGGGCCAGCCCGGACTCTTTGCCGGAGCCGAAGCTGATGCTGTCGATTTCAAATCCCTTGCTGCTAAAAATGCCGATGATACGCGACAGAGCATTCAGGTTGTAGCTCACCAGAACAGAGAGCGTATGTTGATCTTCTTTTGTTTTTATTCCGTTTTGTGTTGTTGTCATTATTCTTCACCTAAAACCATTTCATCCAAAGCAGCTCCTGCGGGAACCATGGGATAACAATTTTCTCGTTCTTCAACCCGGAAGTCCATGAGAACCGGTCGATCGTTAATGCTCATAGCTTTTTTGAGCACTTCATCCATTTCTTTAGCATTTGTAGCCCGGAAACCGGCAGCGCCATAACTTTCGGCCAGTTTCACAAAATCCGGATTTCCTTTTTTCAGGATGGAGTGGCTATATCGCTTGTTATAAAAAAGCTCCTGCCATTGTCGTACCATCCCGAGACATTGATTATTCATAATAGCGATCTTGAGTGGGAGCTCATTTTCTACAGCCGTAGCCAGTTCGTAAGAAGTCATCTGGAATCCGCCATCGCCCGAGATACAGACAACGGGGCGATCCGGACATCCGAAATATGCACCTATAGCTGCAGGAAAACCGTAGCCCATCGTACCCAATCCCCCGGAAGAAAGGAATGAGCGAGGGTGATTAAACGTATAGTGCTGAGCTGTCCACATTTGATGTTGTCCCACATCTGTCACCACGATAGCTTCGCCGTTTGTGATGTCAGAGATGGCATCGATCATGTGCTGCGGTTTTATAGAATCTTTAGATTTCGGGACATGTAAAGGATGTTCTTCCCTCCACTTTTCAATAGTTGTCCACCAATCTTCGGTATCGGGAGTCTGCATCTGTTTATCAATCTCGGGAAGAACCTGTTTTACATCCCCGACAATAGGTACCTCAACTTCCACATTCTTGCCAATATTCGTAGGATCGATATCAATATGGATCTTCTTCGAATGAGGAGAAAATCCGTCCAGTCGTCCCGTAACCCGATCATCAAAACGAGCGCCCACGGCAAGCAGTACATCGCATTCCGTAATAGCCATGTTAGCATAATAGGTACCGTGCATGCCAAGCATCCCCAGCGATTGTTTTTTGCTTTCCGGGAATCCGCCTAATCCCATCAAGGTGGTTGTTACCGGGATATTGTGTTGCTCGGCCATCTCTGTCAGC
>DATFLI010000375.1:0-9013 GCA_035267805.1 Balneolaceae bacterium | reverse complement strand
ATTCGTTTCGGCTACCCAGCGAACCAGGTACTGGATGAGTGTCTTGGGCACCGAAACATTCACATTATAGTGCGACATATGATCGCCAACGCCGTAGGTGGTCCATCCGAGGGCTAGCTCACTCAAATCGCCGGTGCCGATTACCATTGCATCATTTAGGTTGGCCAGCCTAAACAGGTGAGAAGTACGGTCGCCGGCTTGTACATTCTCGAAGGTTACATCAAACTGATCTTCACCTTTTGAATAGGGGTGATCGATATCTTCAAGCATCTGGTTGCTTGAGGGACGAATGTCAATTTCGTGACTTGTTACGCCCAGTGTTTCCATCAGGGCTTTTGCGTTTTCCAGCGTGTGATTGCTGGTGGCAAAACCGGGCATGGTATAAGCCAGAATGTTGGTGCGCGGCAGATCCAGTAAATCCATCGTACGGACGGCAACAATAAGGGCCTGTGTAGAATCAAGTCCGCCGGAAATGCCAATCACGGCTTTTTCGATGCCGGTGCTCTTCATCCGCTGGTAAAGTCCCTGTACCTGGATGTTATAAGTCTCTTCACAGCGTTCGTTGCGTTTGGACGGATCCAGCGGCACATAAGGAAAACGCAGGAATTTGCGCTCAGGCGGATGTTCTCCTTTGGGGGTGTCGAAGTCGAATGCTATCCTCCGAAACGATCTGATCCGCTCCCGGAATTCGCTGGTGCAATCGTTAAAGCTGGTCATCCGCATGCGCTCCTGGGAAAGGCGATCCAGGTTGATATCAGAGTAGACGATATGATTACCGGTTTGAAATCGCTTGCTTTCTGAAAGAAGATTGCCATTTTCATATATCAGGCCGTGACCATCCCACGCAAGATCGGTTGTGGATTCGCCGGTACCTGCTGCAGCATAAAGATAGGCTGATATTGTTCGCGCGGATTGAGAGGCACAAAGCTGGCGCCGGTATTCCGCTTTTCCGATGGTGATGTTACTGGCCGACAGATTGGTGAGTATAGTGGCCCCGGCCATAGCCCCGAGCGTACTGGGAGAAGAAGGCACCCACAGATCTTCACATATTTCAGTATGGAAAATAAAATTTTCAATATCGGAGGCTTCAAAAAGCAGGTTATTGCCGAAAGGCACGTGCTGACCAAGGAGCTCAATCTCATCAAAAGGTGCCAGACGTCCCGAGGTAAATTGTCGTTTTTCGTAAAATTCCCTGTAATTGGGCAAGTACGACTTAGGAATGACGCCGAGAATCGATCCCCGGTATACAACCACACCGCAGTTATAGAGGGCATTATTAATTTTGAGGGGCAGGCCAATGATCAAGACAGGCGTAAGGTCTTTTGTCTGCCGGCAAAACCGTGCAAGATTCCGGCGGGCTGATTCGAGCAGGGAGGTTTGGTGAAAAAGATCCTCATTGGAATATCCGGTGATTCCCAACTCCGGAAATAGGCAAAGGGCCGCCCCGTTATCCGAGGCCTGCTTGGCCAGGGTTATGGATGCATCAATATTTTTCGCGGGATCCGAGAGCGTTACCGATGGAATGGCAACCGCTGTTCTTACAAAACCGTGTGAGTAAATTGAATGAAACGTCTTTGCCATAGTAATTCCGTAGATTGCATAAGTGCTAACATTGCTAACCCCAAAAGTAGCAATAAATTTAGGCAAATTTCAGGAGGGGGAAAGATATTAATTTATAGGTCTTATGATTACCCTAACCGATGTCTTTTCAGGCACAGATAGTTACCTGAATCTGATATCAATTTCTAATTTGGAATCCCAAAATCTATTCTCTGCAATTAGAATATTTAATTTTGTCAACGATCCGACCCTAGCCCTACAATCAATAATCTTCTTTGAGGGTGTTCGGAAGAATATGAATGTGTCAAATTCAGTTACTATTCATATATGTCCGTTAAGGAGTATATTTGGGCTTCTGTTTAGGATGGCAGATTGCGCTTCATATTTAGCTCTTTTAACCTATTCCGATGCAAGTGCCTAGTGTTCTTTTGGCCTCCTATGGGATAAAACATATTAAAATGCTCTTTATCCGTCGTTCAAGGTTGCCGACGTTTTATTGTACCCATCCCACTTTGCATTTGTAATTCAAGTTTATGGGCAAAAAAGGTTAGGGAATATAAATGATTGCCTATTCTATATAATCCTTTTCGACTTTTGTGGATTGCCAGAACAGATACTTCATAAACCATCTTCTGGCATATTCGGTAACCTTCTCCAGTTTGCCGGATTCTTCAAAAAGATGGGAGGCCCCGGAGATGACGGTCATCTCTTTTTGGCAGCTTAACTTATTGAAAGCCAACTCATTCAGCATGATAACTTCAGTATCCAATCCTCCGACCAACAGCAGGGTAGGACTTTCCACAGAATTCAAGTCATCCATTGCAAGGTCCGGGCGTCCGCCCCGCGAAACAATGGCCTTAATGACTTCAGGACCCAATATAGTTGCTGCCTTCAGTGCCGAAGCGGCTCCGGTACTGGCCCCGAAATAACCGATATTCCAATTATGATAATCTTTTTGCCGGGTAAGCCATTGAGTAACCAAAGAAAGGCGGTAAGTTAGCATCTCAATTTCAAATCGATGTTGATACGTCCTGTCTTCCTCCTCAGTGAGTAAGTCAAATAAAAGAGTGGCAAAACCATATTTCTGCAGCTCTCGGGCAACCAGTCTATTGCGGGGACTTAGCCGGCTGCTGCCGCTGCCGTGAGAAAAGATAATCATTCCTTTGGGATGGTCGGGAATATGAAGATTTCCCTTTAAAACAGCATCTTTGACTGGAATATCGAGTGTTTCTTCTAAAGGCATAATCTCACATTTTCATTCAAGATGAGTAATAATTTTGGGTAAGACTATAGTAGATTGGAGTAGTTCATCGTAATGCCATCTATTACCCGCCACCGGTGGATCAGATGTACTTTTATGTAATAAAACCAGAGATCCATTATCCAAAGCATGGGAAATTCCCTGTCGTAATCATTGATGATATCCATGTACTATTCTGCAGTATTGATAAGATTATTCAAACCTAACTCAATGAGGGACAATCGGATGAAGGGAAAAATAGCTTTAGTAACGGGAGCCGCTTCGGGGATTGGTCGCGCTACTGCAGAATTATTTGCCGTTCACGGAGCCACGGTAGTACTGGCCGATAAGGATTCGGATGGTGCCAACGAAACATTGGATATCATTGAAAAGCATGGCGAAAAGGGTCTTGTGCTGGAAATTGACACCAGTTCTGAAAACCAGATAAAAAAGATGGTGGAAGAAATAATCAGCCGGTATGGCCAACTGGATTTTGCCTGCAATAACGCCGGTATTGAAGGCAAACAGGCTTTTACGGCTGATTGTTCTGCAGAAAACTGGAAACGAGTCATTGAAATAAACCTGCAGGGCACCTGGCTGTGCATGAAATATGAGATCCCGGAGATGCTGAAACAGAATGAAGGAGCCATTGTTAATATCGCTTCGATTGCGGGACTTGTTGGGTTTACTGGTATTCCGGCCTACGTATCCAGTAAGCACGGCATCAATGGGTTGACAAAAACAGCAGCTCTTGAATATGCCGACAAAGGTATTCGTGTGAATTCCGTTTGTCCCGGCGCTATTCAAACGCCGATGATTGACCGGTTTGTAGAAGAAGGCACCGACGAGCGTAAGGCACTGGTTGCCCAGCATCCGATGGGCAGGTTGGGCAGGCCCGAGGAAGTAGCCGAAGCGGTGGTATGGCTGTGTTCCGATAAAGCTTCCTTTGTAACAGGGCAGACGCTGGCGGTGGATGGCGGATTTACGGCCCGGTAATGGGGAGTTCGGTTTGGGATATGATTCAAGTCATCTCAAGCATGAGTTCTTCGAGGATTGCAAAGCAATATTTGTCATTGTGAACGAGCGAATAAAATGAGCGAAGTGTGGCCCCCAGCCTTTGGAAATAGTTACGTCTCGAAAGGACGAACCGGTTTTTATTCCATTTGGGATTCCTCGTCGCCGACTCCTCGGAATGACTGTTTACGGGACATGTAAGTAGAGGTAAATCTCCCACTGAAAATGAAAGGATCAACGGGAATAAAATGTGAGAATTTTCAGTTGACAACTTTGTCTTTTCACCGGTTCGAGATTGGAGCAGTGGTCCCAAAAAATATCCTGGTCATGTTAGTTTTTGCTTGTAGCTCGCATTTATTTTTAAGAGCTGCAAGGGAGCTCTGCTCCCGCCGCCCGCAAATGTATGTGACGTGATTTCGTGATAAGTATTTTATCTGGAAAGGGAAAACAATTATAATTGAAATTCTCTTGTTGTCAAGCTCTTCGGGATGAACAAATAATGTGAGGTCAAAAAAAGCATGCCTTCAACGTACCTTTACCAGAACTTCCACCACTCGATAAAATCCTTCAGGCGTTTGGTATAATACTTGCCGTTAAACCATCCCAACACCCCGCAGATGGCCAGAAAACAGAGGACGGCAATATTCGTCAGTTTGCTTACAAAACTTACCGAAGCATAAGATGATGAAAACATGTAGAAGCCTATGATGCCAACTCCGGGAAATATCCAAAAGCCAATGATATTGACCAGCAGGAAGCCAAACAGTAGTGCCAGCAGAGTATGTTTCACACGCTCGGCCGTAGTCGGGACAGTCTGATGCGTGCTCTCGTCTATGTGTATGTGATTTTTTCCCATCAATATCCCCGTCTTGATATATTTGCTAATCAAAGTAACAATTTCTCAAGAATTTACTAATCGATATGGGATATTCTGACTGAGGAAACTATAAAGTTGTTCGTTTTCAACTTTTAAAAACTAGTGCTGATGTGCTGTTCTGCGAGGCGTATTGGCTTCAGCAGAAAAACCATCAATGGCGGCAATCAAACCGGCAATGATTCCATTCCACAGTAAGCCCGGTTCTGTCAAAAGTGAGGGGATGAATGCAGATATTATCATCCAGATGCCAAAGACGCCGGCGATCAAACCCAGTTCAGGTTGTTTTTTGATCATCGTAAATCCGGCAATCGCTATTATTCCACCTGAAACAATGTTACTCCAGAAAATGAATTCGACATCAACGCTGATAAAAGAAGTTAAGATGATCCAAATTCCAATCAAACCGATTAATGAGCCATTACCTTTCATAACGCTACCTCCGATAGTTTTTTAACCGTCTTATGCTGTCGGTAAGTTCTCCAATTTTATGGAGGGGAACTGTCGGTGAGGGGCGCGGATCGGTGTGCAATAAACCCTTACATGTGAATGAGTTGCCGGTCACAAAGATTTAAAATAAAATTTATTAACCTGATTTTATTTCAGGGTTTCTTCGAAAGCTGTTTTTAGGAATCAATTTGAATTTTCTAACTTGGTACCCTCATTATTTCTTCCAACAGCGTCGCATTTTTTGGCGCGTGTCCCCCGTAATCATTATTGAAGTAGCAATATATTTCAAGATCCTCTTCCATCCATTCCTGAAACCGGTCTGCCCATTTTTCCAACAGCTCTTTGGAATAATTTCCCTGGTATTTTGGGCCCGGGCCATGCAGACGGACGTAAGCAAAATCGGCTGTGATGTGTAAGGGTATTTCATTTCCTTCCAAATCGTATATACAGAAAGCAATGTTATTTTCGTTCAGCAGATCGACGATATCATCCGCAAACCAGTCAGGATCTCGGAATTCAAATACATAGCGGTAATTGTCGGGCAAGGCCGCATTAAAATCTGCAAGACGAAGAATGTTTTTGTGCCAGTTGGGAGGTAGCTGGAAAAGGATAGGGCCGAGTTTGTTTTTAAGTGAGGGGATATGATCGAAGAATTTTTTGATGCTCTCTTTCGGGTCGTTCAATTTTTTTCGGTGCGTGATATATTGACTTGCTTTGACCGAAAAGACAAAGTCTTCAGGTACGGCCCGATACCATTTTTCTAGTGTCTTTATTGATGGCAGGCGATAAAAGGTGGCGTTGATTTCTACGGTCGAAAAATGGTTTGCGTAAAAGGGAAGCATCCGGTTTCCACTCGTTTTTTCGGGATAAAAGGAGCCTTTCCAGTGATTGTAGCTCCATCCCGATGTGCCGATATGTATTTTTTTGCTCATGGTATCAAGTAATCTGCTTTACCTCGGGAGAGTTTTATCTGGTTTCCGGCATTAGAATAGCAGGCGGAGCACTATAGGCTGGCTGGGTTGATAATTTCGTACCGGTACGTTTTTGAAGCAAGCACCGAATGGGAGGGACCATTGAAATTATCCAGGTTGTAGTGCAGAGCCGATTCGGTATTCGTGGCCGGTGACTTTTGAGTTACTTTGTTCGTCATTGAAAAAAGTAACAAGACAAAAGCACGAATCATTTTAGAGCACAAAATCGAGTTTACATTAATTATTATTGCTTGATAGGTAAGATATTAAAAATGGGGCATGGCTTTTTGCAGATATGACCTTCAAATTTGTAAGGATTTGGCCTACAACCGGGAGTGACATCACACGTCTAATATTCATTGCAAGAGTTGGGATCTTGTTTTTAAACAAAGCTTAAATCTATCAAAGGAAATAACCGATGAGCTCCCCGGAAACAAGACATGAGACGCATGAGGCAACCCCCAATTTTTCATCGGATACCGAAACGGCTGCCAGGCAAATACAGGAGACTCTCGGCATTGATGAAAAAAGCAAAGGAACCCGACGCAAGAGATGGATATACGGTCTCTTAATTCTGGTTGTCATCGCTGCAGCATTTTGGGTTTGGAGGTCCATGGGGCAGACAACGCAGCCCAATTATATATCTGAGAAAATAATCAGGGGAGATCTTACTTTGAAAGTCACGGCTACCGGCGATTTACAAGCGGTGAATACCGTAGAAGTGGGCAGTGAAATTTCAGGGCTCATTAAGTCGGTTTATGTGGATTATAACGATCACGTAAAAGCGGGACAGGTGTTGGCCAGATTGGATACCGATCGACTGGAAGCCGAAGTGTCTCAGGCGCGCGCATCATTGCAGGCCGCCGAAGCTTCGCTTACCCAGGCACAAGCAAGTTTGGACGAGCAGCAAACCAAGACAACGCGATCGGAAGAGTTGGCCAGGCAAAACCTGATTTCTCCGCAGGATGTGGAGAGCGCCCGTGCTGCTTTGTCGCGGGCCAGGGCAACGGTAGAAAGTGCGAGAGCACAGGTTGTGGTGAATCGCGCCTCACTGGATATGGCCGAAACAACCTTGGGTAAAGCTTCAATTGTATCACCTATAAATGGCGTAGTATTGACCCGAAATATACGCTCCGGGCAGGCGGTAGCGGCTTCGTTTCAAACACCGGTCTTGTTTACGCTGGCGGAGGATCTCACCCGAATGGAGCTGCACGTGGATGTGGATGAGGCTGATATAAGCCAGGTAAAGGAGGGACAACAGGCCACGTTTACCGTAGATGCTTATCCTGATACTACTTTCCCGGCTACCATCACGAAAGTCTATTATGCTCCCCAGACCGTGGCCGATGTGGTCACGTATGAGGCAATCCTGAGCGTAGATAATACGAGCATGCTGCTGCGTCCCGGTATGACGGCTACGACGGAAATTGTCACGAAGCAAATAAAAGATGCATTGTTGGTTCCAAACAGCGCTCTGCGATTTACACCTCCCGGCGAACATCGGAAAGCAGGTGATGAATCAACTGTTTGGGTCATGAAAGATAATCAGCCGCAAGCGGTGAATGTAAAAACCGGATCGACTGACGATCAGCATACACAGATTTTATCGGGAAATTTGCAGCCGGGACAGGAAGTGCTGACGAATATCAAGAGGGGGGAATGATGCCACAGTTAGAATCAGAGGCTACGCTGACGAGTACCATTCCGGATGAGGAAAAGGACCGGTCTCCGCTCGTAGAATTCAGGGATATCACCAAAATTTATGGGCAGGGAGTTGTTGAAGTTGCAGCCTTGAATGGCGTGAATTTAAAGATATACGAGAGAGAATTTGTGGCTATCATGGGACCCAGCGGGTCCGGGAAATCAACATGCCTGAATATGATCGGATGTTTGGATACGCCCACTTCCGGCTCGTATCGTTTTCGGGATGTGGAAGTCGGAAATCTGGAACGGAATCAACGGGCGCTGTTGCGCAGGAATTACCTGGGATTTGTATTCCAGGGATATAACCTGTTAAAACGAACCACGGCGCTGGAAAATGTGGAAATGCCATTAGTGTATCGCGGATTTAAGAAATCCGTTAGAAATAAATTGGCCCTTAAAGCACTTGCTGATGTAAACCTGGAGGGACGCGAGCATCATACGCCGGCTATGCTATCCGGCGGCGAACAGCAGCGCGTAGCCATTGCCCGGGCCATTGTCACCAGTCCCAGTTTGTTGCTGGCGGATGAGCCTACGGGTAACCTGGATTCAAAGGCCGGTGTGGAAATTATGGAATTGTTGACACGGCTCAATCGGGAACAAGGAATTACTATTGCCATGGTTACCCACGAGCCCGATATGGCGGAATACGCCGAACGGACCATTCATTTTCTGGATGGCAAGATTGTTAATATTCAGCATAACGGGAGTAAATAGTTCATGATCTGGAGCACTATAAGATTGGCCATCCTGGAAATTGGTCGCAATGTGATGCGATCTTCACTGACCATTTTGGGCATCGTGATTGGTGTAGCTGCCGTCATTAGTATGGTTACTTTGGGAGGCGGAGCAACATCCAAGATCACCAGCGATATCTCCAGCCTGGGAAGCAATTTGCTGATTCTACGTCCGGGCAGTCGTGGCCGCCACGGGGGCGTGCGGGCAGAAGCCAAACCTTTTGAAATGGAGGATGTAAAAGCAATCGAGAATGATATTACCGGGATAGCCGCCGTTACACCGGTTGCCAGCAGTGCGACGGTGGCAGTTTATGGCAATGAAAACTGGTCAACCAGCATTATGGGCACCGATAATCAATACCTGACCGTACGTGACTGGCAAATTGATACCGGGCGGGAATTTACGGCCGGCGAATTGACCAGCGGTAAGCTTTCGTGTATTCTTGGGGCTACGGTTGTGGAAAAA
>DATFLI010000374.1:0-2830 GCA_035267805.1 Balneolaceae bacterium | reverse complement strand
CGGAATTATTGGAGATACTAACTCATCTTCATCGGGAATTCGAAGCAGAGCGTCAGAAATTATTGGAGGCAAGGAGAATCCAGCAGGATAAATTTGATAAGGGCGCATTGCCTCAATATTTAAGTAGGGATTCGGTCTCTGTTTCAAGTGATTGGAAAGTGGATCCTTTACCGGAAGACATTTTAACCCGGCGGGTTGAGATAACAGGTCCGGTCAATAATACCAAGATGGTTATCAATATGCTGAGCCGGAATGACGATGGGATTAAAGCCGATATGGCCATGTTGGATTTTGAGGATTCTATGAAACCAACCTGGAATAATGTGATTGATGGATTCCATAATGTAATAGGTGCTGCAAAAGGGGATCTGCGTTTTGTTAAACCGGCCACCAATGGAGAACCGGAAAAAGTGTACAAACTGGATACAAACGATATGGCCGGAGTGATGATCCGCTGCCGGGGATTACATCTCAATGAGCCGCATATTTTGATTGATGGTGAAGAAATATCAGGCGGACTATTTGATATCGCGATTTCATTTTATCATGCCGCAAGAGAATTAATGCAGAGGGGAAAAACGCCAAAATATTATGTCCCAAAATGTGAGCATCATCTTGAAGCGCGATGGTGGAACCGGCTTTTCACATCCGTTGAAAAAGCAATGAATATTCCCAGAGGTACATTAAAAGCCACATTCTTAATCGAAACCTTGACGGCATCCTATCAAATGGAGGAAATTCTCTATGAATTTAGGGAACATGCCGCAGGATTGAATGGCGGTCGTTGGGATAAAATTTTCAGCGATATCAAAGTTTTGAAGAATCATCCCGACCGGGTGTTGGCAGACCGTGGTACGATCGATATGCATCGTCCCTGGATGGACAATTATGTTAAGCGGATGATAAAGATTTGTCACTCTCGCGGTGCTTTTGCCATGGGAGGCATGTCCGCTTTTACTCCCGGAAGTACGGCAAAAATCAGAGAAGACCAAACCGCCAAGGTGTTAGAAGATAAAAAACACGAGTTTGAAATTGGTCACGATGGCTGCTGGGTTTCGCACCCGTACTTCATAACCTATGCGATGAAAGCTTTTCCCAGGAAAAATCAGCTAGACAGAAAGCTCGGGGATTTTGATAAATATCCGGATCTCTTGCCTAAATCTACAGGTCCGATAACGATACAGGGGGTCCGCAAAAACATACGGGTAGGGATAGGATACATGAATGGCTGGAATCAGGATATCGGATGTGTAGCTTGGGATAATTTGATGGAAGATTTGGCTACACTCGAAATTTCACGAGCTCAGATTTGGCAATGGCTTCATCATCAGGTAGAACTCAGCGACGGACGCAATGTAAACCGCGAGTTGATTCATAAAGTATTTGATGAAGAACTCGAAAAAATTCTGAATGAAGTGAAGAAATCGATGAAGGGGAAACCGGAAGCTTCCATTGAACATGTAATGAAAGGATTTCGAAAGGCAAGGGAAGATGCTGAAGCAATCTTTACACAAAAAGAACTAGCCAATTCGCTGCATGAAGCATTAGAGGTTCAGAAATCTTTAGAAAAATAGTAAAACAGGTAAAAACGGAGTACGAAGGGTATAAGCGTATGAAAAATACAAATGCACAAATCAGAGCACTCAAAGAGGCCTGGAAAAATGAAGAACGGTGGCAAGGTGTTGTCAGAAACTATACGGCTGAGGATGTTGTAAAGCTCAGAGGCAGTATTCTGATAAAACATACCCTGGCAGAACATGGAGCCGAACGACTCTGGGAACTTCTTCATTCGGAAGATTATGTTGCCTCTTTGGGTGCACTGACCGGTAATCAAGCCATGCAGCAGGTTAAAGCAGGTCTCAAAGCCATTTATGTGAGTGGTTGGCAGGTAGCGGCCGACGCGAATATGGCCGGAGAAATGTATCCTGATCAAAGTTTGTATCCGGTCAATAGTGTTCCGGAAGTGATCCGTAAAATTAATAATACCCTTTTACGTGCCGATCAAATTCATCATACCGAAGGAAATGGTATGGATATTCACTGGCTGGCACCTATTGTGGCAGATGCCGAGGCTGGGTTTGGCGGACCAATCAATGCTTTTGAATTAGCCAAACACATGATCGAAGCTGGTGTTTCGGGCATCCACTTCGAAGATCAGCTTGCATCAGAGAAAAAGTGTGGTCATATGGGAGGTAAAGTGCTGGTCCCGACAAGCCAATTTATTCGTACCCTTACGGCAGCACGCCTTGCAGCGGATGTCAACGGAGTTCCAACGTTAATAATTGCAAGAACCGATGCTAATTCCGCTCAATTGATAACAAGCGATATAGACGACAGGGATCGGTTGTTTATTGAAAATGAGCGAACATCAGAAGGTTTTTACCGGTTTAAAGGCGAACTGGATGCTGCTATTGAGCGCGGACTCGCTTATGCGCCTTACGCTGATTTATTATGGTGCGAGACTTCACATCCTGATCTGGAGGAGGCCCGTGAGTTTGCCGATGCCATCCACGAGCGATATCCCGGTAAGTTATTGGCTTATAATTGCTCACCGTCTTTTAACTGGCGACGTAATCTCAATAATAAGACGATCGCCAAATTTCAAAAAGAATTGGCTGAAATGGGATATAAATTCCAATTCGTAACCTTGGCTGGTTTCCATGTACTCAACCACAGCATGTTCCGTCTGGCACATGAATATAAGCAGGAAGGCATGACCGCATATTCCAGATTACAGGAAACCGAGTTTGCCGATGAAATCATTGGATATACAGGTACCAAACATCAGCGGGAAGTCGGTACCGGTTACTTCGATCGGGTACGTACAGCC
>DATFLI010000373.1:0-4227 GCA_035267805.1 Balneolaceae bacterium | reverse complement strand
TATCAAACGGACTATAAAATTCTGTCGAGTGCCGGTTATATCAATTCCTTTAATGAAAATAAAGACAACAAAATATTACGGGTTTATGAATATATCATGAATAATTTCACCCGGGATGTTTGTCTGGATGAAGCGGCGTTGCAGGCCAACATGAATCCTTCGGCCTTCAGCAGATATTTCAAGCGTATTCACAAAAAAACTTTTACTCAGTTCCTGAATGAGATAAAAATTGGCTATGCCTGTAAATTGCTTATCGAACAAAAGCTCAATATTTCAGAAATATGCTACAAATCAGGTTTTAACAACGTTTCAAACTTCAACCGGCAGTTCAAATCTTTGAAGAAAACCACGCCTACGGAATACATCAAAATGTATACTTCTTCGAGTAGTTGATAGGATCGTTTTTAAAATATCCCATAGCTCTAAAGTAAAAAAATCAAATGATCATTCGATCATGTAGAATAGACTTTCAGATCCGCACCTATACCGGGTTCCTGGGGTACCTGATAAAACCCATGCTCGATTTTAACCGGGTATTTAAAGTATTCTTTCAAATGTGGGATATGCTCCAGAAATAAGGGTTTATGTCCCATTCGAAGGTGATTAAATAATACCAGGTGCTGGTGAATCTGTCCCATGTCTCCAACATGAGGCACCACCGGAACGCCAAACTTTTTCGACAGCAGACTGATCGTAATAAACTCCGAAATACCCCCGACTCTCAGCGCATCTACCTGGTTAATATGCATGCAACCCGACTGCAAAAAATTCTTAAACATCACCCGGTTGGGAACATGTTCACCCATCGCCAGTTTTATCGGTTTTATTTTTTTTGCCAAAGATACATGAGCCGAAATATCATCTGGATGCGTAGGTTCTTCTATCCAATAGGGATCAATATCTTTAAGCTTCCGGCTGAACTCTATGGCCGTAGGAAGCGACCAACGCTGATTGGCATCTAGCATAATGGTAGCGTCTTCTCCTGCCGTTTCCCGAACTAAATAGATCCGGCGGATATCCCGTTCAAGATCAGCGGAACCTACCTTAAGCTTCATAGAGGTAAAACCCTGGGCCATCGATTTCTTGATATTATCTTTGACCCGTTCATCACTGTAGTTAAACCACCCTATTGAGGTATCATACCCGGGATATCCCGTCTTCAAAATATGTGTTCTTGCATCATATTGATCTTTTTTAAATTGCAGGATATCCAGCGCGTCAGACCGGGTAAGTACTTCCTCCAAATACGAAAGATCCAGCGTGTTTACGATTTCTTCTGCCGACAAATCTGTAAGCAGCTTCCAAAGTGGCACCTCCCGGGACTTGGCCCATAGGTCAAAACAAGCATTAGTAACAGAGGCCAGCGCCAGGTGTATAACGCCTTTTTGAGGCCCCAGCCATCGCAGACAGGGAGCGTCAGCCATCTCGCGAAAGACTTGCCCGAAATCGGCCATCAGCTCTTCGATCTCTTTTCCTTCAATATATTTAGTCAGATGCTCAATTGCTCCACAGACTAGTTCATTTCCTTTTCCCAGGGTAAGCGCCAGACCCTCCCCGTGGATATCCTGATCAGTAGTGAGCTTGCATACAGCAAAAGCGTATTGAGTGGTATTATGAACTGCATCGGTGCCTGCTCCTTCCCTAAGATCAAACCGTGCATCCACGGAAAATGCTTTTTTGATGACTACCGATTGGTTTCTACTGTTCATGCTCTGTTTCCTCAATACCTTTCTCGTTCTATCGTGTTTAAATTTTCGGCGTTTTTATTAATTTCCATTTCAATGATAGAATCATCGGGATCAGGCAATTCATCAGGCAATGCCAACTGGATTCCACCTTGAACAGTCTGTATATCCACAGACTGTTGACTCCTCATAAAGCGGACCTGTTCTACCTGTACACCTTCCGGCAACGGCAGCTCCCAATGTTTTCCGGGATGTTTCATCAAATGCAGATAAATAGTGTGCCCTTTGCGGGTACTTACCATGGTTTCCGTAGGCACATACGGCCCGCCACGCGTCCCGTAAATCGCATCCCCATAGCGATCCAGCCAATCTCCCAGTTGCTTGAGTTCCCTGACCTGCCGATCCTCCATTCGTCCATCAAGCATCGGCCCCACATTTAATAACAAATTGCCGTCGCCGCCTACCGTATTCAGCAGCAGGTGCTTCAGTTCACGCAGCGATTTCAATTGATCATTCGGTTTCCAGGCCCATTGTTGACCGATCGTAATGCACGACTCCCATGGAGTCTGAGTATTATAATTTCCAACCTGTTGTTCCGGTGTCCCATAATCACCGGCATATTTACTGGAAGAACTCATACCCTGCAAACCCTGTCGCCCTTTGTCAACGCGGTTATTGATAAGTAAATCATCTTTCAAGTTCCGGAGGTAGGCATATAAATCCATACCCATCTGGTGAGTCCAGGGCGATTCCCATTCCCCGTCAAACCAGATAATTCCCGGATTATAGGTTTCGATTATCTCTTTCAGCTGTGATTTCATATAAGGTATATACCGAGCCATGGCCTGCTCTTTTTCTGATTTGCTGGCAGACTTATATGAAGGTTTTACCTCACGCTGATCCACCGGGTAATCCGGGTGATGCCAATCGGCAATGGAATAATAGATGCCGAATTTGATACCCTGCTTCTTACATTCTTCCGACAAGGCCTTCAGGATATCTTTATGATACGGCGTGCTCATTATATCGTAATCCGTATATTGACTGTCCCAGAGACAAAATCCATCGTGATGCTTGGACGTTATAATAAGATATTTCATGCCGGCTTCTTTGGCCGTCCGAACCCATTTGGCGGCATCAAACAACACCGGGTCAAACGTTTTGTAAAGACTGTCATAATCTTTGACAGGCACCTCATCGCCGCGCGACCAGCTTATCTCCGTACCCCGAAGCGAAACGGGTCCCCAATGAATAAACATGCCGAATCGCATATCCTGCCACTGTTTCAGAGTCTTTTGATTCGTATGCAGTTCTGGATTGGCCTCTCCACCTCCCGATAATTGAGCCAAAACAGGAGAAATGCTACAACTAACAAGTACACTTAACATCAATACTAATCTTGTAAACATAACCATCCAAATTAAATTTAAAATTTAGGTTTTAACTCACTACTTTTTATATAAAGCTCAATTTCCTGCCAGATTATTACCATTTACACATTTTTAACCTATCAAGGCGGTAAATGTATAACTATTTAGGGGACTGATCCCCCAAAGTCTCAACCGACAAACGAATATAGCAGTACCATAATAACGATCAAACAAAGCGCCCCAATCAACGGTTTTTTGCCTCCATCTTCCAACCCGGTTTTCAGAAAGGCTAGGGGAGAGGCCATGGTATACGGCCCGATTCGCTCATAATCGGGCTTTGACGTTGCCAAACTCACCGATACCAATATGACTGAACACGCTACAAAGAGCCACCAAGCCTGCATCATAAAGGAAATGCCCCATGTTTCTGTAATCACCTTGGTACTCCCGATAACCGGGAAGTCAATCAGGAAATCAACTAGTCCCAGAATAAAACCTCCTATTAATGTCGCATTGGCTCCCGTACTATTTCCCCTTTTCCAGAATACACCCCAGATAAATACCGCGGTAATAGGAGGAGAAATAACGGTTAGTAATACATTAATTGCTTCAAAAATACTATCGAATTTTGCTATTAACGGTGACCATAGAATAGCAATAACCATAACTATAACAGCAGTTACTCTTCCTATATAAACCTGCTTTTCATCACTTACATCAGGATTTCGTCGCTTTACGAGATCGATTGTAACCAACGTTCCCGCACTATTCAACGCAGCCGCAATCGTACTCATCAGGGCGGCTAACAGGGCGGCAGACATCAAACCGGTTAGCCCGACCGGCATCAACTCAGTAATTAATACCGGGAGTACGTCGTTGGCATCTGCGATCTGGTTATGAAATAAGACGTATCCCAAAACTCCCGGCAATACCATGATAAAAACAGGCAAAATTTTTAAAAATCCGGCAAAAATGGGTCCCAGCTTGGCATCCGTCAATTCCTTTGCGCCCAACACCCGCTGTACAATAGTTTGATCGGCGCACCAGTACCAAATGCCCAGGATCGGATACCCTAGCAATATTGATGCCCAAGTGAGCCCGGAACTGTTTTGATCGGAAGGAATTATATTTAACTGCTCGGGTTTGACAGCTGCCATCAATTCGCCCCAGCT
>DATFLI010000372.1:0-5922 GCA_035267805.1 Balneolaceae bacterium | reverse complement strand
TGCCCATTTATCATCCATTACCATTGTTAAATAAAAATCGGGGCGTATTCGGAGTAAATCTCGGTCACTTATGGCATGAACCGGAAAAGGCGCGCACATGGATCAGTCACATTCTGGAAGGCATTGAAGAAGGATGGATATATCCGCATGTAGACCAAACATTTGCTTTTGCTGATATAGCGGATGCACATCGTTATATTGAGGATCGACAAAATGTTGGCAAAGTTATTTTAGTGCCTTAACTGTTAAAAAGCATCAAAAATGGCAGTTATTTATGTAGATATGGATAATGTGTTGGTGGATTTTCCGGCCGGAATAGATCGATTGTCCAATGAGATGAGAAACGAATACCAGGATAACTTAGACGAGATACCGGGCTTTTTCAGAGATTTACCGCCTGTTGAGGGGGCAATTGATGCTTTTCAGAAGTTAAGTGAGCAGCATGAGGTATATATTTTGTCGACGGCTCCCTGGGAGAATCCTTCGGCCTGGCAGGACAAATTACGATGGGTCAAAAAGTATTTGCCGGAAAAGGGTTATAAACGACTCATTCTCAGTCATCGCAAACATTTGAATCGGGGAGACTATTTGATCGATGACCGTACAGCTAATGGAGCCGGCGAATTTATGGGAAAACATATCCATTTTGGACAAAAACCTTTTGAGGACTGGAATGCAGTGCTCGAATATTTGCTATGAAAGACTTAGACTAGGGATTCCCAAAAAAATGAGCCTTAAATAGATGGCTTTCCGGTAATGTCTTGGCAGATGGATTATTTGTTAGAAAAAAGATGATTTGCTTAAAAACCTCGGCAAGTTGTTCATCCGTAGGGTGTTCTTCGATAATATTAAAGCCAAATACCTTATGCGGCCCGGAAAATATGGAGATACGATATTTGCCCGTAAACTCCCGATCGAGACTGACAGTATATCTTTTGATTTCTAAGGTATGAATTTGTTTTCCTCTGGGAATATCGTTCTGTTTTTCCCGATCTCTTATTTGCTGAACCAGATTATCTATATCAATTTGTGGCTGGGAACTATTACCACTGTCACTGGTTTTATTGCTAAATCCAATTAGTGATAGAATTTTCTTCAACATTGGAAAATATTTGAGTAATTGCATTTGCAGCTATAAAGTGGGCTGAGATGGCATCAAAACCGTAAGTTAATGCATTGTTGTTAAAATTTAATAATAAATAATTGTATTTTAAGCTCATTCAAAATTGGAGTGACTCGGGTGGCATTGATATTTCGATTGATCGAAAAGGAATTTTATGAATGAATATCAACGACGGCAAATAGCCAAGCCGCTATGTTGGTTAAAGGCGGTTTTTTTGGGGTTGTTATATCTGGGAATGACTTTTCAAAAGTTGGAAGCCCAGGTTGTATCGGATTCTCTTAAACCATTCGCGTATGTCTATGCGGATCATAATAATGATGGCCGGCCGGATCATCTTGGCCAGGTTATTTCGGTTTCGGGTGTGGCTAATATAAAAACGGGCGTATTACATCCGAAATATTTGCAGGTATTTATTCAAAATGATTCTACAGGATTGTCGATATTTAACAAGAATATTTTGCACCCATTTAATCGTGGGGACAGTCTTGTAGTGACGGGAGAAATCCAGCAATATGCCGGGCTGCCTGAATTATACGCTACTTCTTACAAGGTATTTCCCCGGGGTAGTAAGGTCTTACCCAAACCAATATCGTTAAAGAGGGCACTTTTACATCCCTCCAAAAGCATAGGAGTGTTAGTCGATGGAGAGGGAGTCATTGTTGAAAAAGGAAAGACGCAAAATGGAAAATATTTAAAGGTATCAGTTTCTGATTCAGCCCGATCAAAAGTATTAGTGTATGTTTCGAACTTCCACGTGAAGGCCCAGGATTTTAAATTTGATGTTTTAAACGTGGGCGATTCTATTTCATTTGCGGGTATATTCGGGGAGGAAAGTCCGGATTTTTCAGTTCATCATATCCATAAATTATATCTGCGTACCCCCGATGATTTAACTTATGAGGGGATTCCACGCTATTACCTGTTATTGGGTTTTGGAATATTGTTACTCATTGCAATTGTTGTGACCGGTTGGATCGTTAGTCTGCGAAGAGAGGTACGGAATAAGACAGCTGAAATACAGGAATCCTTGGATGATAAAGAAGTGCTTCTGCGGGAAATCCATCATCGTGTAAAGAATAATCTATCTATCATTTCAGGACTCATTGAGCTGCAGTTGGATGGCACGGACGATGAAAATGTTAAGCATGTACTGAAAGATAGCCAGTCTCGAATCTATTCTATGGCGATGATCCACGAAAAACTCTATGAAACCGAATCGCTTTCCAGCATTAAATTAGACAGTTATCTTAAGGATTTGGTTGAAGCTATTCATGGAACATTTGTTGAGCATAATGATTCGGTTTCCCTGAAGTTTGATTTGGAGACGGCCTTGCTAGATATCGACAAAGTGGTTCCCTGCGGCTTATTGATTAATGAGCTGGTAGTAAATGCATTTAAACATGCATTCAAAGAGAATGAGCATGGGGTTTTAACAGTTGAGCTGGAAAAAAAGGACGGGAAAGTTGAATTAACTGTTGCAGATAACGGCCCTGGATTGCCGGAAGATTTTTCTCTTGAAAATACCAATTCACTGGGCTGTATGCTGATCAGTACATTTGCAGCGCAGCTTGAAGCAAATACAAAAATCGAGAACAGGGGAGGCGCAAATTTCAAATTTACATTTAACGTAAATTAGAAAGGATTACTGGGCATTGCTTGTGCCGCTCATCGGGAAAACATTGTCCGGCTTGGGTCCAACGACCTCCCGATAGGGGATGGTTTCATTTTCCGAAGGATGAGCTTCTTTTAACTTGGTTGTCTGGAATGAACCTTTTACCAACTCGTAGGTGCGTTCACTGATGATAATTGAATTTGGTTTTCCTTTACTGACCTTTTCCAATCGTGAAGCCACATTCACTGTATTGCCGATGACCGTATATTCCATAAAATCATCAGTACCGACATTACCTACAATCACTTCGCCGCTGTTGATTCCGACGCCGATATTAATTTTACTTCCCAATTTGTCGGCATATTTTTCATTGATGATTTCAAGCGAATCGATCATTTCAAGAGCTGCTTGCACGGCATTTTCGTGATTGCCGATATATGAGACCGGGGCACCGAAAACGGCTAGCATTCCATCTCCCATATATTTATTGACAGATCCCTTATTCTTTTTGATTGCCGAAGAAATCACATCCCAATAATCGTTCAGAAATTCTACGACTTCCGAGGGAGGTAACATTGATGTTTGAATGGTAAAGTTTCGTATATCTGCAAAAAGAACGGATACTATACGAGATTCGCCCGGCTTCATCATATCCTCTTTATTGGTCTGAAGCGCTCGAGAGACAACCTCACTCGGGACGTATCGTTTGAACAGATCTAAAATATTCTTCTGTTCTGCCTCATATTCAGAAACCTGTTTTGAAAGCTCTTGCTTTTCAAACTTAGCCTGGTGCAGCTTAAAGCCATTGTCGATGGCCATCTGTAGTTCCATATCACTGCATGGCGTCTGGATAAACCGGAAGATTTGATCCGTCTTGTAAGCTCGTTCTAACGACTTGGTGTCTGAAACATCATTTAGAACTATTTTTGTCAGATTTGGAAATTCATGGGATACACTTTCACAGAATTGCAGCCCATTCATGGCCGGCATCTTCTGCCGGACAATCACCAGGTGGATTTCGTAATCCGAAAGCAAATGATGAGCCTGTCGGATAGATGAAGCGGTGAACACATTATACGTAGATACATACTGCTGACGAAGCCTTTGCAAGGCTTGTAAATCATCAGATACAAATAATATGTTCCCGCTATTTGTGTACATTTAGCTCAAAGTAATACATATACAGTTTCATGAAATATAGATAAACAAGCTTATTTTAACAATTAAAGGCGTTTAATACCTTTTAAATATTAGAAATAGGCTCTCAAAAGCTTTATGGAAAGGTTTTTACAAGACCGGAGCTTATTCATTCATCAAATCCAATAAGTAATCGGTCTGTATTTGTTCAATTTCCTGTATAGCCGATTGCGTTGTCTTAGCTTGGATTTCTTTTAGTACGGCGTCATTCTCTTCTTCCTGTTCCTGCTTCATCTCCGCCCAAATCCGATGGAACCTTGCTGCCTGAATTGCTCCTTCCAGAGCATCAGGATTAATGCATTCGCGGGCAGCCAAATAAGCCGGGGCATTTTCGTTACCTTGACGAAGCCCAACTGTGTCGGTAGCAATAGCGGTACTTTCGGTTTTATCATACAGTTCACTCAAAGCCTCGGTGTCGGCATTCCGTTTTATAGCTTCTTCGGCAAGATCAAGGATTTTCTTTTGGATGGGTTTCAGACTGTCATTAATCTGGTGGGTGCACCAAACAGCAAACTTTCGCAGGTCCAGTATTTTGCCTTCTTTATGCAGATACTTAAGAAAAGCAGTGACTTGGTCATCTTCTTCCTCTACCTGCTCGCCTGTTTCGCCGTCAATCATGATGATCTTATGGCGATCGGTATCATAAATATAAATGAGATCCTGCCGTTTGTATTTCATAGCTCAACTACTTTTTATTTCACCCTTTGTTAAGTTTATGATAACATATTGCATTTCCCAACTATTCCATTCATAATATTTGAAAATTTATAATAAATATTTTGCGGATGAATATTCCTAAAAAAAGATCGACACGTTCTCTTTTTTCCTGGGCACTGTACGATTGGGCCAACAGTGCTTTCTTTGCCGTTATTCAGACCTTCGTGTTTGCCACCTATTTTCTAAAATCGGTTGCCAGGAATGATACGCTGGGAAGCACGCAATGGGGTAATATTATCGGAGCCGCGGGTTTGGTCATCGCCGTATCTGCTCCGTTTATTGGTGCTATTGCCGACCAGCTGGGCCGCCGAAAACCCTGGATTGCTTGGTTTTCACTGATTTGTATTTTGGCTACGGCGGCACTCTGGTTCGTAAAACCGTCTCCGAAATTTGTAGATCTTGCGCTTTTGCTGGTTTTTCTGGGTACGGTGGGATCCGAGTTTGCTATCATCTTTTATAATGCCATGCTTCCCGATCTGGCGCCCGAAGAGCGGATGGGACGTTGGTCCGGCTGGGCCTGGGGCCTCGGTTACGCCGGAGGATTGGCGTGTCTGGTTGTGGCTCTTTTTGTTTTTGTGGATGTAAATCACCCACCTTTCGGACTGGAAAAAGCTTCCGCCGAGCATGTACGCGCAACATTTGTGCTCGTTGCCTTTTGGTACGCCCTATTCTCGATTCCTTTATTTCTGTTTTCTGAGGATCGTTCCAAAACAGGCACAAAAATCGGGAAGGCTGTCCAATCGGGTTGGCAGCAGCTTAAAAAATCAATAAAAAATGTGCGTGAATTTAAACATATCGTGCGTTTTTTAATTGCCCGGATGATCTTTATCGATGCACTTGCCACCGTCTTTGCCTTTGGCGGTATCTATGCGGCCGGTACGTTCGACCTGGGACAAAAGGATGTGCTGCTGTTTGGCATCGGGCTGAATGTTACTGCCGGCGTGGGGGCTGCCCTTTTTGCCTGGCTGGATGATAAGCTGGGCAGTCGTATGACGATGATCCTTTCGCTGATTGGTTTAATTATCACTACTTCTGCGGTGCTAATGGTGACCACACTGAATTGGTTTTGGGCTTTTGGCTTAACGCTGGGGATTTTCGTCGGTCCCGTTCAGGCGGCCAGTCGGACGTATATGGCCCATGTTGCACCCCCGGAATTGCAAAATCAGATGTTTGGCCTGATGGCGCTTTCGGGCAAAGTAACTGCTTTTCTGGGTCCATTATTGGTCGGTTGGATTACCTTCTTTACCGATAGCCAGCGTATTGGAATGAGTAT
>DATFLI010000371.1:0-12144 GCA_035267805.1 Balneolaceae bacterium | reverse complement strand
GTACGAGGGCCCCAAAGGCGGTCCCGGTATGCGAGAAATGCTTTCGATTACGGCAGCGATTATGGGCGCCGGGCTTGGAAAGGATGTTGCCCTAATTACTGACGGACGGTTCTCGGGCGGATCGCACGGTTTTGTCATTGGACATGTAACGCCCGAAGCACAGGTTGGAGGTCCCATTGCACTTATCGAAGACGGAGATAAAATTACTATCGATGCGGATGAGCGGGTGATGGATTTGCATCTTTCTGATGACGAACTCGAAGAACGTCGCAAGAATTGGGAAGCACCTCCGCTTCAGGTAACTACCGGATCGCTATACAAGTATGCCAAGCTGGTATCGTCAGCTTCCGAGGGCTGTGTGACGGATGCCTGATTTATTCGCTTCGGAGGCTTTTCACTGGGTTCGATAGTGCCGCTTGGGCTGTTTGAAAACAAACTGTTACCAAGACCAGTAAAAATGCCAGAGAGCCCGCAAGTACAAAAATGGAGGGCCTGATAGAAATGCGGTATGCAAAATCCTGCAACCATTGTTGCATCCCAACGTAAGCGATTGGACAGGCGATGAGAAAAGCGATAATGATTAGTTGGACGAATTTCTTTGACAACAACATCATAATGTTTCCTGTTGTGGCGCCCAGTACTTTGCGGATCCCAATTTCTTTGGTGCGTTGTTCGGTGGCAAAGGTGACCAATCCCAATAAGCCCATACAGGCAATAAGGATAGCGATGAAAGTAAAGACGCCAAAGATGAGCCCCATTCGCATCTGGGAGCGGTACTGTGCGGCGAAACGGTCGCTCAGGAATTCGTATTCAAAAGGTGTTTGGGGCATAAAATTATTCCACAGCTTTGAAAGCTTTTTGAGGGTCTGCTTAATTTGATCCGGTTTAAACCGGGCAACGATATAATCATTGGAAGTGGTATATGATTTTGAACTCCGGTTAAAGAAAGCAAAGGGGCCGATGGGGTTCTGCAAAGAATAATAATTGAAATCATTCATCACACCAATGACGGTGAATACCTGGTTATTACCTCCGGGATAAATCAATTTTTTACCGATGGCTTCTTCCGGTTTCCAGCCAATATTTTTGGCGGTTTCTTGGTTGATGATAACGCTTGCCGAGTCGGCTTTGGCATCCTCCCTGAAATTGCGGCCTGCCATTAACGTAATTCCCAAGGTATTGATGAAATGACTATCTGTAAGGATGGAGGAGATCGGCAGGTCTTTTCCTGATTTCGTCTTGGGACGGTAAAAGTCGGTGAAGTCCGATTTTGTAGGATAACTGGAGGTTAGAGATGCGGATTCTATTCCATCGATCTTGGCTAACTCTTGTCTAAAAGTTCCCTGACTGTTTCCCAGATTCTTGCCGTTTTCAATCGCAAGGACCTGCTCTTTATTGAATCCGAGATCCTTGTTTTGCATAAATTTTAGCTGGCTATGTACGATGAGCGTGCCAATAATCAGCGTGATGGAAATTACGAATTGCCCCACGACAAGTGTACCTCGCAGCTTCTTTCCCTTGGTACCGGATTTGATGGTACCTTTCAAGACTTCTACCGGTTGATACGAAGTTAAAGCAACGGCCGGATAGCTACCGGAGAAAAGTCCCACGAATACTGTCAATCCAAGTAAAGATAAGATGATCCAGGGCTGATTAATGAGGCTGAATGCAAGGTGAGTGCCTGCCATTTCATTAAAGTTTGGCAAGGCCAGGTAAATTATGATACAGGCTAAGAATGACGCTATTAGGCTATAAATGAGAGACTCAACTAAAAATTGCCCGGCTAGTGACTGTCGGGAAGATCCGAGGGTTTTGCGGATGCCTACTTCTTTGCCCCGTGTCACGGATCGGGCAGTAGCCAGGTTCATAAAATTGATGCAGGCAATCAGTAAAATGAAGACGGCGGCTGTTCCTAGAATATAGACATATAGGATGTTCCCCGTACCGCCGAGTACATTTCCTATTTGAGCAGAATGCAGCCAAACCTGTGTAAGGGGCTGTAGGTGATAGTTCCAGTGACCACCATTATCAAGGAGCTCCTGGAAAGAAAATCCGATGCGTTTAAACGTGGCAGGCAGGTGTTGATTTACGACGGACGAGATTTTCGCCTCAGCCGCCGCTGGCGATGCATTTTTCTTGAGCATCACATAAGTCGTCAATTGATTCCATACCCAGCTCCAATCAAAATATTCCACATTCCTGTAGGTCGAAATTGAGGTGAGCATTTTGAATTGAATATGCGAGTTGGAAGGGGGCGGTGCTACGATTCCAGTGATAGTGTAGGCGGTTTTATGTTTCCCAATCTCCAGTGTTTGTCCAATAGGCGATTCATCATCGAAGTACTTACGGGCCATCTCCGGGGTCAGGACAATGCTATTGGGTTTCTCAAGTACAGTTTGGGGATTCCCTTTTAGGAGTCTGAAACTGAAAACGTTAAAAAATTTACTGTCCGTTGCCAGGACAGAGGATTCCGAAAAATAGCGATCGCCATGTCGGACGATCTGTGGCTGTGGTTTATAGATACGAACATAAGATTCAATTTCTGGAATCTCTTCTCTGAATGTTTTTCCGAGTGGCGGCGGGGTAGTAGACCCAACGCCCTGTTGGTTTCCCCATTTGTAATCAATATTTACACGATATATGCGGTTGGCATTTTTATGAAATTCATCATAGCTCAATTCATGCTTGATGTATATGAAAATAAGCAGGCAGCTTGCAATCCCGATGGCCAAGCCGATAATGTTGATAAATCCGTATGCTTTCTGCCTCCAAAAATTTCGGAAGGTCACTTTCATGTAGTTCGGGAGCAAAGATGGAACCCAGCTCCGGGATTTCCAGGCTTGGGGATTCTTGCCGTTGGTACGAGAAGTACGAAATTCCCGGATTACATCTTGTAGCCCTTCGGTCGTGTCAGAGCTGGCCTTTTCAAAAGCTTCTTTCGCATCATATCCATTAGTCAAAAGATGATCGATTTTATCCCGAAGGTGCCCCTCGAGCTCCTCAATATCGCCGGGTTCGAGGCCTTCGAATTTTTTTAACTTTTTTCGCCAGCGTTTTATGGCTTTTTCCAGATTAAACATGTTTTTCAGCTTTTAGCTATCAGGTTTTACCTAAGGGTTGAATATTGATAGTTAGTTCATTTATCCCAGTGCCAATTCTGGATTCGGTCCCCAAAGGGACTTCAGCACTTCGTGCACACTCATCCATTGCTTCTTTTCGGTCTTGAGCGCTTCTTTTCCATTTTGGGTCAGGCTGTAATATTTTCTTTTCCGACCATTATCCATCACTTCCCACCGTGATTGAATCAACCCCTCGGAGTTCATGCGGTGCAAAACAGGATACAGCATGGCTTCCGACCATTTCCATTCCCCGTCCGACAATTCTTCAATATTTTGGATGATTTGGTATCCATAACTTTCGCCGTGAGAAAGGATGGATAGGATCATAGGTTTGGAGGATGCCGCTTTCAGTTCGCGTGAGATCATGAGTAAATTATTTTGATTACACCTAGATCAATTAGGTACTTAAGTATAGTATACCTAATCCTTCTAGGTAAAGTTGCAAATTAATTTACCTAATTCTGTTAGGTAAGTAAAATTGTAACTTTAAAATTGTTTGTACATTTCAAATAAAGTTGATGTCATGGTGAGCGAAGAGAGCAAAGCGAACGGAGTCGAATCTATCACTGTATTGAGGACTCGAAGGTGCTTTAGAGAATTGCCATTAGGCAACTATGCGATCTTATTTTGAAAGATATTCGACTACAGCCTTGTTAAAAGAAACAAGAACACTGCTTAGTATGGCACTGCTTTTTAATGGTCGGTTAAAATCTAACCCAGTGCCTGGTCGATATCCGCAACAATATCCTCAACTGCTTCCAGCCCGACTGCGATGCGCATCATGCCGGGAGTAATATTTACCGCTGCGCGTTCCTCTTCGGACAGTTTGGAATGGGTTGTTGAGGCAGGGTGTGTGGCAATGGTTCGGGAATCCCCAAGATTAGCTGAGAGAGAAATGGTTTCGAGCTTATCCAGGAATGTCTTGGCTTTTTCGTAACCGCCCTTAATGTTAAAGGCTACGACGCCACCACCTTTTTTCATCTGTTTTTTAGCAAGTTCGTACTGTGGGTGACTTTCCAGATGGGGATATTTGACCCACTCAACATTTGCATGACCTTCCAAAAATTCGGCCAGATCAAGAGCATTATCGCAATGGCGTTCCATGCGAACCGGCAAGGTTTCCAGGCTTTTGGAAAACATCCAGGCATTAAAAGGGGATAGGGCGGGTCCCGAATGGCGCGTGAAAAAACTGATCTCATCGATGTATCGCTGCTTACCTACGATGATGCCACCGATACCGCGCCCTTGGCCGTCGATAAATTTTGTGGCGGAATGCAGCACCAGATCGGCTCCGTATTTTATAGGTTGCTGCAAGTAAGGCGTGGCAAAACAGTTGTCGACGATCATTATCAGGTTGTGGGCATTAGCCAGTTTGCCCGCCCATTCCAGGTCGATCAAATCCAAGCCCGGATTGGAAGGTGTTTCCAAAAAGAGTACGCGGGTATTGTCTTGGATAAGCTCATCCCATTGTTGAGGTTTATCAATATCCCCATATGTAAAGTCGATACCCCATTTGGGAAGAATACCGTTGAGTATTTGGTGGGATGATCCAAACAGTGAACGGCAGGCAAGCACATGATCGCCCTGTTCCAGTAAGCCGGCTAAGCTGGAAAATATGGCGGACATGCCTGAAGCTGTGGCAATGGCAGCATCCCCACCTTCCAGACGGCACATCTTTTCTTCAAATTCATTGGTATTGGGATTTGAGTAGCGGCTGTACACATTACCTTCAACTTCGTTGGCAAAGAGGGCACGAGCATGTTCCGCGGAGTCGAAGACAAAACTGGAAGTTATGAACAGCGGGGTGGAATGTTCGTGCTGTTCGGTTCGCTTGGTTTGTGTGCGGATAGATTGGGTTTCTGGTTTTGGCTTGCTCATAAATGGGGTTATGAAGATTTTATTTCGTAACTATGGGTGATTTCGGATGCTTTTTCAAGCGTCTTGGAAACCGAGCAGTATTTATCAAGGGATAAATGAATGGCACGTTCAACTTTGTGCTCATCAAGATCACCGGTAAAAATATATTTGATATGGATGGTCTTAAATTCGGAATAGGTGCCCTTTTTTTGACGATCACCGTCTATTTCAACTTTCAAGTCTTTTAATTCTTGCTTTTGTTTTTTGAGAATGCCAATAATATCGATTGCACTGCAACCGCCGACACCGGCCAGCAAGAGCTGCATGGGACTGAATCCACCTTCTAATCCTCCAATATTTGTAGAGCCGTCCATACGGATGAGTCCACCCTGCTCATTTTGGGCCTGCATGTGAGTTCCTTCAAGCTGGTCAATGGTAATTTTCATGAAGCAAAATACTTTTAGGTTTAAATAAACTGAGCCCAAAGGTAAGAATCGAAAACAGTTCAGGAAAGCAATAAAACTACCTCTTTGACATAAGATGATTCTTTAAATCTTGCATCTGCCTTCAGCTCTTCTGACCGCAAGCATATTTTCTGACATTATTGTATATTGGCAAATACTCTCTGAACGCGATACTTTATCGTTATTAGTTCCGATACCCGATTTGGACCACCGGAAATCAGTATCAATAAGATTAATTAAGGACACCGGTGTTTCACAGGTCTTGGAAGCCAGTCGATACAGGGCCTTGAACTCTCTTTCGGGAAGTGTATAAAGAATAACAATGGACGGCAGGTCTTGCAATCGCTGTTCTTCGTTTTTCAGGTATCGGTGGTTCCGGGTGCTGGAAGGGCTTGTTACATTGCATTAAAAGAATTTGGTTTTCTTATTGGTGTTGCAAATGAGGTTTAATATTTTCTTTAAATATTAAAAGAAACTGCATATCATCCCCCATTATGTCAAATAATAGAGGTCATCACATGATCTTGGTCGTTGAAGATAATATGGCCATAGCGAAGCTTATAACATTTAAGTTAAAACGTAGTGGCTATGCTTTTGAGCATCGCACGAATGGCAAGGACGGGCTAGAGGCGGTGAAAGAATTGAATCCCGATTTGGTTATTCTTGATGTGATGCTTCCCAGCATGAACGGCTTCGAAATCTTACGACAACTTCGTGAAGATCCTGAAACGGCCGATACGAAAGTAATAATGCTGACCAGCAAAAGCAGAATTGAGGATATGGAGAAAGGCTTTAACCTAAAGGTGGATGATTATATGGAAAAACCCTTCAAGCCTGATGAATTGTTAATGCGTATTCAAAAAGCCCTAAATTAATTATTTTTGGCCGATTCTATTATTCTTATACAGAATAACATTTCAATTTTCTCTGTCCATCTCTTGTGGACCGTTATGTCTATTTTATTTGTGCTTACCTTGATCTTATTCGCTGTATCTGTTACTGCGAGAATGCAGCATAGAAAAAATGAGAAGTTAGCTGAATCGTACAGAGATAAATGGTACCCGATCATTTTAGCCTATCTCAATAAAGATTTAAGTCGCAATAAGGTAGAACAGTATCTTACAGACGATCCCAGAGAATATTCCGTCTTTGAAGAAATTATCTACGAGATGATGGAGAATTTAAAGGGAACGGAAGTAACTCAATTACAAGAGGTACTCCATTTATCTCCGATTTTCGATTATCACTTTAAGCAGTTGCAATCCCACAAAACAGTAAACCTTATAAAAGCCTGTAGTTACTTCAGCTATATCCGGCTGGAAAATTATAAAGTGATTGAGAAGCTTAAGTCATTTTTATCATCTGGAAATTCAATGCTGGCTTTTTCTGCTGCTTCGGCTTTGATGGCAAGCAAGGAGGTGGAAATTAGAGCCAAAGCCTTACGGGCTATTGCACAAAGGGAAAAATTCTCTAGAATGGCGTTACTGGAAATGATATATAAATTTCACAGTAAACAGCTAAAACAAGAAACCGAAGAATCGCAGGTTATGCGAGAACTTATTAAGGATAAGAAAGTATCACCGGTAAGCGCCGGTATCCTTATCCAAGGAGCTATAGAGTTGGGATATCAGGATTTGATGCCTTTTTTCTTTAATAAGATGAAGTCTACCAAGTATCGCTGGAATAACTCAGATGTTTTACCGGCTTTGATTCGAGCTCAGGGTAACTTTTTTAATATCGAGGCAACTGAAGAGATAAAGAGGCATATAAATCATAAAAGCCCTGAAGTCAGACGATCGGTTGTCGAATCGCTGGGTAAATTTGGTGGACAAGAAAACCTTGAAGCTATATTCGGTCTGCTTGATGACGATAATTTTCAGGTTAAATTAGCTGCGGTAACGGCACTGGATGAAAATGGAGCACAGGGTGAAAAGTTACTGCAGTTATCTTATTCGGATACTAAACTGAATATCCGTTCATTGGTTGAAAGTCTATAAGGAATCATGCCCGACTTATCGATTTACATTCATGATTTTATCAATCTAATGGAACCATTGAATTGGTTTTTCATCAGCTATTTTTTGCTTGTGAATTTGGTGTATATCGTGCTCGTTGTAATTTCCTATTTTTACATCCAATCCCAAAAAGATTACTTCGATGTCTATCAACTGACGGGGCTCTTCCGGTCGGAACTTTATAAGCCGGTTAGTATTTTATCTCCGGCATTTAACGAAGAGGCGAATATTATCCCATCCGTAGAAGCTCTTTTGCAGATACAGTTTCCTGATTTTGAAGTCATAGTAATCAACGACGGAAGTACCGATCAGACGCTGCAAAAACTCAAGATACATTTCGAATTATTTGAAGTGCCAACGCCTTCTCACTTGCCTATTGATCACAAGCCGATTAAACAAGTATATCGATCCAAAAGATATGGTGAGTTAATAGTGGTGGATAAAGTGAATGGAAGGAAGGCGGACGCCTTAAATGCGGGCATAAATATGGCCAGCAAAGATTTGCTTTGTGCTATCGATGCAGATTCTATTTTGGATCCGGATGTTTTGATGAAGCTGCTGCGAGCTTTTGTGGAAAATGAACATGTGATTGCGGTAGGCGGAATTGTCCGGGTGGCAAACGGTTGCAAGATCGAAGATTATATCGTCAAAGAGGTGGATATGCCGGATTCTTTTTTAGCCCGTATCCAGTCCGTTGAGTATTTGCGTGCATTTTTATTTGGCCGCGTGGGTTGGGATTACCTGGAAAGTCTGCTCATTATTTCGGGTGCCTTCGGAGTATTTGATCGCAAAGCGGTATTGGAGGTAGGAGGATATCTACATGACACTGTAGGTGAGGATATGGAGCTGGTTGTACGCTTGCATGAGCATTTCAGGGAAAAGAACGAAAAATACAATATTCGATTTTTGCCCGAGCCGGTCTGTTGGACTGAAGTCCCGGAGGATTGGTCGGTGCTTGGAAAACAACGTAATCGCTGGCAACGTGGGTTGGCCGATACCCTGTGGCGACATAAAAAAATGTTGTTCAATCCAAAGTTCGGGCGCTTGGGGCTGTTGGCAATGCCTTATTTCGTCTTTGTGGAGATGTTGGGCCCCATCATTGAACTTGTCGGATTTGTTTACTTCTTCCTTATTCTGGCTACGGGATATATCAACTCAACATTTGTGCTCTTGTTTTTTACCGTTGCGGTGTTGTTGGGGATGGTACTGTCCGTTTCAGCAGTTCTCTGTGAAGAATTTACATATCGGCGTTATCCAACGACTGGCGATGTCGGATTGCTCACCCTCTATGCATTTCTTGAAAATATAGGTTATCGTCAAATTCACACATGGTGGCGATTCAAGGGGCTGATTGATTTTTTTAAAGGGAATAAGGAATGGGGCGCAATGATCCGAAAAGGATTTTCCACAACCGGGGACGATACGGATAAGTCTTCAAGTCAATCAAGACAACCATCCTTTTGGGAAAAATTAAAGCCTTTAAAATACTGGACGGTAATTGGAATTGTAGCGTTTCTGATAGTCCTGTTGATTTTCAAAGTTCTCGTGGTTCAGAATCTGATTCCTAACTTCTTAACGATGTTATTGTCCAGCCTTTATATTAGTAAACCCCATTGACTTGTTTTCTCTTCAAGTTGTGTTAATTTGTGTCAAAGTTAAATAAAACGAGAGTATAGTTTTGAGTAATAAATCACAGGATTTTTTACCTTACGTTCGCGCCGAAGATGATTTACCGCAAGTAACAATTAAAGCTGTAGTGTTGGGAATCGTCCTTTCAATAATCCTTGCCGGGGCAAATGCATATCTGGGATTAAAAGTTGGTATGACGGTTTCGGCCTCTATTCCGGCCTCGGTGATATCAATGGCTATACTTCGGTTTTTCAAACAGTCCAATATTTTAGAGAATAACATTGTTCAGACTGCTGCTTCGGCGGGGGAATCCCTGGCTGCCGGTGTCATTTTTACATTGCCTGCTTTGATCTTGCTGCGGTACTGGGGTGACTTTCCTTTCTGGGATACCACAGCCATCGCCATGTTTGGCGGGGTGCTTGGAGTGCTATTTACTATTCCTTTACGCCGGGCGCTGATTATTGAGCAGGGATTAAAATTTCCGGAAGGGGTTGCTACGGGTGAAGTCCTGAAAGCTGGCACCGAAGGTGGAAAAGGAATCAAGCAAATCGGACTGGCAGGACTTTTCGGGGCTCTTTACAAATTGGGACAAACCGGGCTGAAGATTTTTACAGGCACTGTAAGCGGCTCCCTAACAATCGGCCAATCTATTTTTGGGATGGGGACGGATCTTTCAGTAGCACTGCTCGGGGTCGGATATATTGTAGGATTAAATATTGCCGTCATGGTCTTTGCCGGCGGACTTATTTCATGGTTGTTTGGAATTCCTTTGTATACGGCGTTTGCCGATCCGGCACATGTCGCAAAAATAGTGGGTCACTCTACCGGATATGATGCTGCATTGGAAATTTGGAGTCAAAAAATTCGCTATATGGGGGTCGGATCAATGGTTGTAGGGGGTGTCTGGGCTCTTATTTCGTTGGCTAAACCGTTGAAAGATGGCATTATGTCGTCTTTTGAGGCTGTAAAAAAAGCTCGTTCCGGTGAAAAGCAAGCGATCATTCGGACGGAACAAGACATGCCTATTAATTATGTGCTGTGGGGAATTATTGGATTGGCCATTCCTATATTTATTGTCTTTACACAAGTTATTGATACTTCAAATCTGCCTGTCACAAGCGGGTTATATTGGACGACCATGGCGGTAGGAGCTTTATTCTCATTAGTTGCAGGATTTTTATTTTCGTCGGTTGCAGGGTATATGGCCGGTCTTGTGGGATCTTCTAATAATCCTATTTCGGGAGTTACAATAGCTACCATTCTTGCTACGGCACTCATTTTGTTGGCACTTCTGGGAACCCAGCTACAATTTTCGGTGGATACGGCTCAAGCTAAAGCTGCAGCCGCAGCCGCTATTATGGTTGGAGCGATGGTTTCTTGTGCGGCTGCCATTGCCGGAGATAATATGCAGGACTTAAAAGCCGGCCAATTAGTGGGCGCAACTCCTTATAAACAACAGATCATGCAAATCGTAGGTGTGATCGCTGCTTCGTTAGTCATTGCCCCGATTCTTAGTTTGCTATTTAACGCTTATGGAATGGGAGGCATATTGCCCCGTCCGGGTATGAATCCCAACGAAATGCTAAGCGCTCCACAGGCAACCCTTATGCAATCGGTAGCCGAAGGAGTTTTTGCCCGCAATTTAGAATGGAATATGATCTGGATCGGCGCGGTCATCGCCGTTGGTATTATTATTCTGGATAAAGTGTTAGAAGCCAGGGGATCTGATTTTCGAGCCCCGGTTTTGGCTGTAGCCGTTGGAATCTATCTTCCAATTGAACTCACAGTGCCCATCTTTATTGGTGGAATGATCGCCTGGTATGCTGCACGTAAGGTGAAAGCACGGGCATTGGCAGCCGGAGAGGACCCCGAAGAGGCTGTGAGTAATGCCGAACAACGCGGACTCCTTTTTTCCTCAGGGTTGATTACAGGTGAAGCACTGATTGGTATTATTTTAGCGATTCCTTTTGCGATTCAAGAAAGTACGGACGCTCTGAGGATAGTCTCGCCATCCTTTGCTCCTTATGCCAACTGGCTCGGTGGCATAGCCGCCATATTTTTCTGCATTTGGCTCTATAAAGTAGCTGTTAAGAGGTAGACGATCAGTTGTCGAAATAATGCTTCATCCAGCTATTGCCAGTCGATACTTGCCATCTTTTCTTTGGGATACCGCGGGCCGGAAGCGACGCCTTTGGGAGCAATTTCTTCTATCTTTTCCAGCTCATCGTCGGTAAACTCAATGTCAGCGGAAGCGGCATTTTGTTCGACATATTGGCGATGCTTGGTACCGGGAATAGGCACGATGTCATCTCCCCGGGCCAGCAGCCATGCAATAGCCAGTTGAGGAGCGGTGCATCCTTTTTGGGCCGCCAATTCTTCGATATGTTCGACCAGTTCCAGGTTTTTGTCAAAATTTTCACCTTGAAAACGGGGGGTATACCTGCGATAATCATCTTCGGGAAGATCTTCAAACTTTTTGATGCTGCCTGTCAAAAAACCGCGGCCCAGCGGGCTGTAAGCTACAAAACTGATTCCGAGCTTTCGGCAGGCCGGCAGGATTTCATTCTCAACATCACGACTCCAAAGAGAATATTCAGTCTGCAGTGCTGTGACAGGGTGAACAACCTGTGCCCGTTTCATCGTTTCCGGGGATGCTTCAGATAATCCCAGGTACCGAACCTTGCCCTCTTCGACAAGTTCAGACATGGCACCAACCGTTTCTTCAATAGGAACTTCAGGATCTACGCGATGTTGATAATAGAGATCAATAGTGTCGATTCCGAGACGCTGCAGACTTGCTTCACAACTTTTTCGTACGTATTCGGGCCGGCCATTGACCCCATCGAAGCTGCCGTTATTACTGCGGACAATCCCGAATTTGGTAGCAATTACAACTTCATCACGATGATTTTTTATCGCTTTACCCACTAATTTTTCATTATTACCGACGCCATACATATCAGCCGTGTCCAGGAAATTAATACCTAAGTCCAGGGCTCGGTGAATCGTTGCAATCGACTCTTTCTCATTCGGTGTGCCGTAAAATTCCGACATTCCCAT
>DATFLI010000370.1:0-6254 GCA_035267805.1 Balneolaceae bacterium | reverse complement strand
TTTCAAGAAAATTGACGATTTTTTCCAGCCGATTCACGCCTTGTTGTTCGGTTATAAAATGGCGTTTAATACCTACGAGAATAGCCATAATTCCAAAACCACTGCCACCCGTCGTAACCACATTTTTATCGTTTTGAGGATATACGCCATTCACATGATATCGCTCCCGCGCCATCCCGGAATGGGGCTCGGCACCGTCCCAGAAATATTGAAAGGTACGCTCTTGGGTTAACGTTAACAGAGAATCTCTGGAAATCCTCTCGACCCTTGTTGTATCTGTTGTCGAGTTGCTATCTGTGGGAGGAGACTGTTTTATGCTACAACTTATAGCAAACAGGACTACCAGTAAAAAAGGACTATAGAGTCTTAATATCTTTTTCAACTTCATAATTCGTAGTAGTTTAATTAAATATCCTTTTACGTCAATTTAGCAAATCACAGATGCACAGGTGACAACTCGGGCAATTCATTAACCCTTTATCCAAGTAAAAATAAGCCGTGGAAGACCAATCATCACACCGGTAAAAATTTATCCAGCCATCGGGTAATTCATCGATGTTTTTTTCCGGGTTCCAGCAATTTTATAAATCTTCCTTGTCAGTCGATACTTATAAATTTCATATCGGCCCCGTTTTCAGCCCAATCCCAATACATATCGATACGGAGCGATCGCAACATTAACGGCGAGCGATCCTGGATCGTCATTTTGATACGATTTACTACTCCAGCTCCCTCGGTTTCCAGCAATGCACAGGTTTCTCCGGCCTTAATCTAATCAAAAGCGTGCCTTTTGGCCCCATCATTCTCTTTTGCTCCTTCCTCTTCCAGACCTCGTTGATTTTTGAGACTCGTCCATCGCGTCTGCACTTTTTGGGGAATACCAAAAAGCAAAATGGGAGGAAGCCCCTGCACTCCTTTGCCGAGAGAGCTAAAACCCAATATTGACATTCCATATCCTGTTCCGGTAAGTCTTAAAAAATCACCCCTCGAGATATCATGTGACATCAACTTCAAATGGATTTATTATCTTTATCTTCGAATAATTAAAACCAAAGCCCTGTGAGATTTAAGGTTTAATATCACACAAGGCTTTAATCATTAATTGAATTTTAAAAAGAATAAAGGACGAAAATATAGTCGTACCTTTTCATTAGTAACCGGGGTTTTGTCGCATATCCGGCGTTTTGCGCAATTGTTCAATTGGAATCGGGAAGAGCGTATAATGCTCATCAAAATTGGCAGCAGCTTCAGCATTTCCTGAATTTTTAATAGCCTCTGCTGCCTGTCCGGTACGCAATAAATCAAACCACCGGTCATGTTCAAAAGCAAGTTCCAGCCGACGTTCTTTCCAGATAGCATGGCGCAATGCTGTTTGATCGGTAGTGGTAACATGGGGCAGATTTACACGATCGCGTACCTCATTCAGGGCATCCAGTGATGCCTGCGTATTTCCCAATTCATTGGCTGCTTCGGCTTTAATCAACAGAACTTCAGCATAACGCAGCACCCGAATATTTTTGTCGGTATCCCCTGCGCCCAAATCGGCACTGGAGTAAGCCTTCTGGTTATATCCCCTGTTGACTATGTTAGAACTTATTTGTCTGCCATCCCACATGGTCTCACCGGGAAAAATGATCGTTGCATTTTTCCTGATAGAATCACCCTCGGCATTGTAAGTATCGATTAGATTTTGACTGGGTACGTTAAAGCCCCATCCCCAGCCCCCGGGGCCGCGGACCCCCTGCGTCTGCGAATATTGCTGTACGCCGTGAGCAGGTGCCTTACCCCGAGCCTGGATTTCAAAAATAGACTCAATACCGTTTTCATGACTTTCTTTCCAGATGTCCTCATAGTTCGGTTCTAAATCGTATTCACCAGAATTGATCACTTTATTGGCATAATTCAAAGCTTCAGACCAATTCTTCCGTTGTAAATAAACCTTAGATAACAATGCTTGGGCTGCCCCTTTTGTTGCCCGGCCAAGATCTTCGGGGGCATACTCGCTTTTTAACGGCAATGATTCTTCAGCACTCTTTAAATCGCTAATGATGTGGGCATAAACACTATCTTTTGGTGCCCTTACAGCGGGATCTTTGCTTTGTATCGGGACATCCCCAAAATAGCGTACCAGGTAAAAATAAGATAAGGCCCGCAAGAATTTTGACTCACCTATCAGTCGATTTTTATAAGCTTCGTCATCTAATCCAAAAGACCGGGTATAATCAATTGCGTAGCTAGCTCTACCAATCGTTTTATACCATCTGTTCCACATGGCCGCAACAGAAATTGAAGCGCTCGTAAATTGGAAGTTATCAAGCCGGCCTTTGTCAACTCCGGTATCTGATGATACACTTCCCTTATCGGCATTATCGGATATGATTTCTGTGACTCCCAGCCACGCAAAGGCATAATCCCAGGTCGTAAAACTGCCATAAACACCCGTGACAAATTGCTTGGGAGCATAAGTCGTGTTGCGATCTTTTTCCTCGATTTTCCCCCTGGAATCAACATTCAAAAAGCTATCGCTACAACCAACCAGCAAGAGGGTGACAACAAGTATGATAGAAAATTTGCTTTGAGTTTTCATTATTCTGTACCTGTTTGTTATTTAAAATCTAAATTAATACCAAAAAGGAGGGTCCGGGTATTCGGGTATGCTGCAAGCTCCATACCTGACGTACCATACGGATCGCCATTCTGATTACCTTGCAATTCAGGCGTGAAGCCTGTATAACCCGTAAACAAAAATGGATTTTGAGCACTCACATAAAAGCGAACCTTACGCACATGACTGAACATCTTCGCCATATTCAGGCTATAGCCCAAGGTGATATTATTGATCCGCAAGTAGGAACCATCTTCCAGATAATAGTTAGAAGGCAGGTGATCACGGAATGCCGCTGGATCAGTGTTAGTAGAATTCGGTCCAGTCCAGCGGTGATTAAACACATATTCAGAAACATTTTCTCCACCCCAACGCTGGCTAGTTAATCCGTTATATACTTTGTTGCCGCCTGCGCCAAAAGCATCAAGACTAAAATCAAACTGTTTATAATTCAGGCCTACTTTGATACCGTAATTGTAGGTCGGAACGTATGACCCAAAATATTTTTTATCGCGCTCATCAATAACACCGTCGCCATTTTGATCTTTGTATCGCAAGAAACCAGGCTGTGCCCCGCCAATAGAAGGATTATTATCGATTTGTTCTTGGCTCTGCCATACCCCGATAGCTTCATACATCCACCAAGCACCGAGAGGCTGGTGGTCAGCTAACCGTTTTGTGATCTGACCGTTATTCAGGCTCCCCCCGGTTTCCCCTTCGTAAGCTGGTCTGACATGGGTAACTTCATTATGATTGTAGGAAAAGTTAACGCCAATATTGTAAGAGAAGTCGCTCGTAATATCGTCGGACCAATCCATTGAGATCTCCAATCCCTTGTTGACCACTTCTCCTCCGTGATCAAAAAAGCTACCCTCAAATTGAGAATCAGGGATAGGATTCACCTGTAGAATGACGTTTTCGGTTGTCTTTTGATACAAATCAATATTGGTGGTTAGGCGATTATCGAAGACGATGATATCTGCACCAGCATTCCATTCTTTAACGATTTCCCATGAAAGGTTACGAGCCGGAGATCCAACATATGCTCCAAACCGTAACGTCTGATCGGGTCCGAACACATAGTTCTGACTGCTGCTCCCAGTGCTGGTTTCAATTTGAGTGGTATTAAGCGGTACATTCTGATTTCCCAGCTTACCCCAACTGGCACGAAGTTTTAAATGATCGAAAAAGTCGTTATCGCTCATAAATTCTTCATTCGTGATATTCCAGCCCACAGCAACCGAAGGGAAATAGTCGTAATAATCGCCTGTATTCTTGAATATACTTGAACCATCGCGTCGCAACGTACCGGAGATATAATAACGCTGGTCGTAATTATATTGAACACGACCAAAATAAGAGAGCAAAGTGCTCGGAGTAAAATGATGCTGGTTGACAACTTTGTCATATTGATCCGAACCAAAATCCAAGTTCCAATACTGCTCTTTTTGAGGTACATCGTAAGCCGTTCCATTAAATGTCTGTCCCGAACCATCTTTTTCACTAGACATCCCCAGAGTAACATTCAGATTATGCCGGTCAAAAGATTTTGAAAAATTCAGAAAGTTATCCCAATTCCAGCGCAAAGTTTGGGTATTTGCAATATAGAGAGAATTATTAGCCCAACCCGTTGCGCCCGGATTGGCCTCCTTATTCGTCTGATATTGACTAGCGGTGCGGGTGGGATCGTTTGCGATCCACCGTTGTTCTATAGGATTATAGGTTCGGTTATCATTGTAATATTTGTGTCCGCCCAGCCGGGATGTAAAAGTCAAATAATCCGTCAGTTTAAATATCGCCGACACCTTCCCCTGCAATTCCACCGTATTGCTCTTCCTGTGATTGAAAGCGATAGTTGCCAATGGGTTACCTCGGTTGTTTAATCTCCCTATTTTATCACCAGCATTCCCTTGGTAGGTCACAACCCCTGTTGTGGTATTAACAAAAGGCTGACCGTACCGACCGTTGGGATAAAAAGTCGGTACCAGTGGCGATTGGGTAAAAGCAGTAGTAAACGCACTGAATGGTTGTGGATGTTCTTGTGAGAAAGAAACGTTTAATGTTTGATCAACTTCCAGAAAATCATTGAAGAGATGAAACTTGTTATTACTCCGTAAAGTTTGTCGCCAAAAATCCTGATTGTCTAGTATCCCCTTATGTTTATTAAGATTGTAGCTAAAATAGTAGTTGATATCACCACTTTTGCCCCCAATAGAAGCCGTTGCATTAACTACATAACCTGGTTCAAGCAATGCATCAAACCAGTTTGTATTATACTTTTGATCCTGAGCCAGCTGATAGGTATCAGTTGCGTTCAGATATTTTTTTCGTTGTGCATTCTCTTCATTGCTATAGGTAATATATTGATCGGCATTGGCCATCTTCACCCGGTTAAGTACGGTATTATAGCCAGTATAAGCCTTGACATTAAACTCGGGTTTACCCATTCCCTGCTTGGTTGTAACAATGATAACACCATTAGCAGCACGGACACCATAAATAGAGGCAGCCGCGGCATCCTTCAAAAAGTCAATGCTCTTAATATCTGAAGGAGCGATATTATTAATATTGTCTGTTGGTACGCCATCCACAATATATAAGGGATTACGTCCACCGAGCGCCGTACCCAATCCCCTCATAATAACTGTGGGGGTAGCTCCCGGGGCATCATTCTTGATGATATTAACCCCCGGCACTTTACCCTGGAGGGCGTCGGTAGCCGTCAACGCCGGTTGGCTTGTAACCTCAGCAGAGTCCACACTACTGATAGATCCTGTTAAGTCCTTTTTACGCTGTGTTCCATATCCCACGACAACAAGTTCTTCAGATTGTAAAGTTGAAGGTGATAAAGTTACATTAATAGTATTTCTATCGTTTACTGGAATCACCCTCCTTTGGAATCCCACAAACGAAAAAACTAATGTATCAATAGGATTTACCGATAATTTATAAAATCCTGTACTATCCGTCGTTGTCCCCCGGGTGGTACCTTTAACAGTAATATTCACACCCGGTAAAGATTCGCCTTGGGAATCAGTAACTGTTCCCTGAACCGTTGCCTGTTGCCCATAGCTAGTGGGGGCTAGACATGCTAATACCCCCAGAGTCAATAAAACTGTAAGTAAATGTTTGTATCTCATAATTTCCCATATAAATTACGAATTAAACCATTCCCTTTGCAATATTTCATGCAAATAATGTAAATAATCATTTAATTTTATGCAAAAACGAAATATATATTTTCTACAATTGCATAAATTACATGGTGGGTAGAGCAATTTAACGTCTTCTAATCCCTTTTGGGAATAAAACCTGTGGGGTCTATTCTTGTCCGTAGATTTAAAAGATTTATAAAATTTCTATTTATGCAGTCATAGTCTGCCGCATTTGCAGTACCAACCATAGAGTTCTAGCCAGCTAAGTAAATCTGAGACATTAATGTGCTTACTCTATGGTTATTTATAAGTATAGCAAAGAGATCCGTTGTCATTTATCATGCGTCAAACTGGCTGCAAACGAGGTATCCCTATATTGAATCTGTAGTTGCTTCAATTGCTTTTTCAAACTATCGACTACCGGTTTGTAGGCTGAGATGTCATAGAGATTGTTCAGCTCTTGAGGATCATTTTTCAGATCATAAAGCTCCCAG